>DNPP01000122.1:0-25089 GCA_003501365.1 Bacillota bacterium
ACGAGTGAAAAAGATCCGCCGGTTAATCAACCTTTATTGGTAGTAGCTAATGGAGATCGTGAAGCCGCCAGTGTGGGGAGACTAATCGAAGATTCTCACTCACAAGAGTAGGCTGGGAGGCATGAGTGGTTCTGGTACGATTTGGGGTCATACATTTTAAAGCCCTTTTTGGTTTTTTCCGATACGTCCGAGGTGTAGTTGGTTCAAAATGCGTTTTTTAAAGGCTTATGCTTGTTTTCCATGCATTTGGCCTAGCCCGTATGGATTAATTATTCCATTTTGATAAGGGTTTATGAATTTTACGGCATCCCTAAAAAGCCACTCTTTCTAGAAGATTGAGTGGCTTTTTTGCGAGATTTTTATTCTTTAATGATGTTGCATTCTTCAAAAAATAATTTAATATTAAAATTGATTTAAGTTGCTCTTGTTTTTCTATAAATTGGCTCTTTAATTGCAGGATTTAAATAAAAGGAATAGAAAATCATACCATTCGTTCCAAACAATATATTTCCGGGAAATTTACTAAAGCAAGCCGTTGCCGGTCGGGACGATTATCTTTTGGCATAACACCGGTAAACATATAGGAGCATTATGCAATGAAATGGGATATCTTCATTTCCTACCGCCGGGAAAACGGCGAGCAAAGCGCCAAGGCCATCTATGAACGGCTTACCGATAAAGGATACAAGGTATTCTTGGATGTTGAAACCTTGCGCTCGGGTGCTTTTAATGTCAAGCTTTATTCGGTCATCGACGAATGCCAAGATGTATTAGTCATCTTGTCCCCCAATGCGTTGGATAGCTGTGCTAACGATGATGACTGGGTGCGGCTGGAAATTGCCCACGCCGTCCGTTGCAAGAAAAATATCATCCCGATTGTGCTGCGGGATTTTAAGTTTCCGAGGGAATTGTCGGCGGATATTGAACCGCTTCGGTATCAAAATGGGGTACAAGCATCGGTGGAGTTCTTTGACGCTTTTCTTGAGAAACTTTATCATTTTCTTAAGAGTAAACCGGGTTTTATTCGCAGATTTACCAGTCTCTCCTGGCGCCGATCGGCTATTGCCGTCGGTGTCTGCATATTGTTGATTTCGGGTATCTGGGGTGGCGGTATCCTATTTCAGCAAATATTTTTTAATACGTATCCGGTTTCTCAAAAAGACAAGAACGATGTTAAAGAGATGTTGTATTATGTTCAAACAAACCTGAAGATAATGGACAATATGCTGGCGGTATATCAAAATGCGTTAAGCAGTTGTGAGGATTATATGCATGGTCCATCGGGGGTGGGTTATCAAAATCTGGTTTCCGATCTGGAACATGAACGTGGAGAGCTAAAAAGAGAAGCAGAAAATACGACCCCGCTTTCAAAGGAGATTTTTGCCACATTATCCGATTCGAAGGTCGATATAGCGGCTCTGTCGGCATTATCTCAAAATCCTAGGAAATTACGCTCCGATTATGATACAAACATCGCTTTTTTGGAAGTGGCTATGAATCCCAAGGGCTTTTTCAACAATGTAATCCGTTGGCGGTTGATTGAAATCGCACGGGATGCGTCAACCATGGATGCGAAGTCACTTTTGATCAGCACATGTATTATCTTACTCCCTGTTAATGAAAAGGCCTTGGAGGAGTTTCATACGGGGAACTTACCAGGTTTGAAGGTTATTTCGAAAGAGTTGCCTTCGTGGTCCAGGGATAAAACAACCCTATCCGGGCAGGAACGTACTATTTACACCCAACGACAGAAATTGAAGGAGGAGTTGGCGTCATTAGTCGGAGATAAGAATATGGTGGTGCCGTAATTATTTAAGATCCGGTGATTCAATGATAAAAATTGGATTTTCACCATGCAAAAGAAACCATTAAATAGAAGGAAGTTGTGAGGAATGAACTACGACATCTTTATCTCCTACCGCCGGGATGACGGTGAGCAGACTGCAAAGGCAATCTATGATCGGCTGACTGATCAAGGCTACAAGGTGTTTTTGGATGTTGAATACTTACGTTCAGGCGCTTTTAATGAAAAGCTTTATTCGGTTATCGACGAATGCCATGACGTGTTGGTCATTTTATCCCCCAACGCACTTAAACGTTGCGCCAATGAGGACGATTGGGTTCGGCTGGAAGTCGCCCATGCCATCCACTGCAAAAAAAATATTGTCCCGGTCATACTGCAGGGATTCGACTTTCCGTCGGAGTTGCCAGATGATATCGAAACATTAAGGTTTCAAAATCAAATTCGGGCCTCGGTGGAGTTCTTTGACGCTTTTATGGAGAAACTTTCTAAATTTCTCCAGAGCAAACCCGGTTTCATCCGCAAGTTTTTCTCGGGTATGTCCTGGCGGCGGTCGGTGATTGCCGTTGTCGCTTGTTTATTGCTGCTCTTTGGGATTTGGGGCGGTAGCATGTTGATTCCCCGAATATTACCTCATCCGCGGAATGTCTATCCGGGTACTCAAAAGCAAAAGAACAATGTAAAAGACATGCTGGGTTATATTTTTACCAATCTTGGAGTGGCCGACTGCATGCTTTCGTCTTATCAAGATGCGATAGACGCTTCTGAAGATTATCTGCGAGATCCGGCATCGTCTTCTTATCAGGACCTGATAGGGATTCTTGAACATGAGCGGAAAGAACTTAAAAAACAATCCCTTCAGGCGATACCCCTTTCCAAAGAACTCTCCAAAGCTATGTCCGGAACAAAGGTTAATACCGCGGAATTGGCCGCTTTTCCTCAATATCTTAATGCGCTTTTCCTACAATGCGATCAGGATTTGGTCTTTTTAAAAGACGCCATGAATCCGGCTAAGCCGCTAGATAATCCGGCACGTTTCCGGATAGTAGAAATTGACCGGGATTTAATGGCTCTTAGCTCCAAGGAACTGATGGTCAGCACATGTCAACTAGTGCTGCCTATTGATGAGAGAGCCCTCAAAGAATTTCGGACGGAATTTTTACCCGAACTGAAGATAATTTCCAAAGAATTGCCGTCGTGGTCCAGGAACAAAGCTTCATTGAAGGCCCAGGAAAAGAATATTATCACCCAACAGGATGGTTTGATGACAGAGTACTCGTCGCGTGTCGGGAAGATGCGGATGGATTTGATGTCCGTCAAGAAAAGATTGCAAGACTTGAAGAACGGTTCGAACCGGAATGCGGAGAAGAGAATTGCCAATTCTTCCGCTGATCCGCCGACGGACAAAAAGAAAGAAGTGGCGGAAAAACAAAAAATCCTTGAAGAAAAGCAGAAGGCGCTTGCCAAAGCTCAAAAAGAGCTGGACGAGAAGAAACAGCAGATCCGTGAGAAATTTACGCCGAAGGATTCAGACGGCCCTTATCTGGTATGGGGGAAGGCCTTGCGTTTTTTACGCGTTAGAATGTATGATGACGCAGTCAACGCTTTTCAGTTTTATTTGAATAAGGTCAAAGACAGCGACGCGGAAGCACCGGTTTATGTCCCGGCGGCGATTGATTTTGTAAGGAGTATCGGTAAGACCGGGATTGACTATGGTGTGTTGGTAGTCGGGTATGAACCGGGCAAGCCCCACCATCCTGTATACAAAGTGGGCGATATAGTTGTGGCAATCAATAAAACCTTGTGTCATAATTTTACGGATTATAATAATATTATCGGCTCTCTTCCGGCAGGTGTCAGCTATACAGCGACATTGCTTCGCCCGGATGAAAAAACCGGCCGGTTGCAAATGATCGATGCCGAGATCCCGAGAAGTGTTGGCAAAGTAGCGCTGATGGATTTGAAAGAAGGCGATTAATGGTTATGATAAATGTGACAAATGTCACATTCGGATACAATTGTCATAATTCATTGCACTCCGGAACCGGAATGTTTAGAATGGGGATAGAAACTATTTAAAGCAGGTATTTGCGTGAAAATTGATTTGTTGATCATAATTATCTTAACAATATTTCCGCTGTATTTTATGTGCCGGATTCTTAGCATTCCCCAAAAAAAACCGATTCATCTCTCATTTTTTTTGTTCATGGGGAGTATCGCCATCTGGTATGCGGGAGAGATCCTCCTGGAGCTTTTTCCGGGGAAGGGTGATCTTGGAGTAATTTTTTACGGCATTTTTTATACCGGACTGATTTTAGTGCCACCTACTTTTCTAATGACATCATTCACCTTTAGCCGGGCTAATTTCAAATTCAGGCCATATTATCTATTCATATTCGTCATTCCCTTAATCTCGCTTGGATTAATCTGGACCAATCCAATGCACCACCTTTTTTTTGTTAAAAACAGTATTTTTATCAATGAAATTATTTATGGACCCTATTTTTATGTTCACACCACAAATAATTATATCTGTCTGACCATCGCTTTCATCATCTTCCTCCGGTCTTCGATTAAAAGCGCCGGATTATTATCACGGCAGTCCATTCTGCTTTTTGTGGGGGGAATAATCCCTTTTGTAGTGAACCTCGCCTTAACTATGAAATGGATTAACGTCAATATTAATGCTACTTTGATTGCTATCGCCACTATGATGATTTGTTGTTGGATTGCCATCTTTAAATATGATTTCTTGAATATCATTCCCTTTGCGATTAAAAAAGTGGCTGATAACATCTCCGACGCCTTTCTGGTGATTGATAGCGATTGCCGTCTGATTGAATATAATCGTGCTTTCTCAGACTTTTTTTTCAAAGACCGTCAAAACGGACATGGGCAGGTGCTGGAACATAATGTTGAACTAAAGCGGCTTTTTGAAATGTCCGTGAAAGACAACTTAGACTTTGCCCAGTTTGAAGAGTATTTAGAAAAAACGATTTCCGATCATTCCATTTTCCGGTTTGAGAAATATTTTCCTTCCATTGACCGCTGTTTCGCGGTGGAGATCAATCCGATTCTGTTGAAGAACAACTATCTGGGAACGGTGATTTTATTAAAAGACATTACCGAATACCAAAAAATACTGGCCAAAATGAAATCCCAAAACGAGGAATTAACCATTGTAAATGAACAATTAGCCGATTATGCCGCCACAGTCAAGGAATTGACGCTCGAAAAAGAGCGCAGTCGAATTGAAACCGAAATTCACAACCTAATGGGGCATAATTTGAATGTTTTATTGCGGTTGATCGAAGTTTGTAAAATTACCATCAATGATGACCCGGGAAAAGCCATGACCACTATTTTAGACGCCGAACAGACCATTAAAAACACTATGTACAATGTCCGGGAAATAGCCAAAGAGATTAGCGGAGATAATATTTTACCCCAGCAGCTTAATCATAAAAATAATGCACTGTCTTACTTGGAGGTATTGATTAATAATTTTCAACGGAATACCGGTGTGAATGTGGAGTATTCCTTTGAAGGGGATTTCTCGACTCTGGACCGCTCGCTTATTCGGATACTTTACAACATTTGCCAGGAAGCCATGACTAACTCACTCAAACATGGCAAGGCCAATATGATTACCTTTTTATTAAGGTATCACCGGAATAACCTCTTGCTTTCCATTTTGGATGATGGGATCGGATGCAATGATATCCAAAAATCTGGAATGGGTTTACGGGGTATGCAAGACATGGTGAAGAATTACAGTGGCAATATTGAGTTTAAATCCGACGAAAATGACGGTTTTAAAATCTCAGTCATCATTCCAATTAAAGGAGAAAGTAAAATTGATTAAAGTACTGATTGTGGATGACCATAAGGTATTAACGGATAGTTTAAAGTATTTGCTGGATAAAAGTAATGAAATCGCGGTAGTTGGAGTTTCGCCAAAGCCGGATGATTCCTTGCGCATGTACCGGGAGTTAAAACCGGATGTGGTTTTAATGGATATTTATTTTTATGATGAGCAAAGACAAATGCTTCAAATGAACGGTATTGAAGCTTTAAAACAGATCAAAGATTATGATGGGAATGCCAAAGTTTTGATTTTGACTTCGGAGACTTCAAATAGATTTTTAGAGAAGGCCATGCCTTTAACGGATGGATATATTGTCAAGGATTGCAGTATTGAGAAGCTGATTGAAGCCATCAAATGCTGTTACGGGGGTTTAAAGATCTTTGATCCGCTTATTGACGGAGTGGTGGCCGGTGAGGCAAAAAGCAACGGAACTCGCTCCGCCGGCGCAAATTCCCGCGAGTATGGACTGGCGGAGCGGGAATTAAAGATTATTAATCTGGTGGCGGAGGGGAAAACCTGCAAGGAGATCGCGGCGGATTTAGATCTGGCCGAGGGGTATATCCGGAATATGCTAATCGGTATTTATGATAAATTGGGGATTGAATCGCATAAAAGTACGGCTTTGGTGGCTTTTGCGGCGAAGATGGGACTGTTGAGGTAAAATATTATTAACAAATAAAAAACTGCTTGACTTTATTCGGATTCAATCCGATATTGGGAAAGGAAGGGCGGGTGTTTCAATGCGCAAAGCTCTGGTAATTGGATTACATAACTATCCCCATGCTTCTCTACTCGGATGCATTGGCGATGCCAAGGAAATTTATAGAATCTTGAAGGAGCACGAAGACCAGACAGTTAATTTTGGCTGCAAAATACTGATCGATGAGAAAGGACAAGTTAACCGGCAACAAATAAAAAATCAAATTATCGAATTATTTGAAGCCGAAAAGTATGAGGCGGTATTGCTGTATTTTGCAGGGCACGGCAATATCGACGCTGCCGGTGGATATATCTTGGCATCGGATGAATATAAAGAAGGTGTCTCCATGGCGGAGATTCTAACCCTGGCCAACCAATCCAAAGCAAATAATAAAATCATCATCTTGGACTGCTGTCATGCAGGAGCCATTGTGAATCCTCCGAATGGCGATGTAACCGGAATTGGTGATGGAGTTACGATATTAACCGCCTGTACAAAAAATCAAACTGCCGGACAGGAAAAGGGACGAGGGGTTTTTACCCGGTTGCTAATTGAAGCGTTAGAGGGTGGCGCCGCTGATTTATGTGGAAATGTAACCGCCGGAAGTGTTTATGGGTTTATCGATAATGCTTTGGGTCAATGGGGCCAGCGCCCTGTCTTTAAAACAAACGTAAATTCTTTTATGTCCATTCGCAAAGTAAAACCGCCCATTCCATTGGAGGTTTTAAAGAAGATAATCCTCTATTTTAAGGAAGTCGACTTGGAATACCGGTTGGATCCTTCCTATGAATTTACCGCTCCGGAGGCAAATCCCGATCATGTAGCCATTTTAAAGGATTTGCAGAAGATGGTCTCTGTGGGAGTTGTCAAACCTGTCGGCGAGGAACATATGTATTTTGCGGCAATGAACTCCAAGTCCTGCAAGTTAACTGTACTCGGGCAATGTTATTGGCGTTATATAAATAGCGATGAAATCTGAGCAATTGTAGCCCATTTATTTCAAACTAGTACTTATCATCAAAGTATAAACCGTTCCCGTTAACTTTGAAAATGAGGCTGTGTAATATTCGTGCTCATCTTTTTTTGTTAATTCCAATGATTTGATTAAAAATGTCTCTTCTGTGTCCACTGAAACTAAAACTATTAAGTATTCACCCGCATCCATGAACTCTGCAAGCAGAAATACTGCAATACTTTTTTGGGCGGCATCGGATTCTATAAAACCCAATATCTTTTGATCCTTAATGATTGACAACCGGCAATTCTCGCAGATTCCTGATTCTAACCTGACGGTCTTCCTCAAAATCTCCTCCATATTTTTTAAATCGCCGTTTTTAAGGCTTTCACTGGCCCTGGAGACCATTATTCCCGCTGGAGAGTCTGATCTCGGAGTATATTCAAGTTTCCAGCCCAGTAAGAATTTATAGTCCTCCGGCGCTTTTAAGTTGGCAATCGAGGTCAGGTTGGCGATCGAATCCTGAAAAGTCTGAAACACCAATCCTGTTTGTTGCCCAAGTCCGGTCAACCATTTTTTTATTTTTAGCTTCAGGCTTTCATCTGGGGTTTCTGTAAGAGCTTTTTCCAGCACCTTCCGCCAATACTCCTCCTGGTAAAGTGACTCCATCGTACTAAGATTAAATGAGTCCAGCGCCTCATCCGCGTTTTCACGTAAATATGTCAGGCTTTGGACTTTTCCCATACACTCCGTACATTCAGCCATGTGCCGGTTGATTCTAATCAGTTCCTGCATCGATATTTGATTATCAACAAAACGTCTGAGTTCCTTCTCATCCGGGTGGGTCATTTTGATACCCTCCTCTTATCAGGCAGTTTTTTTAATTTTTGGTTGACAATTTCAAAGACCGGACAACCGATACCGGTTTCCTTGCTGCAGGGTTCAATATCTTTCAATTTACACTGGTTTCGACTGGTTTTGATTGAGATATCAAATTTCGGGACCAATACCCCTTTATAGATTTGTTTATATGAAGATACTCCGGCAATTTTCGTAATAGTCCGTCGCACATTTTCGCTCCAAAATGAAAGGGCCATGTTGATATCACGCCCGGTAAAAAAATGATACCCGACGAGCTTAGTCCTGCCGATCTCCATTTCCATTAGCTCCGCGCTGATTTTACTATCTTTCCGGCTCACTAAGGCAGTAAGCCGCTTTACTTTTAGTTGTAACCGTTGATCCAACGGGTTTAAATAACATACAAAATCCCCGCTTTTAAAACCCCATCTTCCTAACCGGGTGGTCATTTGAGTCCAAAAGTATTCCCGAAGTTCGTTTAAACACTTTTCCTGATGGAATTGCGCTTCGACGAAACGCTCGGGTTTGATTTCCAAAAAATCTAAAAAGAGAAATGACAACTGTTCGTGCGGAAATCCTCCACAAAGGAATACATATTTGAAAATGTCCGAATAAGCCCTAAGTTTCACATTATTCCAGCCCGATAACTCGTCTTCTTCCGGTTCCGCATCCATTTTCAAATCAGCTTGACCTGAGAATTGTTCATTTATTGGATATTGATACTTATCGTTTTTATTATCATCCCTAATAAAGAATAAATGTTTCTCTAGTACGTATTGGAGAAAGCTTTTTATATAAATCTTATCGATTTCCGGATCATAGGAACATTTTTTCCCGGAGATATCCGCAACTACCTCCGGGACAACTTTTTCGACAACTACACGAATGGCTTCTTTGGTTTCATCATTATCAAACGCCAGGCCCTGCTCACCAAAGAGAAAGTTGGATTGCTGATTATCCCGGCTAAAATTCTCCCGAATCTTTGAAGGAAGGGCCTCCGTCAAATAGTCTTTTATTGCTGCTATACTTTCCGGAGCGCCATTGATTGCCTTCAAATAAGCCCAGTTTACGGCTAGATTTTCGGCCACTCCGTATCTTCGGCGGAATCCTTTTTGCGTTTCAACAGTAATCAACTTTAAAAACATTTGAATCAAAAAATTGTAAAGCCGTTGACTAAGAAGAAAGGTAAGGGGTTCGGAAGATGACTGACAACGGTCAATCACTTTATCCCAAAGGACGCCGGCCAAACTGTCAACGATCACTTCGGGAATTTTTCGGCTACTCTTTAAAAAGGGGATGAGGACTAGATTGCACATTGGATAAATGGCGGATTCCATTCTGTATTGATTGTAGATAAACTCCCGGATCAGTTTTTGGTAGTCACAATCATTTAAAATAAGACACTTGAAGAAACTTTGAATAATAGTTGACTCGGCAACATCACGATTGTTTTCTGCGATTGGTTCTTTGGTTTGTTCGATATAACTTTGAATTGCCCATTCAGCCATATACTTGGCATTGGATTGGTTACAGTCGATAACTTTTACTTGAATAAACGCCGTCAAGCTTTTTATTAACTTAGCTTCCGGCGTCTTTATATTTTGCGGGACGCCATCGGTCCGAATATTATCAGTACTTTCTGTTCCTGACCACGCAGGTTTCATTGGAAAAAATCTCCCCTAATCAATCATTGTATGGCGCTTGATTCGCAGAATTCATCCTGCTTTTAGGAATATCCTCAGAATGTTATCAAGGGTAATTCATGTTAATATTCCATTTTTTTCTTATTTTATCATAATTTGAATTCGATGTCATGAGCATTCAATCGATTCTTTTGAAATTGAATATTAATTAATTTTTAGCTTCTGATAAACACCCCTTTCTTGATCTAGAGATCAAAAAGGAGTGTTGGAAATGAATTTAAACAGTGAAAAAATTCAAGTAAGGCTTGTAACCATCGAGGAGCAAGAAACCATGGAGGGAATTTACCGCCTACGCAACGAGATTTATGCCAAGGAGAAAGGATGGGCGCCGGATTTGAGTACCGGAATGGAAAAAGATAGTTATGACAATGAAAACAGCCGCTATGTAGCTGTCAGTATCCCGGATGAATCCGGCAAGGCCATGGTCATTGGCTGCCAACGGATAATTCCACTCCAGTTTCCGATAATGCTGGATAAGGATTTCCGGGAGCTGATTCCCGGCATAGAGTTGACTCGTGAATCAGCCATCGAAGTCACCCGAATCGCCATTGATAAGAAATTTCGGCGCCAACACGCAGATCTTCTCATCTACCGGGAAGTGGTGAAATGGTCCAAGGAAAACAACATCATTCACTGGTATTTCGTGGTAGAACCTAAATATCTACATTATCTCAATTGGCTGGGAATTGAAGCGGTACAAATTGGGAAGGAAAAGGTGTTTCCGGACGGAGTTAAAACCATAGCGGTTTACATTGACTTACCGCGGGCCCTCGAAAAATTAAAAGTCAATAATCCGGAAGTCCATCAGTTCGTTACGAATCAGTATTATATTCCTTGGTTTCATCCGGAAACATCCGGTCCACGCGACATGCTCATCCGGCAAAACCAGATCTGAGGAGACACAAAATGTGACAAATGTCATACTTGGATATTATTGTCACAATTGGTTGAACTATTGAATTGGTGAGTCTACAATTATAATTGAATTTTGAAACAAGAGCAATAATAAATGAGTTTAAGTACTGTAAAGGCTTGGTTCTTATTGATTAAAATTTACAACAGGGAGGTGAAAATAGAGAAACGCACTTTATTTTATCCAAAAATATTATATAGGGAGGTTTCAGATAATGAAGATGAAAAAAAGGTTTATTGTATTTATTTTGGTTTTTTTGATTTATCCTTGTGCAATACATATGGGCAATAATGGAATTGTATTAAGAAACAATAGTGGAATTGCATTAGCAAATTATGACCCTGTCTATCGGGCCCAACTTGTAAGATGGCTTGAAGAAGCAGAAAAAGATTTAGCTAATGCACAAAAAGACTACGATTGGGATGTTGAACATAACACAGGTACTATTATGGGAAGTTATAGGGTAGCGCAAGCCCAAAGACATGTTGATCAATGTAAACAAAGGCTGTATGAATACGACTTGAATAACCCTTCTTGAATGATTGTTTTGAAGGCATTAATTTGATCGAGTTTTATTCTAATGAATCGGGGTTTTAAAAGGTGGATTCAATGCAACCGATATTTGAAAATTTAAACGGTAATTTAAAACGTCGCATCTGTATGTTGATGGTGACGCACGCCTGCAATTTAAACTGCACCTATTGTTACGAGGCACATAAGGATAATCAAATGATGTCGTTTGATTTGGCAAAGTCGCTCATCATGAAGGAAGCGGAACTGGTTCAAAACGATCCCCGTTTCGATGAGTTGGAAATTGATTTCATGGGCGGCGAACCGTTGATGAACTTTGAGCTTATCAAACGGATTATCGAATGGCTGGCAGCCGAACCGTTTCCGGTCCCTTTCATTTGTTTTGCATCAACCAATGGGACGTTGCTTGATGAAGAACGAAAGGCCTGGTTCAAAAAATATCGGGATTTAGTGTGGCTGGGCGCCAGTTATGACGGAAGCGACGAAATGCAACGGAAAAACAGGGGAACTGAAGAAAGAACCGTTGATTTTTCTTTCTTTCACGAGACATGGCCGATACAGGGGTTTAAACTGACGGTTTCAAAGGAGTCATTACCCCATTTGGCTGCCGGCATTTTTGATTCGCAGAGGAAAGGGTATCGTTTAGCTGCATCATTGGCACAAGGTGTCGATTGGAGTGATGTTGAGGCGGAACTTTATTTAGAACAATTGCGATTACTCGCGAAGGCCTATCTAGATAATTCACGCCTCATTCCAATAAATCTGCTGACGCGAGGTCTGTTCGGTCTTACAAATCCGTCTCGGCATCAACGCAGATTTTGCGGGACGGGAGTACACATGATTAGCTATGATGTCGATGGCCGAAGTTATGGTTGCCATATGTTTTCTCCGGTTGTGCTCGGCCAAGAAAGAGCCCTTGAGTTATCCAAAGTGGAATGGACCTGCGATACCATCGCGGTTGATGCTCGTTGTAATGAATGCTGCCTTAAAGATTACTGCCCGACATGTATGGGGTTTAATTATCGTTACCGAGGCGATTTGTCGAAACGGGATTTTCGCTGGTGTAAAATGATTCTTGCCGAAGCAATTGCCTCATGCGAATTCCAAATCAAGGTACTGGCTGCTAGATGTGAATCGCTAACCGAAGATGAGGCGAAGCATGGACAATCTGCTCTAAATGCATACCCTCTTCTCTCATCATTTTCAGTCCGAAAGGCGGAGGTTCCGTTCAAATTTATACCGTCTCGATTAAAGCGGAAAGGAGGTGGTTTAACATGAACATTGACGAGCAAGAAGTGTCAAAGCTTCGTACGTTGCTTGAATCCTACAAGCAACAACACGGAACTATCGCAACAGGATCACCTGAAAGTACTAATTGTTATACCTGTTCAGGTTCCTGCGATAACTTTTGTACACACTCTTGCAGTACTTACTGTGATGGCAACTCTGGATCTTGCTGGAACTCTCGGTAGAAGGTAGGTGACTATTGGCAGCCAGTACTTTGCTTTGGAGTTCAAATATGCCGTGGCGAACGGAAAGCTAGATATGTCATGGCATATTTTCTATGTTTAACTGGCTGTCTTGACAGTAATGAATAATACTGTAGGTTTTGCGGAAAGTGTACACAGTCCTATTCCCGATAGACGACAAATTATTCTAATGGTCTCGCAAGCATGTAATTTGGACTGTGAGTACTGTTATCAATCAAAGAAGTCCAAAGGGATTATGTCGGTTGTGACCGCCAAATGTATTCTTGAAGATGAATTTGCCAAGATGCTAAATGATGACTGGACAACGCGAGCTGAAATTGCCTATATGGGGGGCGAGCCTTTGTTGAACTTCGATTTAATTCGCGAAGTGTCCGAATGGCTCTGGTCAAAGGAACAGGCGATTCCCTTTGAATTGACGGTTCGCACTAACGGAACTTTGTTGTCCGGCGACATGGAACTATGGCTGTCGGCCAATAAATCCCGGATTGATGTCGGATTAAGTATGGATGGACTCTCTACGATGAACAAGTTTAATCGTACGGATCAGTTCATAAATTGGAAGTTCTTTCGGGAAAATTGGCCGTCACGCCGGATAAAACTTGTCCTCTTTAAGGATTCGGTTTATTTGTTGGCGGAAACGATACGTGAAATGAACCGCACCGGGATACCCTTTGAAACGGAGATCGGAGAAGGTTTCGAATGGACTCCTGAGACTGCGGGTGTTTTGGAAAATCAATTGTTAAGTCTTATTCCGGAATACATGGACCAGCCGGAAGAAGCGGTTAATTGCGGTCTCTTTTCTTTCCGAATAGCCGATTATTTCCCGGAATATCCTATGCGTGACATCGCATTCTGCGGGGAGTCCAACAATATTATCGCTTATGATGTTGACGGTTCGCCCTGCATTTGTCATGTTTTTTCAACCCCCGTACTGGGATATGAGAAGGCGCGCTGGGCTTGGGACAACCTAAGAGAAATAAAATCGATCCCGTTTGATCCGACCTGCACCAAATGTCCGATTCATAAGAATTGTAAGAATTGTTTTGGCGAAAGCATGAGACTGGGTGGAACCATTTACCGATCGGCTGCCAAAACAACAATCTGCAATGCCATGAAAGCTAAGGCCAGAGCTTGTTCTCTTTTTTTTCTTAAACGAGTGGGACGAAAAATAGCGAATAATGAATACTTGTCTCAAGATGACCAAGAGTACGCAGAAAAGGCGTTGCGATTATTGGAAATAATTCCATCGTTTATAGAATCATGAGAAAACAAAAAATTTCGTTATTATCTTCGATTCCGTTTCAGATTATTTTTAATTCTTTGTCAAACAAAAATTTTTTGTTTTTGTTTGGAATATTATCTCGTTTACCCATGTTAGCAACACCGGTGCTGTTTGGATATTTTATTTCGGCATTGGCTAAGGGGACAATTGATTACAGAGTTTATCTATTGGCTTGGGGCATTCTTTTTTTAGGACTTATCACAATTTTATTTTTATGGGTGAATGAACGTTTATCAATAACTGCATTTTCTGAGCAAGAACGGTGCCTGAAAGAAATCGTTTGGACACATATCCAGAATCTACCGATCCTTGTTCGCGATTCTTCCACACCGGGCGTCTGGATGCAAAAGCTGTCACGGGATGTCGCTGTCGTCACAGGAACTTGTCGTATGTTGTTTGATGCTGGTTTGGGATTCCTGATTTTTTTCTTAGGGACCTTTTCTTTGGTTATTTGGAAAGCTCCCTCAATTTCTCTTATCTTCATCGTAGTGGCTGTATTCGCTTTACTAACACACCGATTATTTCACAAGAAGCTTGAAGCCAATACCAAAGAACTAAGAGAGTGTTTCTACCGTGAAGGTAACTTAGTTCTCGGCTTATTGGAAATGTTACCTATCCTAAACTTGTTCGGTGTAACATCTTTATATAAACCGCTCTTTTTGTCCAATGTGAAACAAACCGCGAAAAGTCAAATCAGTCAGCAAAAAAGCATGACAGATTTCAAAGTACTGATTCAGTTGGAAATATGGGGAGTTCATGCTGTTGTTTTACTAGTTTGCACATATCTGTTTCTAAAAGGAGGGCTGAAGATTGGAGATATTGTCATGTACGATATGCTCATTGCTCAAATGCTCAATGGCCTCTCCCAAGTTATGTTTATCCTGCCACAGTTGGACATGGGATTGGAATATGCAAAGTCCTTGAAAGAAACGTTTTCCTTGGGAGAAAACCGCAACCATGCTACCAACATTATCCAAACACCCACTTCGGTTCCCCCTATGCTACATAGAAATAACGTAACGACTCGTCCAACTATATTGAGTCTTGAATCAGTAACTTTTCGTTATTCTTCAGACAAATCTCCAGTTATCACGGATTTTACTGCCAATATTCACAAGGGCGAATTTGTGTGCTTTCTTGGAAGAAACGGGACTGGGAAAAGCACTCTTGCAAAACTGCTGATTGGAGCATATAAGCCGGAGAGCGGTATAGTTTATTTTAACGATCAAAAATCTGCAATGGTCCCACAGCATATTGTCATTTACAGAGATTCTTTGTTAGAAAATGTCAGACTCCGTGATGAGAATATCTCGGAATCAATTGTTGAGACAATGTTGCACCAGTGCGGTTTTAAGCGTTTTTTAGATACTCATCCATCTGGGCTTTACACCAGCCTCTCTCCGGGAACTCTCTCCGGTGGTGAACTACAGACTTTGGGTATAGTTCGCGCTTTAGTTCGCAATCCGGAAATCCTGATCCTTGACGAACTGACTAACAATCTTGATATCGTAGCTAAAGAGGCTATTTACTCGGTACTTACTGGGCTTCGCGGACAGTGCACCGTCATTTTGATCACCCACGATATTACTTGCCTTGAATTGGCGGATCGAGTGTTCGTTTTTCATCAAGATGGTATATCGGAAATTCATAGTTCTGATACCACTTCACGAGTTCATACTGCGCTAGAAATTATCAGAAAGGAAGTCAAATCATGAGTGAAGCACATCTTGTACTAATGGATACTATTGATACGGAAAAAGCCGAAAATATCTTAAGCTTACTCAAAGAGAAGGTGGCGAATGACTGTACTCACATCCACCTAGCGATTCAGTCGCCGGGTGGTTCTGTGCCGGTGGCTTTGGCTTTGGCAAATCTTCTGCTATCACTTTCCTGCCCAATAACAACCTATAATATTGGGAATGTAGACTCGGCGGCCTTGATTGTTTTTGCAGCCGGAACAGAAAGGATTTGTTGTCCTGAGTCCATGTTTGCTACCCATCCCATCAGCAAGAATGTGGAGGGGATTCAGACAATAGAAACATTGTCGGCGCTTATTCAAGAAATTGAAGAAGACACCAGACGAGTGACTGAGTTCATTGCACGGCAAACAAATAAAGAGCCGCCCTCAACATGGAGAGAATTGATGTCCAAACCCCATATCATATCTTCGGCTGAGGCGTTGAAAATTGGATTAGTTCATCGTATTGAAGAATATCGATTCACATTGTGAAAAAATAAGGATTTAGCCCAGATAGCGGAGAAAATATCCGGAGCGTATATTTTCTCCGTCAACCCGGAAAATGAAGCCGTGTAATATTCCACCTCATCGATTTACGTTAAGGCCAATAGTTTTATTAATGATGTCCCCTCTTGATCCGCAGGAATCAAAACCACTACATATTCACCCGCATCCAAAAGCTTTACCGACAATAATATCGCAATATTTTCTACTGAGAAAATTAAAATGTCCGTTATTGTTAAATTAAGACTCTGCGCCTTTGCGTCTCTGCGGTAGATATCGTTTTTGGCAATAAAAATTATTATCTTTTATTTTTGCTTCTGATATTTTTCACCCCCTGATCTAGTTTTATGAGGGGTGTTGATAATGAGAAATATTAACGTAAAAGTAGTTGCCCAAGAGAAGCAAAACGTATTGGAAGGTATCTTCGAATTACGGCATGATGTCTGTGTGAATGAAAAAGGGGTGGGCCCCGATTTCGACAATCAAATGGAGCGGGATGATTATGATCAATATACATAACGGTATTAAAACAAAATGAGACCTCCGGAGCCGAAGGTGATTGCCGCCTATATTGATTTGAAGAGCGCTTTGGAAGCTCTAAAATCAAAAAAATAACCGGTCTTATAATAATGTCGTTTAATATCACAATGAGGTCTCTGTGGGATTATAAAAGGAATAATTATTATTTTGTTAGATATAAATATGACAAATGTCATATTAGGATATTATTGTCACAATTGGTTGAATTATGAATTTTATATATTTAGAATGGATGGTGTATTATAAAATTTGGATCGGAGGGAATCAAATGAAAAGGATTCTATTGTCTGTGATTGCCGTAATTTTTCTTTTTTCGGTAATGGGTTGTGGAGGTAGTAGTGGTGGAAATAGTTCTGATAGATTATCGGATGCGGAGATTAACGCCAAAGTAGCAGCCATGTTAGGGGCACAAAATGCTTCAACCAAAGTGGATCAACATAGCGTTACGTCGGCCTCATCGAATAGTTTATCATACTCAAACTCTAATGTTAAAATGTCATCTGATTCACCATTTGATGGTATACTTGGGACTTTACATTGGATTGGGCCGAATGATGGGTGGTATACTGCAACATTGTCCTATTCAGAAGGCGATACGACAGATAATTATACGATGAATTGGCCGCTTCAATTTAAACAACTTGCTTCTAATCAATATGAGATAAAGGCGGTAAATGCAACCGAAGTAAGTGCAGGTAACGATATAAGCTACCCAAATAGTTACCCATATAGTTATACTGATTCTTTCGAGCTTCTGGATTTTATTGGGACTGTGAATGCTCAAAATCGCTGGACTGGCACGTACAGCTTCAAAGCCTCCTCTCATTACGTTAAAAAAAAGAATAATGAAGATTATACAATCCAAGGCACTGGTTCCAGCAGTTTCAGTAATTCATCATTAGCCGACGAGACAGGCTCTTTTGTAAGGGATGCCAGCTATCACGATTCACGTGATAGTCAAGACCATGTAAATCATTGGGAATATACAGTTACTTTGACGGGTAACACTTATACTATTAATGTCACTCATATAACAAACGACGGGATATCTCAATCAGACTGGAGCGATACCTGGACTAAATAATAAGAGGTTGCTATCGCCGTCGGATCGAAAACGATATTTCGCTGGGCCCAAGAGTAAAAAAGACTTTATCTGCATGAGAAATTGAGGTATGGAATCGGGTCGGCCGGATTGGAAGAATAAACAAAGCGAGGCAGGGATTCTTTCTTTTTACCATAAAATTAGGCGCATATATTTATAAAATAGCAGAAGCTTATGATGACGACACATTCGGTCTTAAGGGTGAAGGTGAATATGCAGAAAAGATTGGCTCCAATTACTACTATTATGGAAAATGGGATGGAACAACCGATGACTTGGAAAAACCACCGGAGTTGATAGTGACGAATCCATTAACCACTTCCTTTACCAATAGGCCTGAATTGGGAACTAATAAAGGCTAGGTATCGGTCACAGTGCCCGCCGGGACTTTTACGGCTCGGCTTTTTGAAAAAACTGATACGGATAGTGGTGTTACAACAAATGAGGAAAAGCGGTTTGTTCCAAATTTAGGAATTGCAAAAATGGTAGATGTAGATACTGAAACGACCAGCGGAACAACAACATATAGTTGACAAAACAACTTACTCCATCCGCCAAAGGAGTCTTGCTAACGAGTAATACAACTAATACCTCCCAAGTTAAGACCAATCGACTACGAAACACAAGCATATGGGTATGTTTTATTAAGCGGTTCAAGGGATACGGATGCAACAAAGAAGTTTACGCTCTTCATGTTCTTCATGGTAGATAAGGGGTCAACAGAAATAACTAATAACTACGAAGAGCACGAAGCTCGCGAAGGAGAAGGAAGAAGAGCAAAAAGAATCAATGAAATCTTCGTATTGGTTCATGTCTTCATGATAAAAGACTTCAGTAGAGGTGATGCTAACCAGCCAATTTTTTTATGACACAAAGTGTAGTTTGGGAAACCGTTAGGAGGTATTGCGTGATAAACAAGTTGAAGTATATTTGTTTTCCGGTGATAATTCTGCTAATCCCCTTATTAATATGTTCCTGCGGTTCAAGTGGTTCGTCATCGGGTTCAACCAGTGATGCTGCACCAACAGATCTGGCATATTCATCAAACTCGGTTATTTATATCCAGGGAACGGTGATAGGGATGAATGCGCCGACTTGTAAAGGGGGTAAACCCACAGCCTATTCGATCAATCCGGCTTTACCCTCCGGCCTTGTTATGGACTCCGCCACCGGAATTATTACCGGGACACCTACGGCTGTATCGGCCAAAAAAGGTTATACGATAACTGCAAGCAATGCTGGGGGAAACGTTTCCGTAATACTTTCGATTACGATAAATTCATCCTCTTCAGGCGCTTCCGACCCTGTAATCAATAAATTTGAAGCAAGTTCAAATAATGTATTATGGGGAAGCAGTATTCAACTTACAGCAAATTTTCAAAACGGAACGGGTATCGTTACGCCTGGAAGTCTCAAAATCACCAGTGGCAATTCGATATCGATAAAACCGACTGTGGCGACTACGTATGTTCTAACCGTTACCGACACTTATGGAAGCTCGACCTCAAAAGAATTGACGGTGACTGTTTATCTCGAAGGCAAATATACATACAATTTATTGAGTACTGATCCGATTGAAGCTTATTTTTCATTTTCCTCTACAGGGGTAGGAAATTCTTTCTGGAAAAGGACATTCCCTGAATCCGGCGTGGTTGATGGATGGGGCGGAGTCTTTAAATACACGATCAAAAGTTCTACGATCGATCTCTATTGGACAGATGGGGATCGCTCCGGAACCCATTCGACGATTTCCGGTTTTGGTTCTGATTATATAATGTTCGAAGGGGACCGTTATAAAAAATAAGTTTCAAATTTAATCGAGCAGAGTAAAAAACACATAAAGACCTTATCTAAGAATAATTATTATTTTGTCAGAACAAAATGTGACAACTGTCATATTTGGATATTATTGTCACAATTGGTTGAACCGTGGATTTTATAAGTTTAGAATTTATATAGAAATTTCTGAAGTTGGTATAAAAATGCAAAAATCTATAAAATAACCGGGTTGCTCCTTAGGGTACTCAAGTGTCTGATGCCTGATTTTACACGGGGGATTTTTATTGGGAAGGGTGTGGACATGACTTGACTATCCTTTTAAATCAATAAAGTATATTACGAATAACTGTAATCAGTTTATAGTAATTTTAAAAGTAAACCAGTCGTGGAGGAAGGGCTTTTTATCCGCGGTCTGAGCAAGGTTAAAATGATAAGTTTGTAACGATAGACGATTTGAGTGGGCTCTGAATGATAATGATCAAGTTACTGACGCTAAGATGTCTATCACGGGCGGAGAACAATGGACGACGCTAAATCGGTTCTACTCCGGCAACTGCTAAACAGTCTTCCCGAAAAACTTGGGCCGGAAAAATTGCCGCATCAGTGTTTGAAGGATTACGAACTTACCCTGATCCGTCTCATCGCCGAAGGCAAGAGCAACCGTCAGATTGCGGAAATCATCTTTCTCAGTGAAGGGCGGGTTAAAAATATGATCACTCAATTGTTTGGGAAATTAAAGGTAAAAAAACAGGTATGAATTACTGAGGTACGTTTATAAACACGATCTGGTCGGGTAGTTTACCAAAAAATAGGAGGAAACAGAAATGAAAAAATTATGGGTGTTTACTGGGAATCATGGCGTTCGCTGTGGCCGGCTGCGGCGGAGGAAGTGGGTCAAGCAGTTCGGGAGGTCCAGGGACTTCGGGAGGTGTGGTATATAGTTCGGATTATTTCGGGCTTGAAGTCGGGTTTCAATTAACCGGGAGTTATTCGCAAAACGATAATGGAACAAATTCCACCGGGTCGGAAGTGATAAATGTAATGAGCGTAACTTCGTCGAGTTCGGGTGCTTATATTTTTAAAGTGGCAGATAATAATGACAAAGAAACATTAGGCAGTTCAGGTTATTATGCAGAAAAAAGTGGCTCTAAATACTACGATTATGGCGAGTGGGAAGGGACAACCGATGACCTTGAAGATACTCCGGTGTTGATGGTGACGAATCCAGTTACCGCCTCCTTTACTAGTCCGGAATGGGGAACAAACAAAGGGCAAGTATCGGTGACAGTAAGCGCTGGGACTTTTACAGCTTGGCTTTTTGAGAACAACTATACTGATGATGACATTATATGTTGTGATAAGCGCTGGTTTGTACCGTATTTGGGGTTGGTTAAAGTAATATATACTGAAACGAAAGACGGAGCAACAATATGGGATTGGACAATAACACTAAATTCGTCCGCCAAAGGAGTCACGGTAACGAGTAATACAATTAATACTTCCCAAGTCAAAACCCAATCGACTACGAAACGCAAACATATGGGTATGTTTTATTAAGCGGTTCAAGGGATACGGATGCAACAAAAAAGCTCATGCTCTTCGTGTTCTTTATAATAGATAAGGGGTCCACAGAAATAACTAATAACCATCAAAGAGCACGAAGGTCACGAAGCTGAACGAAGAAGAGCAAAAAGAATTAATGAAATCGTCGTATTGATTCATATTTTCATGATATAAGGCCACGAGCGCTTTGAAATAAAAAATCTGCGTGCTCTTCATGTCCTTCGTGGTAGAAAATTATTATACGAGGAGGAATCGAAATGAAAAAGATTGTTATTGTTTTATTTTTGGCAGTGATTTTTGCAGTTTCTTTGGTGGGGTGTGGAGGTGGAAGTGGGAGTGGAGGTAGTTCAAGCGGTAGCCCTAGTCAATATGCCGGTACTTGGACGGGCTCATGGACGCTTTCGGATGGCGAGTATGGAACTGCATACATAACTATATCGGACAGCGGTGCAATGTCAGGATATTTAAGAAATTCTTCAAATATATCGACCACCGGTTTTTCCGGGCAAATTACAGGTAGTGCGGTTTCATTGTCATATCAATATTCTTGGAATACCAGCCCATACAATTGTTCAGGAACTGTAGGAAGTATTGTAGGCAATCGATTTACAATTAATTTTTCGTTTGCTTCTGGTTCTAGCGATACAGGGACTTGTACCTTAACAAAACAATGAGTGGCTACATAAATTGTTGGTGAAAAATATAGTATAAAGCCATAGCCTCACGGTGACGTGGCTTTATTTTGATTTAATAAGATTAAAGATTTATATAATATTTTAAGATAAAACGAATTAAAAAAATTAAAAGAAATAAGCCTGAATAGATCTTATAATTTTTCGAAACGGAGGAAACGAAATGAAAAAGACAGTTATTGTTTTATTTTTAACATTGATCCTGGCGGTTTCTTTAGCGGGATGCGGCGGAGGTAGTGGAGGTGAAAGTCCGGATAAGCCGACAGGTCCGACTGGGACAATGACAGTAACGGATATAGATGGTAATGTTTATCACACAATTACTATTGGTTCTCAGACCTGGATGAAAGAAAATCTTCGTACGACAAAATACAATGATGGTGTAGCGATATCAAACATCACAGATGCAACTGCTTGGTGGCAGACATCAGTTTCGACGACTATCGGAGCCTATTGTAATTATAATAATAATGCAGCCAATGCAAATGTATATGGAAAAATATACAATTGGAATGTAGTCAGTACAGGCAAATTGTGCCCTCCCGGATGGCATGTTCCAACCAATGATGAATGGGATGTTCTCCAGAACTATTTAATTGCCAATGGGTATAATTATGATAACACGACGACAGGTAATAAAATCGGCAAATCATTGGCCTATACTTCGGGGTGGAATACATCATCCGAAACTGGTGACGTCGGTAATAACCAGATAAGCAACAATTCGAGCGGATTTACCGCGCTACCGGGTGGATATCGTGATGATAACGGTGTATTTGATGCTTTAGGCCGAAATTGTTTCTTTTGGACCAGCACAGGGACTTCCTCCTCGAAATATGCTAATTATAAAAATATAAGTTACTTAGCGTCAGATTTATATACAAATTATATGGCTTGCGGTTATTGTGGATTTTATGTTCGATGCATCAAGGACTAAATTCAACAAATCGTAAAGAAAGGACTCCCCGGGAGAACTAACAATGTATCACTTAATTTCTTTCTGACCCGGATTGTTTAGGCATAGTACCGACAGATTTAATTTCATCCGGGGATAATGTATTGTCAAATTAACTACTTGTTGAAGGAGCTCGAAATGATCGAGGTCCTTTTTTTCAACGCTTTTGAATGATATTGTTTTATTGTTCTTCTGTTATGGAATTTCGGTTAACAAATTGATTTAATATGGATGGATCGTTATTGATATGTAAAAAGCGCAAAAGGATACGGCTTAATTTACCTGCAAGCTTATATGAATACCATCTGAATTAAGAGATCACTTTGAGGGGCCGACTATCTTTCGGTGAATGCTAGACATAATGAAAAAGAGGCTGCCGGAGGTTTTACTTCTGGTACAGCCCCTTTTGCTTTTCTCATTTCTTCTTCGGCGGTTTCTTGGTTTCTTTCTTAATGGATTTTTCTTTGGACATTGTTCCACCTCCCTTTGAAAATCTCCTATTAAGATTTTTACATTTCTTGGTTATCTCCTGCCGCCGGAAAAGATTTCACAAAAATTTGGAAAGAAAAATCAAACTCATTTTTCCAGGAAGGATTTGTTGATCTAGAGGTGGAAATTAGAAATAAAATTTATGAATTTGGTTTAGTCTGAATCCGGCAAGTACCTTCATTAATTTATATCAAATAGGAACTCGCCGGATCGAGGTTTACGTGTTATTACTTAGATTGATGACCATGGAAAATTCGGTACCGGCTTTTTTGGCCTCCTGATAAATTGATTGAAGGCCATCCCAGATTTGATTGGGATCTTCACTGTAAATGTAAGTGCTTTGGTTCCCGACCTCGTGTTTTAGCCCGGTTTTTTTAAGGGCCTCCAATGAATGATTGATGATCTGATCGGAATCGACTGTTTCTAAGGGAAATAAAGAGACTTCGCAGGTCAACATGGAATTCACTCCTTTCGGATATAGATTGCCAAATATTATACGATTGCTATCAGGTATTTTAAGGTAAAGCCTTTATACGAAGGTCATTTTGCTAGGGAGGCATTCACGGCATGCGTTTGATTGCAGTTGAAAGATTACAACCGGGAATGAAACTGGCCCGGGCCATTTTCCGGGAAGATGATGGCGGAATATTGCTACGGCCCAATATTGAGCTGAAACCCTCCTACATTGATCGACTTAAAGCACTGAAATATCATTCGGTCTATATTTTAGATCCCCGCATTTCCCAAGATCAATTGATCCAAGAAGCAGTAAATGAAGAAACCCGCTTTAAAGCCAGGGGATTATTGAAAAAAGCGGCAGTTCAGTTATTAAAGGATGAGANNCGGATATAGATTGCCAAATATTATAAGATTACTATCAGGTATTTTAAGGTAAAGTCTTTACACGAAGGTCATTTTGTTAGGGAGGCATTCACGGCATGCGTTTGATTGCAGTTGAAAGATTACAACCGGGAATGAAACTTGCCCGGGCCATTTTCCGGGAAGATGATGGCGGAATATTGCTACGGCCCAATATTGAGCTGAAACCCTCCTACATTGATCGACTTAAAGCACTGAAATATCATTCGGTCTATATTTTAGATCCCCGCATTTCACAAGATCAATTGATCCAAGAAACAGTAAATGAAGAAACCCGCTTTAAAGCTAGGGGATTATTGAAAAAAGCAGCAGTTCAGTTATTAAAGGATGAGAGAGTTTGCACCCAAAGTATTAAAAATGTGGTAGCCGAATTAGTGGATCAGATCTCCCACGATATCAATAATATTTATAATCTGGTTGATATACGCTCTGATGATAATTATCTTTTTGCCCATTCCGTCAATGTTTGTATCATTGCATTGATGATCGGCATGGAGATGGGTTTTAACCGCAAAGAAATGGAGAATTTGGGAGTTGGCGCCCTGCTCCATGATATCGGTAAGATCTATATTGATGCGAGGCTTTTCGAACAATTTGGCTATTTGGAACCGAGAGAATTTGAGCAGATCAAGAAACATGCCCGTTTAGGCTATGATACCGTAAGAAATAAATTTGAAGTAAATTTCCTGGCGGCGCACGTTGCTTTCCAACATCATGAAAGAGAAGACGGCTCAGGCTATCCTAGAG
>DNPP01000122.1:25128-27388 GCA_003501365.1 Bacillota bacterium
AATGGAGAATTTGGGAGTTGGCGCCTTGCTCCATGATATCGGTAAGATTTTTATTGATGCGAGGCTTTTCGAGCAATTTGGCTATTTGGAACCGCGAGAATTTGAGCAGATCAAGAAACATGCCCGTTTAGGCTATGATACCATAAGGAATAAATTTGATGTAAATTTCTTGGCGGCGCATGTTGCTTTCCAACATCATGAAAGGGAAGACGGCTCAGGCTATCCTAGAGGGTTGACCGCTAAAAGAATTCATCGGTTTGCCAAGATTGTTGCCGTAGCGGATTCTTATGATGAGCTGACCTCCCAGAGAGCGCGGGGTATTTCTTCACACCTGGCGATTCGGGAGATTACGGCTGAAGCCGATGCCAAATTTGAACGTTCAGTAATTCAATGTTTCACGGCAGTTGTTGCTCCTTATCTTGTGGGTACGGTTTTACAGCTGAATAATGGCGAGACGGCACTGGTGACTGATGTTTCTCGAAATGAATGCCGGGTGATGGTTTTACAGGGGTGTAAAGTGGGAACGACATTTAACCTCTATAATAACGTTAATTTGTCCGTGGATAAGGTTGTGAAAGGGGAAACTTAAGAATATAAAGCGTAATGCCGGGTAATTAATAAAGAAATGAAACGTTTTAAATAATTAACCGTTAAAATAAACTGGTATAATGAGGAAGATCTATCGAAGACTCCTTTTCCCTCTTGCATAATAATTTTGCAGGATTTTTATTGGGTTTGTCTAATAAATGTTATACCGCAACCAACAAATATGTTGGAGGGTGTAGATTTGGTTAAAGAATCATGTGATGTTTTAATATTATCTGCCAGTTATGGCGGGGGACACAATCAAGTCGCAAGGGCCTTAACTTTAGCCCTGCAAATGCAGGCTCCCGGGATTAGAATTACAACGGTCGACTACTGTGATTTATTGGTACCATTCTTCAACCGGATTACTCAATTTGGATATGCCCAGAGTATCAGGCATTTTCCCGTGGGTTATGCTTTATATTATCAAGCTACCGGGAAAATATCACCCGACTCTTTCTGGCAACGCCATCTGAACCGGATGGGGTATACCGAACTGACGATGTTGGTGGGAAACTTGCGACCGCGAATTATTATTTCCACTTTTCCCTTACCGGCCGGAGTCTTATCGGAAATGAAAGAGACCGGAAATTTGAATGTACCGATTGTTACGGTAATTACGGATATGTGTGTACATAGTCAATGGATCCATCCAAATACAGACCTGTATATTGTAGGCTCACCAGAAGTGGCTGATGGATTGGTTGAGAGGGGGGTTTCGCGCTCGGCGATCATTGTCAGCGGAATCCCTATCCGTCCGGAGTTCAATTCCAATTTCGATCCGATTGAACTGAAAAAGAAATTTAATTATAAACCCCATGAAAAAGTGATCTTAATCATGGGCGGTAGTGATGGGATCTTTAAAGCCACCCGTTTTCGATTGAGCCGTACTTTAGAGGAGTTGCCGCTCGGTGTGCAAGCCTTAATCATAACCGGCTCCAATCACGATCTTTATGAGAAACTGCAACCGCTTGAGTCTAGGTATGCGAACTTCAGGGTTGAGAAATTCACCGAGAATATGCCCAGTCTGATGAGGATTGCCGATTTATTGATCACTAAAGCCGGGGGGATTACGATTTCCGAGGCTTTGGCGAGTGGTTTGCCGATGATTATTTATAAACCGATGATGGGTCAAGAAGAAGTCAATGCCAATTATTTGTGGCGGCATCGGGCGGCGATTATCGCGAAAACAGAACACCGGGTGCGTTCGGCGACTCACCGGATGGTCTCCGATGAACAATTCCGTTTATTTTTTCAAAAAAATTGTATCAAGATTGGTCATCCTGGTTCTGCGGAGATGGCGGCCCGCAGTATTCTAAATATGTTAACCCCGGAAACCCGGAGAGTTCGGCGGTTTAACAATAATAAGGCGAGGAGTTTGATCTGTGTTTGATAAAAAAGAAGGTTTATTTAAACATCCGGTAGTGATAGCTTTTCTGGCAATTATTTCGTCGATTGAGTTTATCCGGATGTCTTTATTTTTGACTTTTTTGCCCAGTTTCCTAACCAGTTTGCATTACAGCACGGCTGCACTCGGCTTGGTGATCTCCGCCAATTTATTTGCGGATAATCTTTCAAAAGGCGCCGTCGGTTGGTTGGTTGATCACAAAGGACCTTGGCCGGTTTTACTTTCCGGTAGCATCGCGGCGGCTATCGGGGTCTTATTAATTATGGA
>DNPP01000122.1:27709-34145 GCA_003501365.1 Bacillota bacterium
GCGCCTACTTGGCCGGCGGCTATCTCCGGTTCTATTCAAACCGTAGGAGAAGAAAAACGGGCCACGATCATCAGCATCATTTCAGTCGTATGGCTGGCAGGCGGCGGCTTAGGCCCTATTCTAATGGGTTTTTTGATCGACAGCCGGATGCGTAAATTTCTGGATACGATTCACCTGCCGGTGGTCGATGCTTATCGGACCTGCTTTACGATATTAGTTGCCGTCGCATTATTGGCGATAGTTATCTGCATTTTAGGCTGGTCGAGCTGGAACCGGGTACTCCATATTCGCCAAATGACCGCCAATGAAAATCAACCGGCAATCCGGGAACGGATAAAAGAGGTTTTGGTTCGGCTATGGAAAGTGAAGGGTTTGATACCGGGGATGTTTTTCCAAACACTCTCTCTGGGGATGCTTTTGCCGAATATGTTGCCTTATGCCACCAATAAATTAGGCCTTTCGGAAGCCCAATATAGCATTTTGCTGTTAATCGGCGGTATTGTGGTCATTGCTTTTATGATTCCAGTAGGGCAATTGGCTGATCGACGCGGGCCAAGAGCTTTCTTGGTAGCAGGCTTTCTTTTGGCGGCGATTTCGTTGTTTATCATGGTGACTTATGGCAATAGTCGCAATATATGGTGGATCGTGGGATTTGTCGGTCTTTCCTACGCCTTAATTCAACCGGCCTGGAATGCTCTGCTGGCTGGTTCAATTCCTCCCGGGCAGCGCGGGGTGTTGATGGGTCTATTTATGTCTGTTGAAGGGCTGGGATTTGCCGTAGGGCCCTTGGTGGGCGGATTTTTGGGGACGTTAAGCAGCAGGGATCTGGGGTTACTCGGAGGTACCGGACTGGTGGCTCCATTTTATATCAGCAGTATTTGCCTGACCCTGATGGCGGTGGTTTATATCTTTTACCCGTTTCGACATTATCAGACTGAAGACTAAAGACTAAAGACTGATTGAAGGTACAAAATTATGATTTGGTTTGGTCTCCTATTGACGTTAATTGCATTTTGGGCAGTTATTTATCCGATTACTGATTATTGGACCCGTTGGTTTAATCCCCGGGTGCTTAAAAAGGGCAGTACCCGGGAACCCAAAATATGTCTTACTTTTGATGACGGCCCCAATCCGGAGATAACCCCGCAGGTTTTGGACATTTTAGCTCAAAACCGGATTCCGGCTACTTTTTTTTTAGTGGGCCGGCGGGCGCTAAACAACCCGGAATTAGTGCGGGAAATTTTGCAGCACGGGCACCGGATCGGTGTTCATACCCAGCATCACACGCATGCTTATCGTATGTTTTATAAGAAAAGTATCGCTGCGATTGGTCAAGCCAAGCTGGTTCTGGAGCAAATTTGCGGCGGTCGGGTCTGCTGGTTTAGGCCGCCCTGGGGCGCGCTGAATCTCTTTCAATATTTGGCGGCCAAACGTTTAGAATTAACAGTAGTGTTATGGACGGCGAATGCGGTTGACTGGGAGCGGCGGACCACCCCCGCTCAAATCGTGGCGCGTTTGGTAAAAAAGCTCAAGCCGGGTTGTATTATTGTGATTCACGATGCCGGAGGCGAGCCGGGCGCACCACAAAATATGGTAGAAGCCCTACCGGAGATCATTAAACAATGTCAAACTCGGGGTTATCATTTTGTGACCCTTGCCGATATTTAAGGAGGTACAGCATGAGTGAAGATTTAACCCTAATACAAAAGGTAGGCATGGCCATTGATCACCGCTTTTTAAAAAAAGCCGGTGCAACCCCGATCCCAAGTTCCGAATATCAGCTTTTGCTGATCTGTTTTCACCCCTATGAAGGGAAAGACCCATTGACTTTAGCCGATGGAGTAAGGATTAATCCCGGAGACCGGGTTGCCGAATTCCATTTGTCAAATCATCGGGTTGTCGAGCTCGGTCGGGAACAGACGACCCGTTCCATGGAGTGGCGGATATTGGAGTTATTAAAGTCGGAATTAAACGCCGTCGCCAGGGCTTGTTCCGATTCGAGAATCCCGGCGGACATAAAAGGTTTTTACGGGGTGAACGTGTTAGTTGCGGGCGCCAAACGCTTAGGATTTACCATGGTGGCTCTTCCTAAAGGCTGGAATCGATGGTGGTTTGGCTTTTGGGAGACTATACTGCGCAAAATTTATTATTCCTACAAAACCAAAAAGAAGGCCAGCTTTGGAAAGACCAAAGATGCTTTTGAAATCTGGATCACCCGTGAAGAACTGTTAAAACGATATTTGTAAAAGTTTGAACCTTCCAGGCCTTTTGCACATATTCTGAGTTATTGAACCATAATGGATGCATCGTGGGATAGCAACTAGCAACTAGCTGCCTAACAAAATGAAAATGTGCGGAGGGATTTGGATGGACTCCCGTTTTGATTGCCCTTATGTAATACCGTCAATCGGTTCTCCTCATTTTACGGCAGATCCGGATTTGCTTATTTTGCGAGAAGATATCGCCGATGAAGTGGGAGCGATCATTGGTTATTTGGAGTGCGCAACCCAGATCAAAGATTACCGAATTAGTGAGCAGTTTCGTGCAACCGCCGACGACGAGATGGGACATTATATTCGTCTGATGCGAATGTTGGCTGTACTGGACCCGGTTCAGGCGGAAGAGTTAAAAAAGCAAGGTTTGGCTATGCTAAACGGAGCGAATGAAAGCGGGCCGGGGCTGGCTTATAGTATCGCCGGCAAGTGCCAAGGATGTAACCAGCCGGAAGGGCGCCGTCGTGATTATTCCCCCAAGAAAATATATCCAGCGGATGAACAAGTATTGGAATGTTTGAAAAATGCGCTTCGTGACGAGTTGCACGCCATTAATGCTTATCAAAAACAGATTTTAGCCATTGCCAATCCGGCAATTCAAAATTTACTAACAACCATTATGAATAAAGAAAAAGAACATGTGAGTGAATTCACTCGTTTGTTTTATAATTTATATGATAGTTAAACTTGAATCCGGCAAGTAACCCCAAAAACCTCAGTCGCATTTAGACTTGCTGGATTCAAACAATGAACCCGATCCGGCCAATTTTTCTGCACCATTGCAGAAAAATTGTCACTTACTTGCCGGATCGAGGTTAAAATGAAGGGTCCATCAAAGGAGTAAAAAATGTCTAAAATTTTAGTTACAGGCGGGGCGGGTTTTATCGGAAGCAATTTGGTGGAAGAGCTTTTGCCGTTGCATCAGGTATCTGTAGTGGACAATCTGTCAAGTGGTAAACGATCTCAAGTTTTAAACGGCGCCGGGTTTTATGAGGCCGATATTTTAGAAAAAGATTTTCTTAAAATAGTTGCGCAAGTAATGCCGGATTATATTATCCATTTGGCGGCTCAAGTTAATGTAGCAACCTCTTTGAATCAACCCTTCCGGGATCTGGAGTTAAACATTTTAGGCAGTTTGAAGGTAATGGAAGCTGCCCGTTTGTATGGAGTCAAAAAGATTATCTATCCATCATCGGCTGCGGTTTATGGTAATCCTCAATTTCTACCCATTACCGAGGAACATCCGGTAATGCCGATGTCGTTATACGGGATTAGTAAACATACCCCGGAACATTATTTCCAGGTTTATTCCGCGACCTATGGCCTACGATATTCGGTTTTGCGCTTTGCCAATGTATATGGGCCAAGACAAGATTCCGGCGGTGAAGGAGGCGTGGTGGCTATCTTCGCAGATCGTTTGCTAAAAAATGAACCAATCCAAATCTTTGGCGATGGGGAACAGACCCGGGATTTTGTGTTCGTAAAGGATGTAGTCCAAGCTATTACTCAAGCCATGATCAGTGGCGATAACCAGATATATAATATAGGATCCGGGCAGAAAGTAAGCATTAATGGCCTGCTTCATGAGTTGCAGATTTTGACCGGAAGTAACACCGAAGCGGAGTTTTTGCCGGCCCGGCCGGGGGATATTCGTCATAGTCTGTTTGATATTTCGAAGGCAAAATCCAGTCTCCATTGGATGCCGAAAAATGATTTAAATACGGGGTTATCTACGACTATTGAGTGGTTTCAGCGTACCAGACTATAATAAGCGTTGATTTTGGTTTCATCATTTTGCCTGAGTCCGGCCTCCAGATCCATGGCAAATTCTTCATTAAAGCGTTCCACCGCTTCACCGAGTATCTCACGGCAGATTCGTCGTCCGGCTGTACTCTGGGGGTGCTTGGTCACAAAATTTACAATTTCAGCTATTTTGGATGAATGGATCATTTTTTTCACCACCACCGCTAGTTTACCCGCGCTGGTCTTTTTTATGTTTCGATTGCCGAGGTATAATTGAAAAGGAGCGGGGAATTCTAGTAGCTTAGTTAATCCCCTTCGTCCTGGGATGGTCTTATTCCCGAGAAGTCGGTAAAGGCCTCGGTTTCACTTACAGTTCCGATAATTGCATAAATCGCTTTTTTACCGGGCGCATAAATTTTATGCGCTTGTTTAAGCACTTTTTCCTTAGCGCTCTCCAAGTTGTCCGCTTCAACAATAATATCTAAACGACGCTGGTTTCTTTTAAAACTTACCCGGACAGAAGCTGCATATAACATTGGCATAAATACCTCCCGATTTTTCAACCTGAAATCCGGCGAGTAACTTCATTAATTCAAATCAAATAAGCACTTGCCGGATTCGGACAATAAACCCGATCCGGCCGATTTATCGGCGTTACAGCGGGAAAATTGCAATATTTTTGCCGGATCGAGGTTTAATTTCACCGTACGGTTAAGATTTCCTGCTCTAATTTGTATATTGATAGCGGGGAACGTTTTGGAGAGGAATTTCGGCAAACTGGTGGAATTACCAATTAAAGTTGTTTCCGATGGGAGCGGTGATTTTGAAAAAGGAATGTGTGCTTGATGAGGCTAAAGAATGTGATGACTGTGGCAAATGCGAGATTTGCGATTTAGATCAAAATAAGATCTGCGATAATTGCTGCCGCTGCCTTGGAGAAGCCGATTATAATGCGGTGGAAATTACTGAAATCATCGTGCCGAGTCAGATAAAATTAAAACGCAAAAAAAGTCCTAAATAAAAAATACCTTTTCAAAAGGAGGGTAAACCGTTTGCGGTTATAACCTCCTTTTGAAAAGGCTAAAATAATGATTATTGCAGGGATAGGTTCCAATTGTGGCCGTTATTGTTATCCCAATGATCGGCGCTGTCTTTAAAGCAAAGATTCATCTCGTGCGCCCTTTCCACTTTTATGGCAGTGCTAAAACTACCATCCGGCAATCGATCCATTTTTTGCGTATTGACGGCCCGATTCCAACTGTCGAATCCATAATGAACAAAGATTTCACCGGCTCCCGAGGCTTTGAGTATTCCCTGGTACTGAATGTTTAGGGTATCCTCAGGCCGGGGCGATGTGGGTTCCCAGGATGTCGCCTCATCAAAGGTTCCGAACTCTTGATCATTCGTATTAAGTCCTAATAAGTTCTTGAGAAAATTATTCATCTCAACCAACCCTCCTTTCCAGTTAAATTACCCTCCAAAGTAGTTTTTCCCGATTTAATTCCGATAAGTTCGGTAAAGCATCCCAAGACACCGACGAAACATCACAAAATAGTTGTTTTATTGAAACTTTGCTGAAGCTTGCCAGTTTGGGAAAACGCTCTGGGTAACCAATAAAATCCCCCGGAATATAATGGTGGATAATGTTCATTGAAGTTGCAGGGGGGGATTATCATCCAAACGTCACAACCCAGTCAAACCGCCCAAGCTGTTGCTATGGGAGTCTTATTTTTGTCCCAAGATCCGCTCTTGGGTAAATTGGTAGCTCCGGATGCGGTTGCGCCGACTCGTTGGTTTATCCAGGCCTTTCCGGGATGGTTCGCTGAATTTTATAAGTTATTTGATTTACCGCTGGTCCGTACGCTTTATCAATCCATTGAAAAGATGACCTTTCCGGGGATCTCCATTCATAATGCTTTGCGAAAATGTTGGCTTGAAGAACAGACTATTTCAATTATCGCCGACAATTGTAAACAAGTGATTGCGCTGGGAGCTGGTTTTGATACCCTGGCTTACCGGTTGCATCATCTTTTTCCAGAAGTCCGTTGGTGGGAAGTGGATCATCCCGCTACTCAACAAGTAAAAGAACGGGCCCTGAGCGAACATGGGGACGTAAAGCCAAATCTGTCTTTTGCCCCACTTGATTTTACCCAGCAAACTTTACAAAATTTATTAGAAAATTTAGCGGATTTTAATGCCGGTGAGACCACGCTGTTTATTGCAGAAGGCTTGTTGATGTATCTGAGAGAGACCGAAGTGATCGATTTATTACACGCCATCCATACATACTCCGGTTCTAAAAGTATTTTATTGGGTTCCGTATTAAAACCGGCGGCAGACGGTCGGTTGGCTATTCCGGGAACCAGCCCTTTAGTGGACGTTCGCCTGCAAATAATGGGCGAACCGTATCGGTGGGGATT
>DNPP01000122.1:34301-37241 GCA_003501365.1 Bacillota bacterium
ATTTAGGAAATAAGAACATTAATTTAGGCCAGTTGATATATGCGGAAATTACTCTGTGTGGTATTAAAAATGATGGTTAGGCCAAACGATTCATTAGGAAAAAGGTTTCCTGAAATGAAAAAAGCGGACTCTGTTTAAAAAATAGAGCTGCTTTTTTTATGCCGTAGGCCCATGTTTTTGGGATTATGGCCCGGATACAAAAGGCATAAGGGACGAATACATTAAAGACAAAGGCATTTGTATGGAGGGATTTTTTAATGGAAGCGGCTACTCAAATGTGCATGCGCCTTGCACAGGCATATGTACCATTTCAAATTTTTACCAATCGTTGGGATCCGATGAAAGCTTTAATGATGGGCACAGTTTTTCCGGAATTATATCGTCCATATCATAGTAAAAAATGTTAGGGAGGGTTTATGATGCACAGCACGCAACTTAAGATGTTAAATGATCTACAAGCTCTGGAATTTACCACCTTTGATTTTCATCTATATTTAGATACTCATCCAAATGATCAGCGGGCTTTGGCGGAATATGCGAGGGCGCACTGTGAAGCGGAGCGGGTTAAAGACATGTATACGGCAAGTTTTGGTCCTCTAACGGCTGAAGATAGCATTAACCAGCCATGTTGGAGATGGATCGAGGAACCTTGGCCCTGGGAGATTAATTACTAATTTGGAGGTAAAGAAATGTGGCATTATGAAAAAAAACTACAATACCCCGCCAAAGTAGGCAAGGCCGATCTAAAAATGGCCAAATATTTAATAACTCAGTATGGCGGTCCGGATGGCGAGTTGGGTGCGGCCCTACGTTATTTGAATCAACGGTACACGATGCCCACCGGTCAGTCAAAAGGTGTATTAAACGATATCGGCACCGAAGAACTTGCCCACCTGGAAATAATTGCCACTTTGGTATATCAGTTAACCAAAGATGCTTGTGTAGATGAACTAAAAGCTGTAGATCTGGGTGGACATTATGCAGATCATGACCGGGCCTTATTTTATGTCGATGCAACGGGCAATCCATGGACTGCAGCTTATATTCAAGCGAAGGGTGATCCGGTGGCCGACCTTCATGAGGATATGGCGGCGGAAGAAAAGGCCAGGGCTACTTATCAGTGGCTAATCGACCTCACCGATGATCCGGACTTGAAAGATACCTTAAATTTCTTGCGCGTGCGCGAAATCGTTCATTTTCAGCGTTTCGGTGAGACCCTGGACTTGATCCAGGAGTTTCAAAATTCCAAACATGTGTTCTGATCCCAAAAATGGCTCCAAAATACTAAAAAGGAATGTTTTGTATTGCTAATGGTTGAAGAAAAAAATAGGTTGTGTTATAATTTATTTTGTCAGTACTTAACTAGGCTAGATTTAAATTCATTTTTCTCCATCCCAAAAGCCGGTTAGTTAGACATAAATTGCCATTAATTAGGCTAAGAGGGGGAAAATGAATGTCCAGTGACAAAACTCTAGTTTGCAAAGATTGCAATCAAGAATTTGTTTTTACAGCCAGTGAACAAGATTTTTATACCGAGAAGGGGTTTACCAACGAACCCGGCCGATGCCCTGCTTGCCGTCAGGCTCGCAAGAATAATGACCGGGGACACCGCGGCGGCAATAGTTTTAAAGGCGAAAGGACCCTTTATAATGCGGTTTGTTCGCGTTGCGGAGCCCAAACCCAAGTTCCTTTCCAGCCGAAGCAGGATCGGGAAGTGCTATGTCGGGATTGTTTCCGGCCCAAGAATAATTACCGGTAGAAAAATTTTAATATAGTTATTTATTTATAGATAAAGAAACGCCACGGTTATTCCCTGGCGTTTTTGTTGTTATTCCTACCGGTTATTCAATGATTAATTCATAACTGATTTTTGCATTGAGTGAGGCCGCGACCGAACAATATTTGGTTTGAGAAAGTTCGATGGCATGGTAGGCTTTATCCCGGTTGATATTCGGGCCCGACATTTTAAAGATCAAGTGAATATTGGTAAAACGTTTAGGATGCTCCGGCGCGCGCTCGGCGTTTATTTCGATGGAGAAGTTTTCTAGGTCGATTTGCATTTTTTTCAAAATCGACACCACATCCATTCCGGTACAACCACCCAGGCCATGTAAGAGCAATTCCATGGGGCGCAGTCCCTGCCCCGCTCCTCCATTCGCCGTATCCGCATCCATGATAATCAGGTGCCCTGATTCCCCTGCTGCCGAAAAACCCATTTGGTTATTCCAGATCAGTTTTGACTGCATTAACATTCACTCCTTTGCCAAATAGCATGAATTCAGTTTCTTTATTTTATACGGGGTGGGAACAAGTTTTCCTGCCAGTTTCCTCGAACAATTGGAAATTTCTACAATAATTTTAGCGCAAGGAGAATGCCAAGCATGCGAGATGGCTTGGGTAGAAACTCAAGAAAAATAGTAGCGGCAAAAAGTACCGACTATAAACATTGGAGTTAGTTCTCAAACTTTAGATTAAGTAGCCCCACTGCCTAGTTAGGTAGTGGGGCTTTTGATTATGGCAGAACCACTTCGTTATCGATAATTGATCCCGTTATTTTAAAATTTAGCGTGGCTGGTTATATACAACCGCCGCAACCAAGAACCAATAGAACTAATATAAGGAATATGAGAAAAGGATTACATTGACATCCGCAACCACCAAGAGCTTCAGCTAATTTCTCAAGCATAGCGTTACCTGCCTTTCAATGTTTTGATATGAGCGACTTTTATAGTGTATTCCTACAAACAAAGGAAGTGATGGGCTTTATGGTGATTATTCCATTGGTATTAACTTGTAAAAGGTAAAGCAAATAAAAGGAAATAAAAAAAACATGGTAAAATACCATGATTTCTGGTTGGTTGGTGTCAAGAATGAAGCCAAATTAATTTTCAATAACACCATAATGTTTGAAAGTGTTGGTGCCGAAGGTGGGATTTGAAC
>DNPP01000024.1:0-322 GCA_003501365.1 Bacillota bacterium
ACTTACGGACTTTAGCGGTTTCCTTGTAATCGATACTTTGAACCTTATCTACACAAAAAGAACAAATCTTCTTTTTGGGTCGCCGCATGCCGCGTTCTTTTCCACCACTACCATCTCTATCGTTATTCTTTCCCATTTATTTCGCCTCCGTTAAGATCCGCCTAAAAAGGTAGATCATCGAGATTAATTCCTTCAATATCTGCACCACTATCTGCACTAGGTTCAGGTGAATTATGACTGCTTGGACCAGTGGAAGCCGCTTCATCACGAGCTTTCTCTAAAAATTGCACCCGGCTCGCTATTACTTCGGCAGTTCTGCGTT
>DNPP01000024.1:718-4059 GCA_003501365.1 Bacillota bacterium
AAATCAGCCTCACGTTCGCCTTGCTGATTTGGGGTAGGGCGATCAACTGCTAAATCAAAATTGGCAACTGCCACGCCATTCGGAGTATAACGAAGTTCCGGATCTCTGGTCAATCTACCGATTAAAGCGATATGATTCATCAATAATCACCTTCGTTACTCATCTTTTTTAATCACTAATTGGCGTACCACAGTGTCTTGAATCCTTAAAATACGATCCAATTCCTGTGCTGCGCTGCTTGGAGCCTTAAAAGTCATTAATACATAGTGACCTTCAGTAATGCCGTTCACTTCATAAGCAAGACGTCTCTTGCCCCAACGGTCGGTCTTAACAATCTCTCCGCCGCCATTTTTAACGACATCCTCAAAGCGGGTCACTGCAGTAACAATAGCTTCTTCCTCCAATTCAGGTTTCAGAATGTACATTGTCTCATAATTCCGCACCCGAATCACCTCCTCCCTCTGGACTAAAGCGCCCCCACGGCGCTAACGGCCCTGATTAAACCCCCGATAATCACATACCCATTATAGGATTTAGACAGAGCAGGGAATTCATTGTAGAATTATACACTTTAATCCTATATTATTCAAGGGGTTTTCGGGGAGAATTTTCAGAAATCAAAGTCGAGGGAAGTGCCGATTTGATCACTGTTTTTACAGCTTTCTCAAATTGAGGCCTACCAAGCATAACAACCCGCTGACATTTCAAACATTTTATCCGAAAATCCATTCCCACCCGCAAAACTTCCCAATCACTTCCCCCGCAGGGGTGGACTTTACGCATTTTAACAATATCGCCTACAAAAAATTTCATCACCATCAATCCACCACTTGTTGCAACTGTTTATCAGACTTTCTCCGCGACAAACTCCTATGATAAGGAATCCCTCTCCAAATCATTCTTGCGCGCCGATCAACGAGGAATAAGCGGATGGACTCAACAAAGCGTCTATTTCTTTGGGATCGGCCGGTTCAATGATCATAACCCAGCCCTTTCCATACGGATCTTGATTGACAAATTCCGGGCTATGTTCAAGGGAATCGTTGATCTCCATGATCTCCCCGCTAATTGGAGCATATATCTCGGAGACTGCCTTTACTGATTCAATTGTAGCAATTGGATCTTTGGCGACTATCTTATCGCCGACACTTGGCAAATCCACAAAAACTACATCGCCCAACTCATTTTGCGCGTAATCAGTAATTCCCACTACTACACGGTCCCCATTAATTTTAACCCATTCATGTTCCGACGTATATTTTAAATTCTTTGGCAGCACTATCATTACCTCCCTTATTCACTCATTCATTTTTTTCGACGGCTGAAAATAGTTTCCTTCTCCATTCCTTCATTTTCCCAATTAATTTTCAAATTTTTTTGAACAAAACTCAATTATAACCCTGAAAAAATTAAAACCACTGGGAGGAAAGCCCATGCTCCATAAGGTTCCACTTTTTTATCACCTTGGTCGGGACTTTTTCATAATATAGAAAGATCTTCCGGGTGGAAAGGAGGTCCGTAATATGAATATCTTGGCTGCGGTCTTAAATCCAATCCTAAAAAGGAAAGGAAAAACAATGATCTTAATTTGGCGCAAAAAAAAGTCTTCTATTTAACCTGAATCCGGCAAGTAACTTTATTAATTCATATCTAATAAGAACTTGCCGGATCGAGGTTTAAATTAACTTCGCCTATGAATACCAATTCGCTTTTAAACGTAAAGTTTGTCAAGTTAATTGGTATTATGCCCAGGCTTTCAAAAGTATTACCGGAATGTTGAGATTACCATAGTCTAGGTAGACTTATGGTTATTTTTTTTCAGCCTTTAGAATCTCAAAATCGGATGGCGGCGAACTCTTGGCGAAGAATGCAGGAATTTTCTAGATAATACCGAATATTTTTTAATAGATTTTTAATTTTGCCTGTCCAAAGGCAATTAAAAATTAATCAATTCAAATAACCAAAAGGAACTCTACATGTCGTTCCAATGGAAACAATTTCAATTTAACCCGTTATCATACTTGGGAAGGATGGTAACGAAGGTCTTATTTTACATCGGTGATTTTGTTCAACTTTATGTGAACACCATAAAGGCTATTTCTCATCATACGGTTTTCTGGAACAATGCTCTCTCCGAGATGGAGTTTATCGGGGTTAAATCATTGCCGATCGTTTTAGCCATTTCAGCTTCGACCGGGATGGTTTTCTCCCTTCAAATTGCTAAAATATTCGCGACTTTTGGTCTCTCCTCCCAACTTGGTCAAGGCTTAACTTTGGCATTTGCCCGCGAATTAGCCCCGGTTTTAACCGGCGTTGTCGTTGCCGGACGGGTCGGTTCATCCATTGCCGCTGAAATCGGTTCCATGAAAGTAACTGAACAGATTGAAGCGCTGGAGGCTTTATCGACCGACCCAATCGATTATCTGGTTGCCCCTAAAATCATCGCCGCTGCCGCAATGTTGCCGCTATTGGTGATTTTTGCCGATTTATTCGGTATTCTCTGTGGATTTGTATTAGCCATCAGTTATGCCCATATTCCTGCTACCGATTTTATCAGCGGAATTCTTGCCTTTGTAACCTGTTGGGACTTTCTCGGGGGACTGGTCAAAGCGGTTTTCTTCGGGTTAATCATCGCCGGAATCGGTTCTTATAAGGGCTTACATACGGCCAATGGCGCGGTCGGAGTAGGCAAAGCGACGACTGAATCGGTGGTATTCTCCAGCATCATTATTTTTGTCTCCAACTATTTTCTCTCCATGTTACTTTATGGGTTGTAATAAGTAAGAGGGATACAATGATATCAATATTTAATCTTGGTTATCAAGTCAATGAGCAAATCATCCTGGACGGAGTCGAATTAGAATTCCGCCAAGGGGAAACTTTTGTAATTTTAGGGCCCAGCGGCTGCGGAAAAAGCACTTTACTCCGGCTGATTATGGGATTAATTAATCCCACCTCAGGGTGGATTGAGATCGACGGCCAAAATACTCTAGCGCTTTCCAAGGGTGAATGGCGGGCAATCCGGCACAAAATGGGCATGGTTTTTCAATCGGCGGCGCTCTTTGATTCACTGACTGTTTTTGAAAATATTGCTTTTAGTTTACGCCGCGAGCAGTTTAATAAACAGCAGATCGATGAACGAGTTTTCCAGTGCCTGAATACCGTCGGTTTGGCGGAAGACACTGCCGCAAAAATGCCGTCCGATTTAAGCGGCGGCATGAAAAAACGGGCCGCGATCGCTAGAGCGATCGCCATTAAACCGCCAATTTTGCTTTACGATGAACCCACTACCGGTCTGGATCCAATAATAGCCGCTACCATTAATCAATTAATTCTCGATT
>DNPP01000485.1 GCA_003501365.1 Bacillota bacterium
TCCAAAGCTTTGGTCACGACATACTCATCGATGTCCACCGGTTCAACCTTTACAAACGGAATGGATTTGGCTTTACCTACCAATGTCTTATAGTTGCTCGTGACTCCAACATTATTGGTGGCTTGGACTACCACCGGACGAAAAGCATTGCGCAGTTCTTCCGACGTTTTACGCCTAAAATATTCAGTTGCCGCCGTATCATCACCACGCAAAATTTGGCGGGCATCTTCAAAACTCATTTCTTTGATGGCGTGCCAAAAAATCCGCTTAGCCGAAGGGGCTGCTTGTTCCGCTGCCCGGTTCATACTTAAGACAAAATCATCGACTGTTTTATCACTACCCGTTTTCCGTAATATTTTTTCCGCTTTCCGCAACTGATCGGGAATAGGAATTTTAATCACGGGATTGCCAAAAAAGCCATCTCGTCTGCCGGTATAATTCGCCGCATTTTCAGCGCTTACATGAAGTGCTTCTTTTAATCCGTCGACAATTTGCTGCTCATTTAGATCTCTCGGACCAAAACCCTTAGGTTCTTCGTGTCGAAACTCCTTTGCTTTCCTGTCCAGCCGGTTATCCCTATCGGCCCACACCAAAGATGCAGAAAAAAATAATGAAATAATCCCGATAATTAGCCATAATTTCTTGATCATTATACCTACCCCTCCTGCACAAAATTTGCTATGTAATAAAAACAACAAATGCCGGCAGCCTGTTACCTTAGATCATAAACCAAATTACACTATAACAGGAGACTTCATTCATTGATTTTTAAAACCGAAAATACTTATCTGAGGTGAGTATCATGGTCTCTTTAAAAATTTTTATAGTTATTCATGAATACAGCAACATCCGTACCAAAATCAAGTTGGAAAGCGATAGTCCCGAAGGCATCTTGCCTTTTGAGAACGTAACGGTAGAAACCGTACCTTCCGAAGCGGCATGTACCAAATTTCGCTTGCATTTCGGCAAGACCGGTTTTGAAGAGCGTAAACCGCCGGTTTCATGCCGTGCAAATTCCCCTGGCAAAAACCCTTGGTGGCAAAGGCTTACTGTTTACCGGAAACTTTGGCCCAAACCGACTGAAAAAGATATTAAAGGAGCCAATGGGTAAAGCCTTGGCTCCCTTGATGTCAGCTCTCATATCCTATTGGATAGATCTTGAACCACTTTAATTCCAAATAGAAAGGCATTTAATAGATTGGGATCCTCATGGAGGTGTTCCCTATACAATTCATCTTTTTCATATGCCGCTTTGCAGGAAAAGACCGCCACCGGATTTTTGCCTACCAGTTTTTTAAAGTAGGAAAAACACATCCGGGTATGGATGGCACCCCAAAAACGATTCTTATAAGTGATAAATACTGCGTATTCTTTAATATCCTGGTGTTTTTGAATGAAGTCAATGATTTTTGAAGAGGGTCGCCGGCCTGACTCCCGGCTGCCGAAAATCACCAAATCATAGGATTTTACGCCGGTGATATCATCGATTTTGCGAATGCCGACCTTTAAACAATTGGAGATTTCTTCGGCAACCCTTTCGGTATTACCCGTTTCCGAATCATAAGCAATTAAAATCTTCTGGGTAATGTTCTTATACTTCTCATTTTTTAGCCATTCCAGTTTGGCATTTTCCTTACTAATCCCCACCAACCGGTCGAACACTGTCAGCTGGCCCAAAAGGACAACCAGCACCATTGACCATTCCATGGCAGTTATTCCAAGCAACAGGGCATGCATACCATCGATTAATAAGAAATATTGCACCAAAGTGAACAACACAACCAATACTAACCGTTCCGTTTTACGAAGCGGCCCTTGATTTTGCCAATCAAACCCCAGTGCCTTACCGAGCATCCCGCTATAACTGATTAAGGCCACCGTGGCAATTCCCATTAAGCTGAATACAGGTCGGCATAAAGATGAAGTGCCGATTCCGATCATCAAAATCAGATCGGCATATTGATCAGGCAGGACATTAATGATTTTGCCCTTCATGGAAGAAACCGGTTTTTCAAAAGTAATATCGCCGTCGATTTTGTTTAAAGCGATCCGCACTAAAATTAAGGCAACGGCCCATAACAGAAAAGAGGGGGTTTGCGATCCAAAATAATAACAGAACGCAGTTCCGATAGTAATAATAACTGCCAAATAACTTAGACCGTCGGCAGTAACGTACTTGAATCTTTGCGCAAATGTCAGCGGTTTTTCCATCAGGTCCTCCAGTAATACTTTTTGTTTATCGTTTCTTTAGTTATATCGGTTAAAAACGAATTCAGTTTACTGGTTTTTGATCTCGCTAGTTTCCGGCCGCACATATCCGCCCCTTATCCATATGAATAATCTCGTCGCCAAGCTTATGCGCTTCTTCCGGATCATGGGTTACCAAAATAAAAGGAATCTCCCAAGCTTGCTGGAGCTTCAACAGCTCATCCTGCAACTCAGACCGGGTTTGAATATCCAGCGCCGATAAGGGTTCATCCAGCAGCAAAATTTGGGGTTCCGCCATCAAAGCTCTGGCCAGGGCGACCCGTTGCCTTTCTCCTCCGGATAACTCACCCGGTAGGCGTTCCGTCAATTTTTCGATCTTTAATAATTGCAGCAGCTTAGAATAATTCTGTTGTTGCGGTTCACTCTGGTTGTTTACGCTATATAAAATATTCTTGGCAATATTCATATGGGGGAACAAGGCGTATTCCTGAAATACATAGCCGATTTCCCGGCTCTTGGGGGGCATAAACACCGCCGCGTTCGAATCATATAAAACTCTTTGACCCAGGGCGATCTTTCCGCTATCCGGTCTAGTCAATCCGGCAATAGAACGCAGTATGGTGGTCTTGCCGCAACCGGACGGGCCAAAAAGCACCAACACCTTATTGGTGACTGCAAATTCAATATCGAGTATATACTCCGGCAAATTCTTGCGAATCGCTACAGTTAACAAACCCTCACCCCCTGCCGTTCAAACGCTGCATTTTCCTGCGGGACCAGTAGTTGACTCCAAACACCATGATAAATGTAACCGCACTGATAATCAGAACATAAAAACCTGCCGTACGTAAATCGTTGCTCTCTGAGGCAAAGAAAATGGCAACCGGTATGGTTTGAGTTTTCCCCGGAATATTACCCGCCACCATCGCGGTGGCGCCAAATTCTCCCAAAGCTCTGGAAAACGAAAGGATAATTCCGGACAACAACCCCGGCCAGGCGAGCGGAAGGGTAATGGTTAAAAAAACTTTAGTTTCACTGGCCTTTAAAGTCCGGGCCACATCCTCTAGGTGGCGGTCCACAGTCTGAAATGCAGCTTTGGCGCTTTGATACATCAGCGGCAAAGAAACCACCAAGGCCGCCACAACGGCGGCGCATGGCGTAAACACAATCTGAGTGTGAAACACGTTATTCAACAGGCGGCCAAGGGGCCCTTGCCTTCCAAAAAGCAACAGCAAAGTAAAACCGGTCACCACCGGTGGCAATACTAAGGGTAGGGTGACTAAAGTTTCAATCAAATCTTTCCCCGGAAAGCGAAAAGGGCCCCTTACAACCAGGTAAGCGATTAGAGTACCGATCACCACTACAAACACTAAGGCAATCGCAGAGATTTTGAAGGAAAGTAAAACCGGCTGCCAGTCAAACATCGCATTTCATCCAATCTATCACTTTTTTACCGAAAAACCGTACTTTTCAAAAAGCTTTTTACCATCTGAGCTTGTCAAATAGCTATAAAATTTAGCTGCTGCTTTCGGTTGAGCGGCATTGGTCAAAAGGGCCGCCGGATAAACAATCGGTTCATGGGAGCCTTCCGGAGCTGTGGCGACGATTTTTATTTTATCGCTAATTAATGCATCGGTCTTATAGACAATCCCGGCATCAACATTTCCGGTTTCCACATACGTCAAAACCGCCCGCACATCGGTACCAAA
>DNPP01000479.1:0-1503 GCA_003501365.1 Bacillota bacterium
TTGGCAATCAAACTAATCCTTAGCAGCATAAACTCTAAAAGCATTATCGGTATAAATGCTTTTATTTATTCGGATTAAGTCTACCATAGATTATCGAGCTCAGCTATTAAAATAACATTACATTTAAACGGAGTATCATTTCTTTGGTTCCTGACACCCGCAAATTATTTCATTACTTACCATCAAAACAAAAAAATTACCAATTTAAATTTTAATCTTTGACTGAATGTTTCACGATAAACAAATGGGGACAAGCGTTTCCACGATTGCATTACTATCGATAATTCCAGCTAAAATGATTCTATCCTAATAAATATTAGTCCCATCACATGTTGGTCCCAAAAATCGGGCGGCGATCAATCAAAAACTGCTTTTCAAATGAATACTTCGGCAATTTGTCATATTGATAAACTCCTACCCATAGTATCTTATACGGAGGAAGTTTGTTGTCATGAAAACCCGCCCTAACCTGATCAACTTTTTTTACCTGGTCGGTTCCGGACTGATCGTCCAATTGGCCGGAGCGATTTATCGAATATGGTTGGCCCGCAGCATCGGTCCTGAAGGTTTAGGGCTTCTGCAAATGATTTATCCGGTTTACCGGCTCTTAAGCGGGGTAGCGACTATCGGCCTACCCACAGCATTAACCAAATGGGTTTCCGAGTACCTGGCTTGCCGACAATATCATAAAATAACCGCTCTTAAAAAATGGGCCGGCCGGATTGTTTTGATAGCTTCTATAGTCATTGGCGCTTTATTATATATGGCGGCGCCCTTTTTAAGCCGGAGTATTTTTACCGACTCCCGAATCCAGGAATCATTATATATTGTAGCTTTTGCAATACCATTCTCAGCTTTATCCGCAATTTACCGCGGCTATTTTCAAGGATGTTCTCTGATGGCTCCTACCGCAGTATCGGAAATCGCTGAACAACTTATCGAAATCGTATCAACACTGCTCTTGGTAGAAATCTGCCTCAGCATATCTCCCTTCACCAAATTTGCCGCACCGGTCTTTGGTTTGACTCTGGGTGAAATCACCTGTTTCCTCACACTCATCCTATTTTTCAAAAACTATCATCCCGGAAGTCCCCAGCTTTCAATAGTAACGCCTCCCTCCGATCAATCCCTGCCCCAGCGTCAAATATTTCGCTATTCCTGGCCAATCTTACTCAACCAGGTCGTAGTCTCCATCAGCTTGGCCAGCGAAGGAATTATCATTCCCCATCTTTTGATCAGTAGCGGCTTGGCAGCTTCCGCCAGCACCGGATTATTCGGTAAATTAACCGGCATGGCCGAACCGATTGCATACTTTCCCCTGCTCTTTGCAGCCCCGCTGGGTTCCGTCCTATCGCCTCAAGTAAGTTCAGCTTTTAAAACCAAGTCATTCGGCAAACTTTTACGGAAGATATCCCTTTTCTATCTTGCTGCTACTTGTTTTTGTCTGCTCGCTTTTATTTTAATTATGTGGTTGGCTGCTCCACTTGCCCGCTTTTTATATAA
>DNPP01000479.1:1903-2235 GCA_003501365.1 Bacillota bacterium
AGTTGGTTTAAAAACCTTTTCACTCATCGTATTGACACCGTTACTTGGGATCATCGGTGCAGCCTGGGCTATTAATATCACGCAGATCTTTACTTGTCTGGCGAGTTTACATGAAGTGAGGCGGATCTTGCCTCAACCCGGCCCATGAGTTCGCCCCAGATCGCTGCCGCCATCCCACTGCCCATGGCTGCTCCTCCGGCAATAATCGGCTGATTGGGCTGGTCATTGCCAATCCAGACTCCTGCCAGCAAATCGCCGGTATAGCCGATAAACCAACCATTGGTATTTTGATTGGTGGTTCCGGTTTTGCCGGCCGCAGTTATTCCAATATT
>DNPP01000479.1:2520-3827 GCA_003501365.1 Bacillota bacterium
GCCCGGATCCCGGTGCCGCGGGTAATAACCCCTTCCATCAGCGAAGTCATAGTATTGGCGGTTTCAGGTTGAATCACTTGAGTAAGGTCCATTTTACCCCGGTAAATCAAATGGTTCCGGTTATCATAAACCCGGTTAATTCCATAAGGTTTGGCATAGATCCCTTCATTGGCGAAAGAGCTGTATGTTCCGGTTAACTCCAGCAGAGTCACGCCTTTGGTTAATCCTCCCAAAGCCAAGGGCGCCAGAGCTTGATCGTTTAAATCTCCTGTCGGCACTAAACTGGTGATTCCCATCCTTTGGGCGACTTGAAATACATTGGAGGGGCCCAACTTTTCCACCAATTGCACGGCGATAGTGTTGACCGATTCTTCCAATGCATTCCGGAGAGTAATCGGTCCCCGGTACTTATTATCATAGTTTTGCGGTCGCCAGGGCTTTCCGTTCACCATAATTTCCAAGGGCTTATCAATCATTGTCTGTTCCGGTGTAAAACCCGATTCCAGAGCCGTTGTATAGACAAATGGTTTAATAGCTGAACCTGGTTGCCTGAGTATTTGGAAAGCCCGATTAGGTTCCCCCATCGTATAACGCCTGCCTCCAACCAAGGCCAATACTTGCCCGGTCTTTGGATCCACGACTACGATAGCGCCTTGGGGTTGGATCACTCCCCAGCGGTCGGCGCGCTGTTCCGGGAGAATATTAATTGCCCGTTCGGCCTGAGCCTGAATATTCCGGTCCATGGTGGTGTATATTTTTAGGCCGGAACTCCTTAGATATTTCTCACTATACCCGCTCTGCCGCTCCAATACATTAATCACATAATCGCTAAAATAAGCACCAACATAAGTAGTCCCCGGTTCGGGCAACGTCCGGATCGGCTGCCGGCTATATTCTTTGACAGCCATCGCATTTAAATAACCGTGTTGGCCCATTAGCCGTAAGACTAGATTCCTACGACCCAATGCCGCATCAGGATGGCGGTAGGGTGAGTAGTATTCAGGGCCTTTTGCTAAACCGGCAATTAATGCGCATTCCCAGGGCTTTAATTTTTGAACCGTTTTACCGAAATATACTGTAGAGGCAGCCTGGACTCCCCAAGCACCGTGTCCTAGGTAAATACTATTTAAATAAAACTCCAGGATTTGGGCTTTGGTATATTGTTGCTCAATACGAATGGCATAGGCCATCTCCCAAATTTTCCGGTATATTTTCTTTTCTTGTGAAAAAAATACGTTTTTTACAAGTTGTTGGGTAATGGTACTACCGCCTTGTACCTGACGCCGTTCCCGAATATCCTGAAATAG
>DNPP01000333.1 GCA_003501365.1 Bacillota bacterium
CGGGAGATAGCAAATAAATATGGGATTCCCAATAGCTATACTTCGTATGAGAAGTGATTGCAGGATAATTCCATTGAAATGGTTTATATTCCGTTGCCAAATCATATCCATGCTGAGTGGATCAAGAAGGCAGCCGATTACGGCAAACACATTATCTGTGAAAAGCCCTTGGCGCTGAATGCTTCTGAGGCTCAAAACGCTATTGATTATGCAATCCAAAAAGGTGTCCGGGTCATGGAGGCCTTTATGTATAAATTCCATCCCCAATGGCAGAGAGTGTTGGAACTGGTTAAGTTTGGCGAGATCGGCAGGATTACCACGATTCATACTTTTTTTGGTTATTCGAATACTGACCCTGAGAATATTAGGAATATTAAGGAATTTGGCGGCGGGGCTCTTTTGGATATCGGTTGTTATGCGGTTTCAACGGCCAGATTTTTACTGCAAGCTGAACCCAAAAGAGTATTGAGCATTGCCACCTTTGATAAGGCTTTTTATACCGATATTACGGCGAGTTGTATTTTGGATTTTGGAACGGTACAGACCTTGTTTACTGTCGGTACTCAGACATACTCCAATCAGAAGGTGGAGATCTTCGGCACCGATGGATCAATCACGATTGAAATTCCCTTTAATATTTATCCCGATGTAGCGGCAAAAGTGACGGTGCAAAACGGAGTGGGGATTCGAACTTTGGAACTGGGACCCGCTGATCAATATCTGCTTGAATTTGAGGGATTTGCCCGCTCAATTGGAGAACGAAAGAATGCTCCGTCCGCTTATGATGCCGTCAATAATATGAAAGTTCTGGATGCATTATTTAAATCTGCCGAATCTGCCGTTTGGGAGCAGGTATGACAGGAAACACTCTATTATAATAAAGTTAGGGTAGATTTTTACCTGCAGTAAAGTTATGGAAAAAAGAGTATCAACGATAGCAGGATAAATAATGATTTCACAGAATTTATATACAAAATGTTATATAGTAGAAGTGTGAAAAATCGTCACCAGGTAGCAGGTAGCAGGTAGACCGATAGTATTTGTTGCATCGCGAATGTTTGTTTTTCAAAAAAACGAACCAAGACTCCATCACAAGCTTTTTGAAATCTGCTTAGAATCCAGGTGAACCATGAAACTTATATCGTTAAGCAAAATAGCCGATGAGATGGTTCTTGCTAGAAATGTTTATGCCAGAGAAGGCAATGTACTGCTTGCAAAAGGCGCTCCCCTGAAACGGAATTATGCCGATCGGCTGAAAGAGTGGGGAGTCAATTCGGTTTATGTGAATGATAACCACGGTGACCTTTTGGAGATCGATGAAGAACTCTGTCAGCAAGTCAAAGTCGATCTGCTCCAACTGGTGCAAGCCTTTTTTGATGACCTAGGTAAGGGAGAATGGCCGCCACAAACCAAACAAATGATCGACGATGGTATCACCCAACTGTTGATTGATGAGAATATTTTACAAAGTCTAGTCCAAATTAAAACCGCCAGTGAAAATATTTTCCATCATTCGGTATTGACGACTGTTTTAGCGATGATTATCGGGTCATTTGCGGAGTATGGAATCGAGCAGTTAAAGGAACTGGCTATAGGAGCGCTTTTAATTGACGTGGGAAAAACAGAGCTGAGCAATGAACTTTTGGTTGCTGCCGGTCCGTTAACGTCTGATCAATGTTCAAAGTTACAAGAACATAGCAAGCTGGGCTTTGATAGATTAAAACAATTTAAAGGAAATTATGAGAGCTCAGCCTTGGCAGTTTTGCAACATCATGAAAAATACGATGGTACCGGTTTCCCTCAAGGCCTTAAAGGAAACCAAATTCATGAATATGCGCGAATTTTGGCAATAGCGGATTTGATTGATTTGCAACAAATTAAAGACGCTGCTTTTAATCCTGGTCAAGAAATTAGCAATGGCAGCGGCACATTTTTTGATCCTGAACTCACGCGGTTATTTTCCCAAAAAGTAGTGCCCTTGTTTTTCAATGAAAAGTTAAATCCGGAAGCGACCGCGAATTTTTCTGCGAAAGCTCTGCCCAAGAGTCAGCCGGCCCCCACTATTACAACAAATTGGAAGAGCGCACCTGTTCTCAGGGAGCTAACCAAAGAAACATCGACAACCGTTGAAGCTAAAGAACAAATCGCGAATCAGAATGGTTCTTTTTTGGGCAAGGTGTTTGGCCGTTTTTCGCATAAGGCAGAGTACCTGGAGGAGGCTGCTGTTCGGGAAGTATTTTTACCGGAACCCGAAAAGAATCAAGGACAGCAGGTAGGTAAAAGAAACAACCCGGTTCCAAGCGAGCATCCGGTAACGAATATCGGCAGGAGTGCTGGCGCAAAGAATATCGTTAAGACCAACCGGTTTAGCGTCACCCCCGAGCGCATTGAACAGGCGAGAACGGAAGCATTAGCGATTATTAATAAGTCTTTGGCCAAGTTAAGCACGGATTTGATTTCCAAACAAATCCTTGAAATCACCCAAAAGATTATCCGGGAGATAATTTCCAGCAATGATGTTGTGAGCAACTTGGCGACAATCAAAGCACTCGATGATAATATATTTGGTCATTGCGTTGCGGTAAGTCTTTTATCGGTTATGACCGGCGCTTCATTTGGGTATTCCGACGTGTTGCTAAAAGACTTAGGCACTGGAGCAATACTGGTGGACCTGGGAAAAGTGGAATTGGCAAAAAGTTATAATTTTGATTTCAGAGCTGTTGGGACAACCGAGTATGAAGTATTAATGCCCCAACATACTCAACTGGGATTTGAAAAACTATGGGCCATAACACGCAATACCAATACTCCCTATATTGCTTTGCAGCATCACGAAAAATATGACGGCTCAGGTTTTCCCACCGGTTTGATGGGTGAACAGATCAATGAATTGGCTCGCATCGTTGCTTTGGCCGATACTTACGACACCTTGATCAATGACGGAATAAATGGCAAGAAACTGATGCCCCATGAAGTGATTGAATATATTCGTGATTACAGCGGTATTCATTTTGACCCCAAGCTTAGTCAAATATTTTTACAAAGTGTTACTCCGTTTTTGATTGGTTCCAACGTGTTGCTTAATACCGGAGAAAAAGCCACCGTGGTAATGATTAATAAAAGTCTTTTGGCAAGACCGGTGATCCGGGTGATGACCGATAAAAACGGAGAAAAACTTCCTAAACCGGTTGTAAGAGATTTGTTGACGGATTTAACTTTGTTTATTGTGAGCGCATTGAAGGATGATGAGTTAAATTGAGTTTTAAAAGAACGGTGAAACTATTTCGGATCATCTATGTATTCATAAAATAAGCATTATAATAAAAGTATATGGCTGATTGAAAACGGGCTACACCAAAAGGTGCAGTCTTTTTTTATTTTTATAAAAATAAACTGTGAACT
>DNPP01000412.1:0-4651 GCA_003501365.1 Bacillota bacterium
GTCTCTGCAAATGCATCGGTAAATAATCCCGGCATATGTTGGACCACAATAATTCCCGGTAATTCCGGATGTAAATTTTTAAAGATCTCAACTAAGGCACTGGTCCCCCCGGTTGACGCCCCAATAGCAATTACTTTCGCCGTGGTCTCGGTACGCTTGGGTTTTATTGCCCCCAGCGGCCGTTTATGAGCATACCCCAACCCTAATTGTATCTCCCGGTTATTTGCTGCTGCGATCACCTTCGCCGCAATTTCATCACGCAACAGCTCCAAACCTTCCTTGTATCCAACAGTGGGTTTGGCGATCACCGCCGTTACACCCAACGATAATGCCAATAAAGATGCATTGCTATTTGCTTGGGTAGCGGTACTGATAACCACTACCGGTATCGGCTGACAACGCATTAGGTATTGTAGAAAACCCAAGCCGTCCATCTCGGTCATTTCAATATCCATGGTAACAACATCAAAATGATGTATCTTCAATAACTCCAAAGCCTTAACCGGACTACTCACTGCAGCGGCAACATTCAATTCCGCGCAATTATTCAAACTTTCTTTTAAAAATTGACGGATAAATGCCGACTCATCAATCACTAACACTTGCTTTTTAAGCAATTATCTCATCCTCACAGTTTGGAACTACTATTTTATCATAAATTTAAATGCCTGGGAATTCAATTATTTTTTTTGATAAATACAGCTTTTAAGTACACCCCATTGCGAACTACTTGTTAAATTAATCGGTTCGGATTGGCCTACCATCAAAAGACCATCATCTTTAAGATAATGATAAAAGCCCGCCAACGCTCTCCTTCGAACTTCATCCGCTAAATAAATAAAAACATTACGACAGGCGATCAGATCAAATTGGATATGAGGCGGTATTTCAAAGTCTTGGTTAATGTTGATCTTGCGAAAAACTACTGCCCTACGTAACTGGGGTTTTACTTTAAAAAATTCTTTATTGGTATTCATAACCGAAAAATATTTATATCGTAAATGGGCTGGAATATCTTGCACCTTTTCCGCACTATATACCCCGGCCATGCCCTCTTCCAATTTTTTCACGCTCACATCCGAAGCCAAGACCTTGATATCCCAATCCATCCCGAATGTTTCCTTCAAAATAATCGCCAGCGTGTATGCTTCTTCACCCGAAGAACATCCTGCCGACCAGCAACGCAAGCGATTGGCACCTGCCGCTACATTAATTAATGACGGCAGCAATTCCTGCCGAAGAATCTGTAATTGACTGTCCTCACGAAAAAAACTAGTGACATTGGTAGTAAGCAAGTCGAAAAAAATGTTCAATTCCCTGATATCATTCTTAATTAAATTCAAATACGACTGATAACTATGGAGGCCCAACTTATTGAGCCGCTTGTTCAGCCTGGTTGTGATTAAATATTTCTTATGGATATTATAAGTGAACCCCAACTGTTGGTTTAGGAAATCACAAATCAGCCCAATCTCTCGATCATTATCATTATCATCATTACCAGGAATCTCCATGGATTAGCCTTGCTCCCCATCTTCTAAATTTGGGTTGGTTAAAATTTCTGATTCTTTGGCTTGGTCAGTATGGGGCAGAGGAAGTAATTCTTCAATGGTGCCGAAGTCAACCAGCCTTTCCAGATCAACCAGTAGGATTAAACGGCTGCCGATTTTTCCCATGGCCTTAAGATATCTAGTTTTCTCCTTCGCGCTAAATTCCGGGGTGGGCTGAATATTTCCATCCTCTAAACCAATCATATCTAAGACTCGGTCCACAATTAAGCCAAAGATCTTGCCGCTGGTCTCCACCACAATAATCACCGTGTACTCATTGTAATTGCCAGCCGGCAACTGAAAAATCATCCGCATATCTAATACCGGTATCACTTCTCCCCGAAAGTTAATCACGCCGCGGACCGCTGTAGGGGCATTAGGCACCTTTACCGGTGATGAATATCTTATCATCTCTTGAACTCTGAGTACATCAACGCCGAACTCCTCACTACCGATAAGAAAGATTAACTGTTGGTTGCCTCCAACCAGTCCAGTAAATTGTAAATTCAAAATATCCATTGTCCGATCTACCATACTGATTCCTCCTAAAATTAAACCCTACCGATAACCATTGATAGCACTCTTGGTAATTGAGCTGCTTTGTAGAAACAAATTATGACCCTATATGCAACTAATGAGCATATTTTTGAATAATTTGGTGGGTATCTAATATTAACGCGATATCACCGGTGCCGATAAAAGCGGCGCCTGAGATCAACGGATTATCCGCCAGCGCTTTATTGATTTGTTTAATCATCAATTCTTCCTGACCGATAAGTTCGTCCACCAAAAGTCCGTAATTGGAATGACCGTGGCGGACAATGATTACCGGAATTTTGTCGCTGTTAATCATCGAATGATAGTGAAATACTTTTCTCAAATCGAGCAAGGAGACTGCATCCTGACGAAGGGTAAATACTTGCTTATCCGTGATATGATGAATATCTTTCGTCTCGATAGCCAGGCTTTCCACTACGTCGGCGGCCGGGATCCCAAATACTTGGCCGCCCAGTTTAATCATAAACGATTGAATAATCGCTAAGGTTAACGGGATTTTCAACCGAAAAGTAGTTCCTTGATTTACCACCGAATCCGTAACGATATCCCCTTTTAAATTCTTAACACTCTCTTTCACTACATCCAAGCCGACTCCCCGACCCGAAATATCACTAATCTTATCAGCGGTGGAGAACCCCGGTTCAAAGATTAACTGGAGAATCTCATCTTCCGGTAACTCGGCATCTGAATTTATGAGCCCGTTCTGGACCCCTTTAGCCCTTATTTTTTCTAAATTTAGACCTTGACCATCATCTTGTACGCTAATGACGATATTATCTCCTTCTTGGTAAGCGCCTAAGGTTACTTTTCCAATCCGGGTCTTACCAAGCGACAAGCGTATTTCTTCGTTTTCCAACCCATGGTCTACTGCATTTCGAATCAAATGAGTCAGCGGGTCAACCAATTGTTCCGCCACTTGTTTATCGATCTCGGTATCTTCACCGAAAAATATCAACTCCACCTGTTTGTCGCTTCGCTTCGCAATATCATGGACAATTCGGGAAAAGCGACTGAAAAGGGTCCGAACCGGAACCATTCGCAGGTCCATCACCTCACCCTGCAGGCCTTCCACAGTATGCTCCAATTTCTGGACCACTTTGGATAATTGATTCCAATTGGCCAAGATTTGATTTTTTTGATCTAAAATCTGGAGTAAACTTGCTTTTACATGCAGTAATTCACCGACTTGATTCACTAGGCGGTCAATCTTAACGGCTTCCACTCGGATCGTTCGTTCCACAACATGGGGTTCAACTTTAGCAATATTCGGTACTACCGCTTCCTCCGGTCGATAAACCCACTCCCGAATTCTTACCGCGATCACATCGTACATCGGGTAAGTAATAATCGCCTGCTGCTGCTCTTTGGTTAACGGCTGCTCGGTTAAGAATACCACCCGAAATACGGTAAATTTCTCTTCTTTTAAATCTCCTTCACGGGGTGAGGTCTTAAAAACCGTTCCATACTGAGGAAGAGCCCTCATAAAGATTAAGGCCGACGCACCCTGCATTTCGGCTTCCGAGTGAAACTCAACTTCGATTCCATATGCCGTTTTTCCCGTTTCTTGCCACGCGGCAACCTCCACTTTTTCTTCTGGAGTTAAGGTTAAGGGAGCATCAATTTTGACAATTTTTTTATTGGGGGTCTCGGCTATACCATTATCAAAAAACGTTTTCCACTGATTTAAAGAATCCACCTGGTCCCACTGACCGTTTTCAATATACAGCAAAACATCATCGGCGAATTTCAACAGGGAATCGACCAACTCCGAATCCAATTCAATCTTCTCTTTCCGAATGGCGTCAAATAAATCTTCCACCATATGGACGGCATCTTTAAGTACATTCAAACCCATCATCCCGGAGGCGCCCTTAATATTATGCGCGATTCGAAACAGCTCGTTAATGGTTTTTTGGGGATCTTCCTGATTGCTGTCCCAATTCAACATTATTTCAGAGAAACGCTCTAGTTGGTCATGGGTTTCATTTATAAAAAGGAGAGTTAACGACTCATCCTTATTTAACTGGTCTGGAACCATCTGAGAAATTTACCTCCCTGTTTAACCGCTGAACATAAACGCTATGGTCAGCCAAAACATAGTATATTTTACGTCCTAAAGTGCCTCCCAACTCTTTGGCGATAATCGGAATTTGCTTGCTTTCCAAATACTTCAGCGCAAAACGGATGTTTGCCAAGGAGATATCATTTTTTTGCGAACTAAAACCAACCATCTTGCCTCCGCCGAAAATCTTAGCCTTAAGATTTTGATAACGCGCGCCCTGATTTAAGAGGTCTTTAATCATCAGCTCCAATGATTGCAAACCGTAACATCCTTCTTTTAAATGTTGGCCCTCGACAGCTTGCGGCAACATAAAGTGATTCATACCACCGATACAGTTGAGTTCATCATATAAACACACTGCTATGCATGAACCCAATAAAGTATAGATCACGACGTGAGGATCATCAGAAATATAATATTCGCCACTATAGATGGTTGTAATATTTCTGTCTTCCAGTATCAAAAGGATTCCTCGCTTTTA
>DNPP01000412.1:4986-11623 GCA_003501365.1 Bacillota bacterium
AGGCACCCTCTTGCAGCCAAGTGTTCAAAGGTCATCCGGGTTGACGGATCGATAATGTGAATCGCCGGATTATGACTCAGTTCTACAATAGCCAGATTTTTTAGTTTAGTTAGCCCGTTGATATTTTTGATTTGATTATTAGAAAGAATCAATTCCCGGAGATTACTAAGGCCTAATAAAGACTGTATTTCCGTGAGCTGATTGTTGGAAAGGTCCAGATCATGAAGCTTACTTAACTTGCTTAGAAAATCAATCCTACGGACTTGATTTGACCCCAAATATAACAAAGCCAACTCTTTTAACTCCTCCAGCGGCTGAATGTCCTGAATTTGGTTACCCCGCAGCCAAATCTTTTGCAAGTTCTTCATTGCCATCAGTGGACTCAGATCTTGGACTTGATTATACGATAATGAAAGTATTTTTAGATTTGTTAGTTTTTTTAAGGGACTAATATCGCTGATTTGATTTCCTGTTAAATGTAATTCTTCCAAACCGCTAAGTTCAGCTAAAGGATGAATATCGCTAATCTGGTTGTAAGATAATACCAAGTCCCGAAGTTGCCTTAACCTTGCCAAACATCCGATATCCGCAATCTGGTTACGGCCTAGATGAAGCTTGTGCAGACTCTCCAAACCCCTGATTTCCCTAATATCTCGCAATAGGTTGTGGGATAAATTAAGTTCTTTTAGATTCCTAAGATTAGTCAAGCCTGCGGTATCCGTAAGAGAGTTACCCATGCAATGAAGATCTTCTAAAGCCGTTAATTGGTCAAGTCCGGTCAGACTTTGGATCGCTCCACGGGAGGCGTTCAACATACGGATTGACTTAAGTTCCTGAATTGGAATACTGCCATAAGGCTTATTTAATGTTATCCGAACCGACTTTTCCAAACCGGGATCTGCAAAACCAATTTCCTGGTCGCGCCCGATTTGTCTCATTAAATTAAAACCCCTAATTATCATGGAGGAGTCAGCCGTAACCATTCCCTGGTCTTCGAGTATCGGTAAACAAACCATATCCATACATTTTTTCTCAGCTAACACCGGTCTCATTCCCTTTCGCTTTGATTTGGGCTAATTTTAGTTTAGCGAGCTCTATTTGCTCATCAAGGAAACTTGCCATCTCGGAAAGTAGATCGAATCCATTTCTGTCAGCGGTTTCTACTTTTAACTTTAACTGATACAAGGAAGAATTACGAATCTCGGCAATTTCCCGGGCGATGGCAGTAAAACGTTCCTTCACCTGACTTATTTGACGAATTATTCGCGCTAATTTATCCTGAATATTATCATTTTTTTCCTGACTCGAGCTTTTTCTACATTGCCGTAAAATATTTTGCAACCCGACCTCATCACCGGCTTCATACGCCTGATTTGCCTTGGCCATCAATTTTTGATAGCGGGCTTGTTGCTGTTCATCAAGTGCCAAATCAGGATGGATCTGCTTGGCGATCTGGCGGTAAATTTTCTTTAAACTTTCGGTTGGTTTAAATTTGACCGTATCCCGGAGCGTTTTACTTCGCCCGCTGCCGGCCTTGGATCCGGCTTTATCCGCAGACTTAGCTGACTCTTTGGCTTGAGCCCGAGCATGGGCGGCTTTTTCTTGGGCTATCCGGTCATTAGGCTTCTGCTTTGCCTCGTATTCGGCAACCTCAGCCTCAATTTTGTCAAGTTCCCAATAACGTGAACCTACCACGGCCAGATAACGGGCACGAAAACTATGAACTTCACCCCGGAATGTTGCTAATTCTAATTCCTGTTGCGCCAAATCAATTTCCAAACCACTTAATTCGGCATTTTTGCTTTTAAACTCCCATTCCTCTTCGGTTATCTGATGGATGATTTCGGTACTCATGACTCTACTCCTTAAAAAATCAGCTGTCTATCAATCGATTGGTTATATCAATAATATCGGCCGCTGCAAATCTAACTTTAATCATTTTTATGGGATTGGTTTTTTAATTTATTGAAAAACCACCACAAATGTGGTGGTTAGGGGAACTATTCTATATTGTTACAACTTTAAGCCCGAATGTCGACGTTTCTTCCCAAGTAGGAAGGGTTCAAAACAGTCTGGCTTTGGGGAAGAGCCTGAATTAATTGTTGAGCAGCTTGATTCTGATCATTCATAATATTATTGAGCATTTTGGTTTGTACTGTCGTGTGGATTTGACTCTGAATCAAATTGGAACTGGCACTGAAAACACTGGCTACATCCATGATTCTCATCTCCTAATTCAACATAAAATAATTCCCCGTATAATAATATCGGTAAAAAAAGGAATTAGTTTAAATAAGAAAATATTATTTATAATTAATACAAATAAACCCGGCGATACTCAGTGCAATTCCTACCCCATTAACCATGGATAGTCTTTCTTTGAATAATAATATCCCCACCGGTATTAACAACAAAGATACCATCAGGTTCGATACCAATGCTCCCAGTGAAATCTCCCATCCGGTGCGATATGCCAATAAGAACCCAAGTTCTAGGCCAATAATAGCCACTCCCAGGGCAAAACTGGCCCAATTTAAATTTTTCAGCGCGGCCGTAAAACTATTACCCCCGGTAAAAAACGGCCATAAAATCAAAGAAATCAGTGCTGCGGTAGTGTATGTAACCGTGAGCGAAATAAAAGGATTAACTTTAGGCGCAATCGATTTCTGAAATAAATGATACAAAACATTGGATACAATCGTTAGCGTAATCGACAGATAATATAACAATAAAACAGCCCCTTTCAATACATGGTAAATAAAGATAAATCATTCCATCATATTTTATACCAATTTGCATTCAAACATATAACAAATTTTAAACATGAATCCGGCAAGTGACTTTTAGAATCCCTTAAATAAAGAACTTGTCGGATCGAAGGTAAGACAAATTGATATGAAATACTAAGTTGCTTCTTAAATTGTTATCAAATCGAAAACAACTTAGTATTAGTCTCTAATCGATAATCCAACCAGAATTTATCCCGCTGCGATCCAATCTGTATTTCGGCCACTCTGTCTAGACCAATGGTTGACTTTGACCTCTCTCTCGCTCTCCCCCTAAAGTGGGAGAGTAACCGATGCCTTTGGGGCATAATAGCTTTTGGACGGTAACGACCAAGATTACCCTTCCACTTGAATCAGATACTTTATGGCTTCTAAGGGGAAGAGGGCGATGATTAAGTCAAATAGGCCTTCAATTTTCCGCAATGATCCCTAATAACATCAAAATTTAATTCAACATATATAGGCACTCTTGATGGTCAATAGTTTATGGTCATTAATCAATTAATGCACAGTATATTGGGGAACTTTGTCAACTTTAATAACCTCTTGTTCGGTGATGGATTGTAGGATCGCATAAACGGTCCGCAAATCACCCATCTCCATGTCTGGCGTGACGCTGATAGCCTCTTGCCCTGTTAAGGAATTATAAAAATTCACTAACTCATTATAGTACCCTCGCATCGGCTTAAATGGGATGATCTCATGGCCGCCATCATTGTGAAAAACATTAATCACGCCGCATTGGTTATCCTCCATATAGATCATGCCATGGGTTCCAAAAATCCGGAGGCCCACCAACGGTTTTTGAATTTCTTGCCCAGCCGGGTAGTAGGCAAACTGGCCGATAACGCCGCTCATAAAATGGAGATTGACAGTTACTGCGGCATAAGGGCTAAAATCATCTTTTTGCGGTACGCCAAAAGATTGTAAAAACTGAATCCCGCCAAAAATATGTCTAAGCCCCGCCAGCGGATGGATTGCCGCATCTAAAATATCGCCTCCCGGATAAGCCGGATGTTGCCGCCATTCAGTGGCGGAAAAGGTGTCTTTGGTCATAGCGCAGGGAAAGCAATTGGTATTTTGATAAATAAAGTGTACCGGGTCGCCAATCTTTTTTTGCCCTACCAGATCGCGCAAAAGATTAAACTCCTCACTATAACGGTAATTCTCAGCCACCATCATCGGAATCCCATAATGAGTCGGTAGATCCCGAGTGGCATTGGCTTGATCCAAAGTGGCGCCCATCGGCTTTTCTAAAAGTACCGCCTTTCCGGAACGGGCCACCAATTCAGCTACCGGATGATTTTTAACGATCGGGACCATAATATCGATAACCTGCAAATCTTTACGATCAATCAATGCTTGAAAGTCGCTGTAGACATCCCGCTGACTGTCTAACCCCAGCTGTTCCGCCCACTTTTCAGCCCGGCTGCGGTCTATATCACAGAGTGCCCGAATTTCATAACGGTCGGTTAGTTCCTGGTAAGCCGGATAATGTAGCCGTTCCCACGCGAGACCGGTACCGATGATCCCTACTTTAATTTTCTCCATAGAAATACCCCCTTTTATCCAATACTTTATCCAGAAAGGGGGTAAATCATAATCTTTTTCTATTTTTTAACCCGGGCTATCTTATTAACAGCATGAATGTATGCTAGGGTACTCGCTTCGATAATATCGGTGGATAATCCCCGCCCTACATAGGCGTTACCATTCTCCCGCACCTTTACCAGGACCTCTCCTAAGGCATCCTCTCCGGAGGAAACCGCCTTGATATTATACTCATCAAGTTTTACCGTGATTTGAGTAATCCGGTCAATTGCTTTATATATGGCGTCAATCGGGCCATCTCCACAAGATGCCTCCTGAACCAACTCGCCGTCTTTCTTCAAACGGATTGTCGCCGTTGGAATCGTGCAATTACCGGTACTCACATGCAAATAATCGAGAATGAACCGATCCTCAAATGCCGCGATTTCATTTCGAACCAATGCTTCCAGATCGGTATCGGTGATCTCTTTCTTTTTATCCGCCAGTTCGATAAAACGTTGGTATGCTTTTTCAATTTCCGCTTCGTCTAGATTATAGCCCAATTCCTCAAGCCGGTTCTTTACCGCATGCCGGCCGGAGTGTTTTCCAAGCACAAGTTGGCTCTGGCTGATGCCGATCGACTCTGGAGTCATGATCTCGTAAGTCATTCGGTTTTTTAAGATACCATCCTGATGGATCCCGGCTTCATGAGAGAATGCATTAGATCCTACAATTGCTTTATTATGTTGGACCGGTTTACCGGTAAGCGTTGACACTAACAAGCTGCTGCGGTGAATCTGCTCGGTTGCGATACGGGTGGCCGCTTTGAAATTTTCGGCCCGGGTCTTTACAGCCATTACGATCTCTTCTAAAGCTGCGTTGCCGGCCCGCTCTCCCAAACCATTGACGGTGCATTCAACCTGATCAGCCCCGTTTTCCACTGCAGCCAATGAGTTGGCCACTGCCATCCCCAAGTCATTATGGCAATGGACTGAGAGTAAAACGCCTTCAATTCCCGGGGTATTTTCCTTGATGTAATGGATCATCCTGCCGAATTCAGCAGGAATAGCATAGCCTACTGTATCCGGGACATTAATCGAGGTTGCGCCGGCCGCAATGACTTCGCTAAAGACCCGGCACAAGAAATCCCAATCACTCCGGGTCGCATCCTCGGCTGAGAACTCCACCTTCGAACAGAGACTACGGGCATGTTTAACAGCGGCTACCGCCATCTCCAGCACCTGATCTGGTTCCTTATTCAATTTATACTTCATGTGAATATCGGAGGTTGCCAGAAAGGTGTGAATCAAAGGATCTTCAGCATCCTGAATCGCTTCCCAGGCGCGGTCGATATCGGCTTTCACCGCCCGGGCCAAGGAACAAATAGTAACTCCCTTAATCTCCCGCGCAATCGCCTGCACCCCGGCAAAATCTCCCGGCGAGGCAATTGCAAATCCAGCCTCAATAATATCTACCTTTAAACGGGCTAATTGCCTGGCTACCTGCAATTTTTCTTGTACATTCAGATTGATGCCTGCCGATTGCTCCCCATCCCGAAGCGTGGTGTCAAAGATTTTGATACTTCTCATTTTTAGATCCTCCTTTTTTATTACCTAAGTGAACATTAAAATGAATCTGCGGGTAAAATAAAAAAACCCCCGCCCTTTTCAGGACGAGAGTTTAAGCTCGTGATACCACCTAATTTTACCGGTACTTCCCAGCACCAGCCTTGATAACCTTCGCCTTAATCACGCAGATCAAGGACAATGGTTTTCGCTATAACGGGCCTGGACTTGAAAGTTCCCCCGGCATGAGGCCTACTCGAAAATTCTTTGGGCCAGCGGCTCCGAGGGGAGTTTGCAATGTTTAGGCGCTGGTTTGCACCATCCACCAGCTCTCTTTCAGCCCTATCATTCCTACTATTCCTCGTCATTGCCTTAATTATTCTATTGTCTTACATTATACGAAAGCTTTCTTTCCTTGTCAAGCCCATTTGTAATTTTCAGGCTTAAATCACGTACTCGCTTTATATTCAGGTCTAAGATCACCTAAGCCTTTCCCTTCCCCCCGAGAAGCTTACATTGGGTCTTCAGGCGGAAGCGTAACCTTAAACCTTCGGCCTCTAAATACATTTTATGATTGAAAAGATGATCTTAAAAGCCAGCAAAGCCCGGGGTTACCCTTCCACTTGAAACAGCATTCAAAACTGCATCCAAGGGGAAGGGCGAGGGTTAGGTCAAATAGGCATCTATGAGGAGTACCTAACCCTTTGCCTTTCTCCCCCGAGGAGTGCTGTGCACATCAAAAAACCAGCCTATAAA
>DNPP01000053.1:0-5374 GCA_003501365.1 Bacillota bacterium
TCTATAAAAAAGGCGGAACTCAATTGTATCGTGATGCAACTGCGGCCGGCAGCCGGGTGTTATCCGGGATTTCGCTATTACTATACCAGGGAGTGGAGAGTTTTCGGTTATGGTTTGACGTTGAGCCGCCGGTTGCAATTATGCGCCAAGTGCTTTATCGGTATTATGAGGGCGACATCAAATAGCGAATAAATAAATAAACGGCTTGGAATGCTCAATCTAAATACCAAATTTTCTTTTTTTGCAGGAAAAATTTTACCATTTGGGGAATAAGGCAAAAAGAAGTGGTATTTTTATGTTTATAAAATTTTAGGTAATCAGGGTCGGTTATTCCATGATGGAACGGAGGTTGAAATGGCACATATAGGCGTAGGAGTTGATATCGGACACCAAGCAATCAAACTAGTCCAAATTATTAAGAAAAAGGACCAGCTTGAACTGACGGATTACGCCAAAATTCCAATTCCTCCCAGTTCAATTGATGCCGAAGGATTGATTATCGATGAAAGCATTGTTATTGACGCACTTCAACAGGCTTGTTATCAGGCTCATGTTAAACATAAAAAAATAATTACCGCCCTGGATGGTAATACAGTAACGATTAAGCATCTCAATTTACCAGTAATGCATGGCCCGAAATTGACTGAAGTGATCCGTTTGGAAGTTGAGAAATTTTTAACTTTTCCGGTTACTAAAGCTGAATATGACTGGGAAATTATTCGCCAGCATGACAACGGAGAGATGGAATTAATGGTAGTGGCGGCTCCTAGTCAGATTATTCACCGGCGACTCAACTGTTTGAAACAGGCTGGTTTAAAAACTGTGGCGATTGATGCACAACCTTTTGCTCAACTCCGTTCCCTGAGCACCGAAGGTGCTCTTGGTACTTTCGGTACTCCGAGCACCTTCGGTGCTCCTGATGCCCTTGATGCTTTTGATTTGAGCGGATTGGCGATACTGGATATCGGAGCGACTATGACTCAGATGTGTATCTATTATCAGGGAAGCATCCGGGAGATTCGTATCATCAGCACAGCCGGCAATAAAATAACCCTGTCGATCGCTGAACAATTGCAAATCTCCAATGAGAAAGCCGAAGCCTTAAAGTGCAATCTAGGAGATGCCGATTATCAATTTATAGCTTCCGAACAAGAATCCGAAAGCTACCGGGCTAACCAGCTTATCGCTGAAAAATTGAAAGAGTTGGTGATGGAGATTCAACGTTCGTTTGATTATTTTACGTTGCAATTTCCCGGAGTCTGTGTTACTGAATGCATCTTAACCGGTGGCGGTTGTAAGTTGCGCAACTTGACCTCCCATTTGGAAAGCAAACTTGGGCTAAAAGTTGGACGGGCAGATCCTTTAAGTCCCCTGCAGATTAACTCAAAGATGACAGATCGGGCCACTTTGCTTGGAAATCCGTATCAGTTTTCGGGTGCCATTGGTTTAGCATTACGGGGAGTTGAATGTTGATGATTAATCTATTACCGGAAGAGAGCCAAAACCAGCCACGAACCAAATTTAATCCGAAACGGGTTGGGTTTTGGGTAATGAGTGCAATTTTAGTTTTCGGTGTATGTTGCTATTTTGGGTATGTAGCCTATGGAAATTCACAAGCCGAAATCAGACTGGAACGGCTCAATTCCGAACTGAAAAGTTATAACACTTCATACCAAAAAATTATCCAGTTGGAAACCACTCTCCAGCGATTGCGCGATAAGAATAATCTTAAGCAAAAAGTATATGCCGACTACCTGGTACCATTAAAGGTATTGAATACTTTGATCGAAACCAAACCGGATATGATTTGGTTTGAAAGGATTGGGTTTAACGGTGTCAACGGCAGTTTCTATGTAAACGGGGGAGCCATTAATTATAAAGCCTTTGCTAATTTTCTCGGCGACTTGGAACGCAATAAGGCAACGTTCAGTCAGCTGAAACCGGAACAAGCAATCAAAGGTCGGGATTATATTCATTTTAAAATTAGCGGTATTTTAGTGAAAAGGGGTGTAACGGGTGTCCAGACCAATTAAAACCACTATGCTCAGTTTCACATTTTTGATTTGCGCCGTAGTCATATATTACCTCGGGTATCTCCCGCTCGTAAATCGAGCCGAAATGATTCGCGAACAGATTAAAACCAAAGCGACTAATCTACAATTGGTTAAGGCTAAAGTGGCCGGACAAGCCCAATTGGAACAAGCTCTTCACAATGCGCAAGCACAGGAAGAAGCAGTGACTCCGATAATTCCCGCGCAATTACGACTGGCGGAATTATATTCTCAGATTGATTCTATGAGCCAGGCCAGTGGAATAAAAGTACAACAAATTACGGCAAATCAGACCTTTCAACCGTTTGCCCAAGATCATCGCCTGCTATACATTGCGCTAAACATTGAAGGAAATGCTTATTTTTCCCAAGTGATCCGCTTTTTGGACTCCATCACCAACAGTAGTTTCCTATTGCAAGTGGAAAATATGGAGTTAAACAGTATTTCCAAAGGCAGCAAGCCCCGGCTGCATTATCAAATTACATTAAATGCTTTTGAACTGTCCTCCAATTTGTAAGAATCGCTATACTTCGTAGACGAGGGACCATTATTTATTTAACAAGAAAAGCGAAATAAGTAAAAAAGTGGTGGCTATAGTGTCTTTGTCGCGATCTCAGCATTGGTTAAACATGATAGTACTTTTTTTAGGCTTTATCATTTTAGGCGGCAGTCTGGGTTATGTGATCATGCTTCTTTTGGAGCGGCAGGTAGTATTAAGAATACCGTCCGGAGTAAACCGCCCGGCAGTATCCGCCATAGCTGCAAACGTTCCAATCATAATGCATCGTTCCGATGAAGCCGTAATTGGTACCCAACAGAAATCGGCAGGGTCAAAAATTAGCCCCTTAAAAAATCCCTTTGTGATCCCTTCGGTATATCAAAGGAACCCCGCTAAGCGTATTGTATCCCCCCCGAAGAATTTAGGTTTTTTGGAATACCAGGGAGTTGTTGAAACAGCCGATGATATCCGGGGTTTAGTGAGAGTAACTGCCAGTAAGGAGTCTTTTGTGGTTTGTGAAGGGGAAAGCCTGGTTGAGTTTGGAATAGAGATTCGGAAAATCACACCCAAGGTCTTAACTTATTCTAAAGATGGGGTTGAGACAGTTATTTCGTTAGGGGGGACCGTCCATTGATCCAAAAAAAACACTCCTATATAATTTTACTTTTTGCGATATTTTTTGTGATTACGACGACTACTGTTTTTGGAGTCGACCAACCAATCGTCGCCAAAAACATTGAATTTGTAAATGCCGATTTACGAGATGTCTTTCGTAGTTTGGCTGAAGCAGGCAAATTTAATGTGATCATGGAGCCGGTAGTTCATGGGGAGGTCAGCTTAACTTTAAAATATGGCGTTACACTTAAGGATGCAGTTTCAGTTATTGCTAAAACATACGGGTATAGTTGCCGTTGGTTGCCTGATTCGCCAACTGCGGTAGTTGGGAACGCCAATTTTATTAAGCTAAATTTTGACCGTAAAATCTCCAAGGTATTTCAGTTAACATTTGCCGATGCCAAGGAAGTAGCGGAGTCAATCGAAGTAGTCATCCCGAAGAATCGAATCAAAGCTGATCATAGCACCAATCAAATCACGGTTATGGCTAATGATAGCGAGATAACCAATATAGCCGAGATTATCGCACGTTTGGACTGCGATTTACCAAAGATCAGTGTTGAGGCTAAATTGGAAGAGGTTAACGCCCAACTATGGAAAGAAATCGGTATCGATAATGCTTTTTCTCCGCCGCATATGGGAGCCAATGTATTAACCGAACAACAATGTAAAAAAATTGATGAAAATCCTCAACTGAATATTTTGACCAAGCCAAATTTAACCGGTCTGGATAATCATGAGGCTAAAATCTTCCTTGGTGATAAGGTACCGCTTATTACTGAAAAGAATAAACAAGGAGATATTAATTATAAAGTTGAATATGTGGATGCGGGGACCAGTTTGGCGATTACTCCCCGGATTAATGCAAATAATCAAGTAACACTGATGGTTAAGGTTACCGTAAGTACGATTGCCAATAAATCGAAACCAAAACCGGGGTCTACTTGGGTACCTTGGGTGGTTACCCGGGAGTTTGAATCGACGATCCGGTTGGAATTAGGCCAGTCCCTATTGTTGTCCGGTTTGCTGCAACGTAACGAATATAAAATGATGAAAGGCAGTCCTTTCCGATTTCCAGTGTTAAGCGAGTTATTTGCCAAGGAAAATTCAAATTTGCAGACTGTTCCCGATGCTCAAAATGAAGTAATATTGGTGCTTACGCCTAAATTACTTGGCCCTATTGCAGGCGAAAACCCTGCAGCCGCGCCTCAAGTTCCCGTTGAAACTCCCGATACCAAAAATCTAAGTGACAGCGCCGCTGGCGCCAATGGTAATGCGGGTGGAATTCCACCGGAGCAAAATCCCGTCTCAGAAGCCGATAAGTTACCGCTCGATGAAGAGAAGCCTGAAGTACGCTTCACTCCTATAAAAAGCGATCAGAATGGTCCGGCAATTGTTGGCAATGAAAGTAATGCTAATTCCAAGTATAAAGAAATTCGATATTTAATTAAGAAAGGTGATTCGCTTTCCAGCATTGTCAAAAAATTTGCTAGTGACTTACAAATGGTAGCCGCCAACAATCATTTGGGAAAGACCGGAATTATTAAAATGAATACTACTTTGCTCATTCCAGTACCGGTTGAACGTTTTTATACTTTAAAGCCCAAGGAGACATTATGGCGGATTGCCAAGCGCTATGGTGTTACTTTGGCGGCTTTGAAGGATCTAAACGGTATTAGCGATGAGACCAAAGTGAAAGCTGGTCAAGAATTGGTTTTACCGAGTCCAGCCGCTAAAATAGTTCATCCTCAATTTTAGGAGTGGTTTTAATGAGTTTTAAGAATTATATGGAAGATGTAATTGTCGAGATTTATAATGAATATAAAAAAAGTCACCTTAATTATTGTACTTGTGACCGATGCAGGGCTGATGCAATAGCGATCGCTTTAACCAAGCTTAAGGGCAAATATGCGGTAAGTCCTGAAGGCGAGATTTTTGCGAGAATTTCCCGTGATGATCGGCAGGTTCGGGCCGATGCCTTAGTAGTTATTATCGAGGCTATTGAACAAGTGGGAAAACAGCCCAGTCATTCATGATTATTCAGAATGACTGGTAAATTTTACATTGACCATTTTTATAGCGTATGCAGGAATCACATCCGGCATCTTCAACGGACTCAACCTCATCCGGGGTTGGGTTTTTAATTGCTTGGATTGGTTGATAATCAGCGCATTCCAAAGTTACTGCATCATAGGGGCTGGAGTATTGG
>DNPP01000053.1:5690-7205 GCA_003501365.1 Bacillota bacterium
TGCCTAAGGGCTTTGAAAATATACAAATTCCAGTTTTTTCATTATTCTACCTTTATAAGTGATCACAATTTAACGAAATCCCGACTTATCTTTTTCCGGTAAAAAGGGAACCTATAATAATGTAAATAACTTGTACTTGTTTACAATAATAAAATCCGGTATAATATAACATATATTATTGTGCGGAAATAGTCATTTTTGGAATGTTTCTATGATCCCGAGAGTTGTTGGGGCTTGCCCTGTGCGGAAAACAACCTTTGCGGGAGTTGGAGAGCCACCCCGTTTGACAGCACAACAGGAGGTGTATTTTTTATTGGGCGTTTTTAATAAGCAAGACCGGGTCTTTATGATCCCTTTGGGCGGCCTGGGAGAAATCGGCAAGAACATGATGGCCTTTGAATATAACAAGGAGATCATTGTGGTTGATGCCGGATTAATGTTTCCAGACGAAGATATGTTGGGGATTGATCTGGTGATACCGGATATTTCTTATCTGACCGATAATAAAGAGAAAGTGAAAGGTATCATTTTAACCCATGGTCACGAGGACCACATTGGCGCTTTGCCTTATGTCTTAAAACAGCTTAATGTTCCTATCTATGGAACCAAACTAACCATGGGTTTGGCAAAGGGGAAGTTTGAAGAGCATAATATGGTCCGCGATGTAAACATGACTTGTGTGAAAGCCGGCGATCAATTTAAGCTGGGCAGCAATTTTTTGATTGAATGTATTCATGTAAATCATAGTATTGCTGATGTAATCGCCTTAGCAATTCATACTCCAGTCGGAGTTATTTTGCATACAGCTGATTTTAAATTTGATCACACTCCGGTGGACGGGAAAGTTACTGATTTTAGGAAATTGGCGGAGCTTGGAGATAAAGGAGTTTTAGCTCTACTTTCCGATAGCACCAATGTTGAGACTATCGGTTATACTCCATCGGAGAGAGATCTCGCCCAAACCTTTGAAGAATTGTTCTTGGAGGCTACGGGGCGCATTTTAGTTACCACTTTTTCTTCCAATATTCACCGAGTTCAACAAATTATTGAGACCGCTTTCAGACATAATCGTAAAGTGGCTTTAGTCGGCAGAAGCATGATCAATGTGGCAACAATTGCTATGGATCTCGGGTATTTACGGGTGCCGGATGGGCTGTTAATTGATATTGATGAGATTGAACGTTACCCCATCGACCAGATAACAGTTATTACTACCGGTAGTCAAGGGGAACCGATGTCGGCTCTTTCAAGAATGGCTAATTCCGAACATAAAAAGATCAATATCATACCGGGCGATACCGTCATTATTTCCGCTTCCGCTATTCCCGGGAATGAAAAATTGATTGCCAGGACCATTAATCATCTATTCAAACAAGGTGCCCGGGTTATTTACGAATCGGTCTCCGGGGTCCATGTCTCAGGACATGCCAGTCAGGAAGAGCAAAAACTGATGTTAAATTTGGTTAAACCCAAATTTTTTATGCCGGTTCATGGTGAGTATCGGCATTTAGTGCA
>DNPP01000036.1 GCA_003501365.1 Bacillota bacterium
ATGATCGCAATGATTATCGCTATTTTGGTTTCCTTAAGTATCTCGAATCCTTTACATGATATGCGGGAAGTCATGAAAAATGCCGAAGTCGGTAATCTTGCCGCTAAAGTTGCGATTAAGACCCAGGATGAGTTGGCTGAAGTCGGTAACAGTTTTAATCGAATGATCGAAAAGATTGGTAACCTGATAATTGAGACTCAAAAAGCGATTAATGAAATGTTGGAACGGAGCACGATCTTAGAGGATAGCTCGGATCAGTCTGCCAAAACCGCAGAAAGTATAGCGGTGGCGATGGATCAAATTACTAAAGGAACGATGGGACAGACCCGTGAAACGGAGAAGTCCTCCCAACAATTATCCGATCTTTCAACCCAAATTGAAAATGTTGTTACGGAAGCCAGTGATGTTGAACGGATTACCGATAATGCCAAAAATTTGAGTTCGCGGTCCAAAGGGGCGGTTGAGCAATTGATCCAAAGGACGGACGATACGGATAAAATAACAACGAATATTATCAAAGATATTAATGAACTGCAGAAAAGTGCCGACGAGATCCGCCACGTCACCGAAGTTATTACCAATATCTCAGAACAAACCAACTTGTTAGCCCTAAATGCATCCATCGAAGCAGCCAGGGCGGGAGAAATGGGTCGGGGTTTTGCCGTGGTCGCTGAAGAAGTAAATACTCTTGCGGTACAATCCCGTGAAGCCGCTAAAACTATTAATAATATTGTGAAGGTAATTGAAACCAAGACTGCTAATTCTACCCAAACGGCGGAAGCCGCCTATTTAATCTTGGTTGACCAAAGGGCGGCGGTTCATCTTACACAGGAAGCATTTGACCAGATTATTAGTTCAATGGACACAGTCGCGGAAAAAATTATCAAAGTTAATGAAATGATTAATAGTATTAATGGTGTAAAAGATTTGACCGTTGAATCGATGGGCAATATCAGCTCGATTTCCCAAGAAACAGCGGCCTCTGCGGAAGAAGTACTGGCGGCCTCTGAAGAGCAAACTGCTTCAGCGGAACAACTTAAAGAAATGGCGGTAAGTTTGCGGCGGATGGCTGAACAATTAGTAACTGACGTAACCAAATTTCGAATTATTGCCGAATGATCGGTTTTATCGCTATTCCTATTCCTATCTCAATAATTGTTACTACTAAGTGGCTTTCAATTTGATAATAATGTAAGAAACAACTTAGTAGTAACTAACTTTGTCGAAAGAGCGGTGATTCTTATTTTGCATTGGCTTTTTCGACATTTATTTTGCGGCCGTTTATTTTTTGATTCTTTAAATTGGCTATAACCTCATTGGCGAAGTTATGCGGGATCTCCACAAAAGTAAATTTATCATAAATATTGATATCGCCAACAAGCTTTTCTGGAAGACCGGCGCAGGAGTTAAGCGCTTGAATAAGCTGTTTTGGCTGAATTTTAATATCACGGCCGGCATTAATAAACAGTCGTGCCATGGTTTTGTCTTCGGCAAAGGTATCATGCTCATGGTGATTTAAATCCGCCAATGCCTGAGAATCGTTTGGCTGGATGGCCATTTTTAAGAAAGCTGCCGCAATGTCCAGAGTGGTTAAATCGTTCTCTTGACCGTTCGGCAAACTGGTATCTTCCAAGAAGTTTTCTACAGCGGCGATATACTTTGCCAAATGGCCGTCGGCCATAGTAGTCTTTAAATTTTCCAAAGTATGGTTGATTTTATTATCTTCAACATCCACCAGTGAAGGCGGCTTTTGGGGTAAAATCACCGATTTGGTGTATCTTTGAATATCTTTTAGCTTGTATATCTCACGGCCGGATATAAAAGTAAATGCCTTGCCGGTTTTGCCGGCGCGGCCTGTTCTACCGATTCGATGAACATAATACTCTTCGTCGTTAGGAAGATCGTAATTAAAGACCGCTTCGATATCATCAACATCAATCCCACGGGCAGCCACATCGGTAGCGATCAAAATATCGATAAGCCCCTTCCTGAATTTAGCCATTACTTTATCGCGTTGAGCCTGCCGCATATCGCCGTGAAGCGCCTCGGCCATGTAGCCTCGGGACTGTAAATGGGAAGTGAGTTCGTCGACTCTTCGCTTGGTATTGCAAAATACCAGGGATAATTTGATATTGTTGGCGTCGATTATTCTGGCAAGAACATCTAATTTAGCAGGTTCTCTGACTTCAACATAGAATTGTTCAATTTCGGGGACAGTTAACTGTTGATGTACAGCCTTAATGATAATAGGATTTTTCTGATATTTGGCGGTTAAATCTAAAATTTCCTTGGGCATTGTAGCCGAGAAAAGAATGGTTTGCTTTTGTTCCGGTACCTTTTGCAGGATGATGTCGATATCTTCGCGGAAACCCATATTGAGCATCTCATCGGCTTCATCCAGGATTAGCATTCGTAAATTTGTTAGCTTAAGGGTATTTCTTCGCATGTGGTCCATAATCCGTCCGGGTGTGCCGATAATAATCTGGGGATGCAATTTGAGGGCGCTAATTTGGCGATCAATCGGTTGACCGCCATAGATCGGTAATATTTTTACCCCCCGTTTGTACTTCGACACATTTTTTAATTCTTCAGACGACTGGATAGCCAGTTCTCTGGTGGGACAAAGGATCAAAACTTGAATTCCCTGAGTCTCGGGGCTTAGCATCTCAATGGCCGGAATTCCAAAAGCACAAGTTTTACCAGTGCCGGTCTGAGCTTGACCAATTACATCGCTGCCGGTTAAAATATGAGGTATCGATTGGGATTGGATCGGGGTTGCTTCTTCAAATCCCATTTCAGCAATGGATTTTTGGACCTCTTTTGATAAGTTTAAATCGGAAAAAACCAAATTTTTCATGATGAAATCCTTTATTTTATTTTTTATAAAAAAACCAATATAGCGATTTTAGGCGACATGTATCTATAATTATAGGAGTTTTTGGTTTGAATAGCAATCATTAAAGTAGAATAGTAATAAAAGTGTTATCTACGAAAATTGTCAAGCGAAAAATAGCAGCGAATTTCGTTGGGATTAATTAAGCCGTTTAATAAACAAAAAGCCGTCAATTTGACGGCTTTTCCAGTCGGGTTTTATTCGGATTTTATTTCTGTCCAAATTTTATCCATTAGTTTAATCGTTGTGCCTAAATTGACGAAAATCTCGGACTTGGTAAGATCCTGCGGTAAGGGATAGGCGGAACGATTATGGGTAATACCGGCGGGGAGTCGTTTTACCGCCTCGGTATGGGGCGAAGCATAGCCGATATAATCGGCGTTCTTATAGGCCACGTCCGTCTGGCACATATAGTTGATAAACATTTCCGCCTCTTTTTTATGGGGTGACACTTTGGGAATAACCATGGCGTCAAACCAATAATTGGATCCTTCTTTTGGAATCACATAATCCAAGTCTTTGTTTTCCCTTATGCAATAGAAGGCGTCACCGGACCAAACCAAAGCTAACGCGGCTTCGCCGGCAATCATCTTATCCTTGACTTCATCAACCACATAGGCCAAGACCAAGGGCTTCTGTTCGATTAAGGCTTTTTTAGCCGCTTCCAGTTCGGCCGGATTTTTACTATTCAAAGAATAACCAAGCATTTTTAGGGCGATACCAACACTATCTCGTTGACTGTCCAGCATTAAAATTTGTTTGGCATATTTTTTATCCCAGAGTATTCGCCAGCTGTCCGGCTTGCCGTTGACCATTTTCTTGTTGTAAAGTATACCCACAGTACCCCACATATAAGGGATTGAGTATTCGTTTTTCGGATCATAACCGAGATTACGATAATTGGTGCCAATGTATTTATAATTCGGGATATTATGAAAATCCAGTTTGTCAAGCATGCCTTCATCGATCATCCGTTTAATCATATAATCCGAAGGAATTGCCACATCATAATGGCCGCCGCCTACTTTTAATTTTACATACATGTCTTCATTGGTAGTGAAAGTATCATAATTGACTTTGATGTGAAATTTTTTCTCGAAATTTTTCAAAACAGACTCATCGATATAATCTCCCCAGTTGTAAACATTGATCTCTTTTTTGGGCTTGCCGCAACCTGTAATGAAGAGAGCGCAAGCCAGAATGGCTACAACAAGTACCAAATGAATAAGTTTCTTAGACATTTCCAAGCCTCCTTGAATTATTTGAATTTTGTTGTCTGGACATCAAAACATTGACAATAATTAACAAGATTAATACGCAAACAAACATCAAGGTAGAAAGGGCATTTATTTTTGGATTGATGCCGCGGCGAGCCATGGAATAAATGGTAATTGAAAGATTGGATACCCCGGAACCGGTAGTAAAAAAGCTAATCACAAAGTCATCCAAAGACAAAGTGAACGATAATAAAAGTCCAGTGATGACGCCCGGCATGATCTCGGGTAAAATAATCTTATGAAACCCTTGATTGGGAGTCGCGCCTAGATCCAGTGCCGCCTCATACAGACTTTTGTCCAGTTGTTTAATTCGGGGCAGAACCGACAGAATGACATAAGGAATATTAAAGGTAATATGCGACAATAATAAGGTGGCGAAACCCAGGCGAATATGCAGAAATATAAACAATAGCATAAATGAGATCCCAGTGACGATATCCGGATTTAAAACCGGAATATAGGTTAAATTCATGGCGGCGGACTGGGGTAGACTTTTCATATTATGAATCCCGAAGGCAGCGGCGGTCCCAACTACTGTAGCAACCAACGATGCCGCCACGCCGATTATTATCGAATAATACAATGAAGCCAAAATATGGCGATCTTGAAACATATCAAGGTACCATTGGAAAGTGAAGCCGTCCCAACTCCCGCGGGAACGGGAACTATTAAATGAGTACAAGGCCAATACAATGATGGGAGCATATAGAAATACAAACATTAGAAAAAGGTAACCACGTTTAAAAAATCCGGTCACCACAGACCGCCACCTTCCTGATGAGTTTCATACTGTGACGCAAATCCCATGCTGACCAAAATAATAAGCATCATAATAATGGAAATGGCGGAACCGAAATTCCAGTCACCGGTGGTTAAGAATTGCTCTTCAATGAGATTACCAATGAGGGTATATTGACCGCCGCCTAGTAATCTGGAGATTACAAAGGTAGTAACCGAAGGCATAAAGACCATAGTGATTCCTGAAGTAACACCTGGTAAACTTAGTGGAAAAATAACTTTGCGGAAGGTATAAAGCGGATTGGCGCCCAAATCCTCGGCGGCTTCAATTAATCGATGATCCATCTTACTCAATACGGAATATATCGGTAGAACCATAAACGGGAGAAAATTATAGACCATACCCATAATCACGGCAAAATCGTTATAAAGCAGATTTAAAGGAGGTAATCCGATATAGCCTAACAGCATATTGATGATACCTTTTTTCTCCAATAAAGTTAACCAAGCATAGGTCCGGACTAAAAAATTCATCCACATCGGCAATACCATCAATAAAATCATGGTGCTTTTAAAATTTAACTTGCGGTCCGCTAGAATCATGGCTGCAGGGTAACCCAGAAGCAAACAAAGAAAGGTGCTTTCGGCGGCCAGTATTAAGGACCGGATTAAGACTTTAATATAAACGGGTTCGCCAAATCTTTTAAAATTGGCAAGTGTAATCACAACCCCTTTGGAATCCTTGATGGTTAATCCAAAATAAAATAAAAGAATTAGGGGGACAACAGTAAAAATAACAATCCAAAAAATATATGGATAAGCAGCCCAGTTTTTTTTCATGAGGCCATCACCTTTTTCATGATGTGGATATCGAAAGGATCAATATTTAGTCCTACATTCATCCCGACCGGCTGCAAGCGGGTGCTGTGAATAATCCAATTGATGTTTTGGGCGAAAACCACCATCTCATAATGAACACCCTTAAAGATGGCGGATTTAACTATTCCATTGAAAATCCCCTCGGATTCTTTAACAATTTTCAGGTCCTCCGGCCGTATGACGACATCCACAACTTCATTGCGAAAGAAGCCCTTGTCAGTACAGCGCACATTTTTTCCTGCCAGTTCGACTTGAAAGTCCTCCAGCATCACTCCGGTGACGATATTGCTTTCACCGATAAAACCGGCCACAAAAGAGTTAACCGGTTCATTATAGACAATTTCCGGATCACCAATTTGCTGAATTTGACCTTGATTCATTACAACTATCGTGTCCGACATCGTTAAGGCTTCTTCCTGGTCATGGGTTACATAGACAAAAGTAATGCCCAGACGCTTTTGCATGGCCTTAAGTTCTAATTGCATTTCTTTGCGCAGTTGTAAATCAAGAGCACCCAGTGGTTCATCCAAGAGCAATACTTCGGGCTCATTGACCAAGGCCCGAGCGATCGCAATGCGTTGCTGCTGACCGCCGCTTAATGAATTAACCGAACGTTTTTCAAAACCTGTTAAGGCGACTAATTCCAATATCGAGCTGACTTTTTTTTCAATGTCGCTGTGGTCCATTTTTTTTATTTTAAGTCCGAAAGCGATATTCTCATAAACGTTCATATGAGGAAATAAGGCGTATTTTTGAAAAACGGTATTTACTTTACGTTTATAAGGCGGCAGATTATTGATATTGACGCCTTCGAAAATAATTTCACCTTTCGAAGGGTGTTCAAATCCGCCGATCACCCGTAAGGTAGTAGTTTTTCCACAGCCACTGGGGCCGAGCATTGTGAGAAATTCATTTTTAGTAATATGCAAGGTGATATCTGTTATGGCTTCGCTTCCGTTATAATCTTTAGAAACGTTATATAAGCTAATTAAGGCATCCGCCATTATTAATCCTCCACTAAGAAATTATCAAAAAAATTTTAAGTTGGGATCAACAAACCAAATCAATTATTATTACAAAAACATCAAAATGTCAATAATTCTTCGGAAATATTCGGATGAAAATTACATGACAAATAGACTTTTTTCGAAATGAAATTCAAAATAAAACTATCTCCGCTTAGAACAACGCTATTTTACTTCAACAGCAGGGGGGTTAATCACGGACCGGGTTTCGCCAATTGCGGGTGGAAAGCTAATCATTATTGACGAAGGGAGCGGTTGACAAATAATTTTTAACCAAGTAATATGTAATTAGGTAGATAATATTAAGGAAGCTTTTCGTTCATAAGTAGGAACAGGCAGAAGTCGTATAGGTGGCGTTATTGTTGATGGCTACAGATGAAGAGATGGACGCTCAGTTTGAGCAAATGATTTTAGAGGCTTTACATAATATATCCACAGGTAAGATTACAATAATAAAGTTAAATAATCGGGTTATACAAGTTAATATTGATGAAGACTATAAGTCTTCCGGTTTTGTCGTGAAACGACAACGACCGCATTTTACGTTAATCACGGATAAGGAGAGTAGTGGCAGGGAAAAGTAGTTATGGATTTTGATTTCATGAAAGTCAGGATAGTGGATCAAGATTTAAACCGGTTTCCCAAGACAGCGCTAAGAATTGAAAATAATAGAGGCTTTGCCTCTTTTTTGTTTTTTTAAGGCCGTTTATAAAATTTTTATACGGTATTCGGAGTTAAAACAGCAGGTAATGGGATAAATTTGTTGAAAAAAGAATAAGATA
>DNPP01000037.1:0-1208 GCA_003501365.1 Bacillota bacterium
GACGGACCTTTCCAACCCAATCCGCATATCAAGTTCTTTTTTGTGAAAGACCCGGATGGGTTCAGTGTGCAGTTTGTAGAGAACATGTAGGAGAATTTAAAGATGCATTGCCGGTGTCGGAAGTTCTGTTTTAAGCAAGTTGGCTTTCGACTTTTTAAACCACCACCAAGCTAAACCGGAAGTAAGCAACTCCGCCGCCGGAGCTGCTAACCAGATGCCGGCATTTCCAAACAGTGACGGCAATAGTAGAATTAAGATATTAACCAATAGTAAACTGCGCGCCACGGATATCGAAAGGGATTCTTTGGCTGCCCCGACGGATGTAAAGTACGCCGCCGCAATGATATTGTACCCGTTGAGAACAAAGCTCAATGAATATAGCCGCAAACCGTTCCCTGCAACGGCGATCAGTTCCTGATTGTGCCTGGCAAAGATACGGACAATTCCGTCTCCGGCCCCCAAAGCTAACAGGCAAAACCCTACCCCTGTCCAGATAACCGTTTTCAAGGCAATGGACAGCAAGCCGAAAATTATTTCCCGGTTTTTAGCCCCGAAATAGTAGCTGATTAACGGATGGATCCCGATGGCGATCCCCGTCAGGATCATATTTTGAACGAAGGCAACATATCCCACAATGGTCAACGCCGCCACTCCACTAATACCGATCCGTCGCAGCAACACCCAATTGAGAACATATGTAGTGATGGATACGGCAATCTGGGCGGTAAACTCCGCCGAACCTAAGAAAAGCATTTTGCGGAGCACCGCGGGACGAAGTTGAAACGTAGCGAACTTATAAACGGAACGCCTGGAGCAAAAGTAGCTTACTCCGAAGAGAAAGGGAATAAAAACCGATATACCGGAGGCCCACGCCGCCCCTTTCATTCCCATCCCGAGCTTGATGATAAAAAAATAGTCCAGGATGATATTGATGATATTTCCGGCCAGGCCGAAGACCAGCGACAACTGCGGTTTCCCTTCGCTGCGGATGAACATGGAGAAAGTCAGGTTGACCATTATAAACAGGTAAAAAAACTTCATAATCCCCAGATAGTCGGTGACATACCCGAAGATAATCCCTTTGGCATTTAATATCCGGATGATCTCGTTCTGAAAAACCATTAAAATAATTGCCGCAACCAGATTGACAGCGACATTCACCGCCAACGAAATACTAAAATAGCGATTGGCCTCCGGATGATTATGCC
>DNPP01000037.1:1557-5452 GCA_003501365.1 Bacillota bacterium
CCGGTAAAGTCAGGTTAACCGCGGCCAGTCCGTTCTCACCCATCTTCCAACTGATAAAAATCCCATCGACGATGATGATAAAAGAAGTGAGAAACATTCCCAAGATACAGGGGATGCAATACCGCAGAAAGGTCCGGAACAAGCTGGGGTGCTTCATATTTTCCATCAAAACAGTCTCCTCTCGTTCTTTACTGGAGACTATTTTACAATTTTGATCCGGGAGAAAACTTCTGAATTCGTGCTGCCGTTATAGCAATTTATAATCAATCTTATAACGAATATGGTCTCATCAGCGGGGTTCTTGCACCGGGATACAGATATCCAGCAGCATTTTTCCCTGATCGTCCACTTCGGAATGATAAACCTCCAAAGCCAGCCGCTTGTCATCCAACCGATACGGACTAAAAGGCAGCCACAGGGCAAAGATCTCATTGAAACTATTAATCAAACACTCCAAGCGGTCGTGAAAACGATAGCAAGCATAGTACCCCGCCTCGATTTTATGAGTATTAACACTGGTAATCTTGGGAACCGCCATACACATATCATAGATGCAGTGATTCTCATCGGCAATCAACGGGTCGTCGTAGGATATCCCGATATATTGTCCATCTTCTTTATTAGGACCGTATTTACGCTCCATCTCCCGGCGGAACCCATCCCAGGCCGGGGTTAAGCCATTAATGTAATTGCCGATAAAGCGGCGGTACTCCAAATACATGGTTGCTTTCTTCCGGATGGTTATGTTGGCATCGATGCGGTCAAAGTAATCATCCTGTTTGCGGAGAGATTGGATATGATCGACTACGGCAAGGTATGGATCTTTGACGGGAACGCGGCGGGTCTTGCGGAATTCCGAAGCGTTCATGCCGAAATACTCTTTGAAAGCCGAGGCAAAGTTTGAAGGCGAGTAACCGGAGGCCATGGCGATTTCGGTGACGGACTGCCGGGTGGAACGCAGTTTAAAGGCGGCGCTTTCCAGTTTCAACCGTTTGATAAAGGAGTAAATACTCTCCTGTGTTACCAACCGGAAGATCCGGTTGAAATAAAACTTGGAGAAACAGCAATGATCGGCGATTTCCTCGACGGTCAAATTTTGGTCCAGGTTATGAACGATATAATCAATGGCTTGATTAATCCGGGAAACGTATTCGCGATCCACTTCTTGGAATACACCCTTTCTTTACGGCATTAAAAAACAAATGCTACGACTCTATTGTAACATATTTATTTTTCCTTGATCCACGGGGTGAAAACCAATGCCGTCAGGAGGCTACGGAATCATATATTGGCAGTTCTTTCATCGCCCAGGGCAGGAGCAGGAAATTCACGCCCACTCATATCCCCTGGGCTGTTTGCGCACCAAACCGTCTTAACCCCACAAGGGGCTCGGTTAGATTTATGCTTCCCCAAATAAAGGAAAGAGCTAAAAGATATTGAATTATTTATACTGGTGATTAATATGGCCCATTCTTATCAAGATCTTTTTTATCATTTTGTTTGGACTCCTAAATATCGTACCGACCTAATTACCAAACAAATCAAATCAATTTTATTGCCATTTTTAAGGAACAAGGCGTTATCTTTCGGATGACGGGTGTTTGCCTTAAATTGTATGGAAGATCACGTCCATATGCTACTTTATATCCCAGCTCGATTGTCGGTGGCTTATGTAATTAATATCCTGAAAGGATCTAGTTCTCATGAAATTAAAGCAATTTCACCGGGATTTTCCTGGCAAATGGGTTACGGTGTTACTACTCTAAGGCGGTCCGATCTCCCAATAGTGCAAAAATATATTCAAAATCAAGAACATCATCATCAAACCGAAAGCATCGAAAAATCTCTGGAAATTTCATTCGTCTAAATTGAAATTGCCACCCTGATTTCAATTATTACAAGGCATTTCCCAGCCCATTGATGGGGTTGAGATAGTTTTTAAACTTACAGCCCAGAGGTTTTGACAGAGCTTACAGTTCAACCTCAGCTCTGGGCGGTGAATTCGTGTGCGCACGCAAATCATTTTCCATTCATCGCCCAGGGCAGGAGAAAAGATTTACGCCCACTCATATCCCCTAGGCTATTTGCCTACAAAACCGTCTTAACCCCACAAGGGGCTCGGTGAAGTTTTTGTTTTCCCAGCCCATTTATGGGGTTGAGATAAGTTTTTAAACTTACAACCCAGAGATTTTGAAGGTCGGGCTTGCTTCATTAAAAGGTAAAGAACCCTTTAAATAAGCTTTTGGATATCGGATAACGTATTTAAGAACTCCCTGTATTTGTCCTTCCCAATTCCCTCTTCGATACGGAACTGCGCCTGTTCCCAAAAAGGGATAGCTTCCCGCAGTTTCCCCAGCCCACTTTCGGTGATGGATATACACCTTTTCCTGGAATCATCATCGGCCGTTTTCACATCCACATAACCCTTTTTCCTTAAAATTTCTATATCGCGGGTTGCTGTTGTTTGATTCATGAGTAAGAGATCTGCCAATTCACCGACTGTACTCCTTTCATGAGACGAAATATCGGCTAGCAAGGCAAATTGTGCCGCGCGCAAACCGAGAGGCTGAAATGCTTTGTCAAAATATTGGGTTATTACCCTGGTTGTCATTCGTAAATTTCTGCAGGCGCAACCTCTTAAGTGTTCCTTGTAGCTTTGAATCGACATCTTGAACCTCCCGCCGGATAAAATTTAAATTCTGTTTTCAATAATAATTGATCCTAAATTTATCGATCACTGTTATTCAGCTCATGGTAAACCAAGGAAGCCATTTCGCGAATTTTTTCATTTTGATTTTTACACGCATTGATAATATATGGTTTATAGCTTTCCGTATAATGGTTGCGCATAAAACACAAAACATCAACTTTCCATTTCCAAAGTTCATCGGGTGATAAATAGAAGAATTTCGGTTGTATTTTTTCGCGGTAAAAATCCTCATCCATATTCAGAATGTTTTCCGGCGTTAAGGTCGCAGCCAATTCCGCCAGGCCGGGGAATTCCGCGACTTCCTGCCATTTTCCTTTGTTCATCGGGCATACGTCCTGGCAAATGTCGCAACCATAGATCCAATCGCCGAATCTTTTACGTAAAGGCTCATTCGGTAAATTTCGACCGCCGAAGGTTGTCAAAAAAGAAATGCAGGCTGTGGGCGACATGGTATATGGCTCTGTAAGCGAGCAGGTGGGACAGGCTTTTATACAACGGTTACATCTCTCTGGGCATTGTGGAATATCGGGCGTTTCCTTCAGCTCCATTTCCCGGTCGATCAACCACGCCTCCAGATGCACCCACGAGCCGGACTGGGTGTAAAAGAAATTGTTGCGGCGGATAATTCCCAGCCCGGCTTGAAAAGCAGCCCAACGCAACCCCACGAGCCCGAATTTTTGATTGGTGGCGACTTGAAACCCTAGTTCCTGTAAATATTGTTCCATGGCCCGGCTTTGCTGATATTCTTTGGTATTGGGATCAACCCGCACGTCGAACAAATAAGCCTTGGCAATATGGCCTTTTACAGACTCCGGAACTTTATATTTGCCATAAGGTACAACCATTACTACAATTGACTTTGCCCAGGGATATTCGGCCAACGGATTCGCCAATCGTCGTTGTCTTTGATAAAACGGTTTCGATTGGGGTACTTTTTGAATGCGTTCATTCAGTTTTTCCGCATATCCCTCCATTAACTTTATTGGAATTATCCCACATTTTTCATAGCCCAGTTCATATGCTTTTTCCTGAATCATCCGCTCAATTGCAGGCATCATATATCCCTCCCTTTTTAATGTATCTTTACTAAAAAAGTCTGAAATACCCATTAATATTTGAAAAATAGTTAAATATCTTCCAAAAAAATACATGAAAAAAACAGTAAAGACATAAAAACCTTGTATT
>DNPP01000037.1:5853-34289 GCA_003501365.1 Bacillota bacterium
TTTGCCAATGCAAAGAGAGGGCAAGAGTGAGTTGGTTTAAGTTATTGACTTTTTCAGTAGACCCTACATATAAATGCCAAAAAATTCATCAACTCTACTTTATCATCCATTTTACAAAATTATATGCATATACATATATTAACCGATTCCATTTACGCTGTCAATATTTTACGAACATAGCCCTATGAAATTATACTAATGGTGTCCCCCTCGAAACACCTTTACCCTCGAAAAATCCGCCTTATTAAATTGTTGCACGCACAGTGTAAAAAATATCATTCCCATCGCTATCACAATGAACAAAGCCAAATACGGCAACACCACAAACCCGTGAATATTAAAAGCCACTCCTGACTTCACCAGCGCCGCAACCGGCAAATTCTCCATCTTCAAGGCCACATACCGGAATGCAGCAGTAGTATAGGTTAATGGATTAAGAAAAATCACCGGACGCAGGAAACCCGGCATCACCGTGGTCGGTATGTAAGCCCCCGAAAGAAATGTCAATGGTATCATGGCCAGTGACGTTACTATCTGAAACGAAGTCGAGCTCTTGACCAGGGCTGCCAGATACAAACCCATCGAACTGAAAGTGATACCCACCAGAATCATAATCCCCGTCATTTCGATAAAATGAGTCGAGTCCAGTTTCAATCCCATGAATAGTCCCATCACTAAAATGATAATTCCCTGCAATACCGCTATGGCCGCTGAGGATAAAACCTGGCCGATGGATATCTGCCACCTGGCAATGGGCGACACCAATATCTCTTTCATGAAACCGCTGGAAATATCTTCGATAATATTCATAGAATTGCTCATGCCCGCCTGAAAAACACTCATGATGATAATCCCGGTAATTAGATAATTCATGGGCTGGGCGATTCCTTGGGCGGCGGACTTCATCACAAACGAAAAGATAAACAAAAAAAATACCGACATCAATATCGTTAACAAGAAACGTAACTTGTCGCGGGTAAAATTGGTCAAGTTTCGGACTAAAATGGCTTTGATGGCACGCATTATTTGCGAATCTCCTTTCCGGTAATGGAGATGAACACGTCGTTTAAGGTTCCCTTATAAACTTCAAGTTCTGTAATCATGGCTTTAAACTGTGCAGCCATCTCCAAAACTTCGTTGATCCCCTTGGAATATACCGTAAATAGGCCATCCTTCAATTGGTAAGAAATAGCATGCTCGGTCAGATATTCGCTGAATGATTCATTGTCGTTGATTCTAACTCTTACCGTATCGGAAGTATATTGCCTTTTGAGGCTATATGGCGTATCGAATGCTACAATTTCTCCATGATCGATAATCGCCACTTTATCACATATTTCGGCCTCGTCCATATAGTGAGTGGTTAAAAAAATGGTGATGTTTTTGGCTTTTTGCAGATCGCGAATATATTCCCAAATATTGGCCCGGGTTTGCGGGTCGAGCCCGGTGGTCGGTTCATCCAGGAATAATACTTTAGGGTAATGCACCAATCCGCGGGCAATTTCCGTTCGGCGTTTCATCCCTCCCGAAAGACTTTTAACCGGGGCTTTACGCCATGCCACCAGATCAACCAGCTCCAGGACAAAGCTGATCCGCTCCTTCACTTCATTTTTGGGTACCTGATAAAAATCACAATGTAATTTCAAGTTCTCCTCTACGGTTAAGTTATTATCCAGAGTCGAGTCTTGAAACACGATGCCGATATCGCTACGGACTTTATCCCGCTCTTTGGCAACATCATGTCCATTAATTTTCAGGACGCCTTCAGTCTTATCGAGGATAGTACAAAGTGTATTGATACTAGTGCTTTTCCCTGCTCCATTCGGTCCCAGAAATGCAAAGATCGTTCCGGCTTCGACAGCAAAAGAGATGTTGTCGACTGCCGTAAAATCGCCGTATTTTTTAGTGAAATTCGTTACTTCAATCATAGCTGACATCGTTGTTCCTCCTTGTATTCTCATATAATACAAGACGCTTTTAAAAGAGATTTTATTGCCCTCGACACAAAATTAAGGCATCAGCCGCTTGCTCGATAACAATAATCCAAATATTCAGCTGAACTAAAAAATGTTTCATAATTCCATATAATAGCTAGAAGGCAAATGGTAGTAATGGTAAAATTATACTAGAACCGGATCGAATGAATCAAAAGATGGAAGGAGATTCTTTTTTATGACTAAATCGAGGATTTTAAGGGGATTATGGATATTTTCCAAAGGAGTCATTATTTCGATAGCGGCGTTTTTCGGACTGATGATAGGCGGCCTTTTGGCTTCGTTATTAGGCATCACAAGCCCTGCCATGCCGGGAGCTTTCAACCCCGGATCAATGCTCTTCTATAAGATCGTCAGCGGTATGGTTTTTTATATTATGCTCGGTTATTTTTTGGCTGCCTTGAAACAAAAAAAACACCGTTTTCTGGCTGGCTTTTTGCTTTAATTTTGGGATAGTAAATTAATGGTCATCGCTCCGATAGTCCTGCCGTATTATCAATCCAGCGTATTCGGATTGCAATTACCCTCCGTTGCAACGATTATCCAGGTTCAGCTCGGCCGCGGTGCGCTGATCCTGCTTTTTTCGCTGCCATTGATAGTACTTTGGAAAAAAGGCCGTCTTTCCTTCTTCATCGGGTTCGGCCTGCTGCTTTTTTATAAGGATGTGGTTATGAGTTTGTTGGCAGCCTCCTGGTTTCCCTGGACCCTGTGCATCGTGCATGGACTGGAATTAACCGTCGATTCATTTCTCCTGGCCGGGGTATATTCCTTGATGCTGATTGCAAAAAAGGTTGGAATTACGCCAACATCACCACATTACCGCAAGAATTATGGAAATACTGAAATGAAGTAAACCTAAAAAGGATAAGGATTGACTGGTGGACCGGGGAGGAAATCAAAAAGAAATATGAATTAGTTTGTTTTTTCCTTAATAGCGGCTTTATTATGGGGTATCGCTCCCATCTTCGGCAAGGTTGGACTCATTAAAACCGATCCGCTGACCGCTTTAACCATTCGTACCAGTGGAGTGGCGGCGGCTTTGGTTCTGATTACTATCTGGGGTGGAAAATTTACGGCGTTGAAAGCAGCCGGGCCGAAAACATGGCTATTTTGGGTTACCGAAGGGCTATGCGCAGCGCTTCTTGGCCATTATGCCTGTTTATGATTTATTTGCAGAAAAGCCTTGACCTAGAGTTTGCTATAAGATGTATACTTTAAATATTATCCAGGGGTTCGTAGAAATTGGCTCGCTATTTTACTACAGGGAGAGGGGTTTCATCCATGCAATACATTGAATACGGGAATACCGGCTTAAAAGTATCAAGATTCGGGCTGGGGTGCATGAGGTTTCCCGGTAGTGAAACCGAAGCGATTGAAATGGTACGATATGCCCTAGACCACGGGGTAAATTATTCAGATACAGCCTATGTATACGGCAATAGTGAAGTGATATTGGGCAAGGCCCTTAAAGATGGTTACCGGGATAAAACATATCTGGCTACCAAAAGTCCTATTTGGAATATAACCAAACATGAAGATTTCGAAAAATATCTCGATGAACAGCTGCTCCGTCTGGAAACCGATCATATTGATGTCTATCTCCTTCACAATCTAGGCTTTGATAATTGGCAGAAAGTCAAACAATATGACGGCTTTAGCTTCCTTGACAAAATGATCCAAAAAGGCAAAATCAAGCATAAAGCTTTTTCCTTTCATGGCACTTTGGCACTGTTTAAAGAAGTTGTGAATGCTTATGATTGGGAAATGGCGCAAATCCAGTTGAATATCCTGGATGAATATCAACAAGCGGGAGTGGAGGGGCTTCAGCATGCCGCAAAAAAAGGAATGGCGGTCGTCATCATGGAGCCCTTGCGGGGAGGACATATTCTCAATCATTGCCCCGGGCAAGCCTTGGACTTAATCAATGCTTATCCGGAAAAACGTTCTCTGGTTGAATGGGCTTTCCGCTGGTTGTACAATATGCCGGAGGCAACGGTAATCCTGAGTGGAACCAGTACTTTGGACCAGTTAAAAGATAATTTAAATATCTTTGAAAATGCCCGCCCGAGTGTCATGTCTTCCGGGGATCTCAATTTCATCAAGAGCATCCGAGAACAATTTGAAAACAAAAGCAGCATCAACTGCACCGGTTGCAAATATTGCATGCCCTGCCCCAATGGAGTTGATATCCCGCAAATCTTCAAACTTTATAATAACGCGAGTATGATGGAAGGGTATCCCGTGGACAGGGTGGTCTATCAGAACACAATTGTTCCCAGTGGATGCGGTGTTGATCAATGTATTGAATGCGGATTATGCATGGAACATTGTCCACAAAACATCAAAATACCGGAAAATCTAAAAAAGGCCCATGAAACGCTGAATCAAAAATTCAGATAGTGAACTCACCTTTCGCACTGCGAAAACAAAAAACACTAAATTCATTAACATTCCGGTGAATACAAACCAGGGTTGATCAATGGGCTAAAACTCCTGTTGCGCTTGATCTGCAAATTATCGAAACAATACGTTTCTTAACTCTATTATAACTGAATAATATATACTAGATATGGAAAATCCAAATAATGGGATGACTCACTCATAAATATCGGTATTATCATCCACTCTAAAACCGGCCATACCTATGCGGTAGCTTAGAAACTCCAGGAAAAACTGGTCGCCAAAGGTCATAAAGTAGCCCTCGAAAGGTTACTCCGGTTGGCGATGCCCACCCCGGCGTAAAAAACCAACAGCTTGCAACCAAACCCGAAATTAAAACCTACAATGGGTTGATTTTCGCCACTCCGGTCTGGGCCTTCGCTCTCTCGCCGGTCATGGTAACCTATCTCTCAGGGATTTCTTCACTCAAGGGCAAAAAGATTGCAGTCTTTGTAACCATAGGTTTCCCTTGGGCCTGGATGGGCGGCGCCCGCTCCCTCAAGCAACTCAAAGAAAGTTGTGAAACCCACGGAGGAACGGTCATAGCCGCAGAATTGCTCACTCGTTCGGCTCAGGATGAAAAAATTGTCAGCGTTATGGTGGAAAAAATAAGCGGAGTGTTTTGATTTATCATTCCGGCTTGAATCTTTGAATACGGCAATTTGCGGTATCCGCCACATAAAGATAACCGGCCTTGTCAAAAACAATTCCCTCTGGACTTTTATACTGCCCGTATAAACTGCCTTTTGAACCCCATTTGCTGATAAAGGTCCCATCGGGTCGAAACTTTTGAATCCGGGCATTATTAGTTTCCGCCACATATACATAACCAGCGGCATCCACAGCAACTCCCAGCGGATAATAAAAATATCCATCGCCGTCTATACCGTTTTTGTCCGGGCCGTCCCCTTTTAAACCCCATGTAGTTATTACCTCTCCATTATCAGTATTAAGTCTCTTAATACAGTAAGCGTTATGATCCGCCACATAAACGACATTGTTGGTGGAATCGACCGCGATTCCTTCAGGGCCTGAAAAGGCTGTAGAAGACCAAAGTATATTTCCATCGGAATCATATTTCTCAACCACGCCGTGCGCCGGCATTGTTATATAGATATTCCCGTCTTTATCGACCGCGACTCCTTCGAAATAACTAGCGGCGGATTTAAATTCTTTCTGGTAAACGCCATTACTATCGAACTTTTGGATCCTTTGATTAAAGAAATCCGCCACATAAACATAACCGGAGGCATCCACGGCAATTCCCATCGGATCGCCAAACTGCCCATCGCCAGTTCCTTTAGTTCCCCATTGCATTAAATAATTCCCATTCATATCGAATTTCTGAACCCGGTGATTTCCGTCAAGATTATTACCAATCGTATCCGTTACATAGATGAAATTGTTCACCGTGTCGATGGCAATGTAACGAGGTTGATAAAACTGTCCGTTTCCAGTACCTTGACTGCCCCACATCGTTATCGAATAATCAATAGTGGGTGGAGCAGAGCTTCCCTTCCCACCGCCGCAACCGACGAGGGCTAGAGTTAGGATTAGCATCATTAGTAAAAGAATGGGAAATAGTCTTTTCATTACAAAACATCCTCTCATAATATACGTAAATTCCTTACTTCTTTTTTACCGTAATAATTGAACTTGGGTTCGAAACCAGGGAGCCGCCGCTAATAGCTGTCAATGTGCCGAAGGTAGAATTAATCCGATATATTAAAATACCATATGAGTTTGTAACATATATAAAATTTCCGTTCGGGTCAATAGCTGCCAAAGCAGGATCTGAACCGGTTTTCAAGTGGCTGCCGGTGACGGGTGACAATACACCGCCGGAATTAATAGTGAAGGCCGAAATCCCACTGGATTCACCAGTGGGATCCTGATTTAGAGCATAAACAAATCTCCCGGTTGGATTAACGGTTACTGAGACAAAATTACTAATGTCTAAAAATGAGCTGCCGATTATGGGTGATAATAGTTCAGAACTACTGGAGTTAATTGTATAGGCCAAAATATTAGTCGAATTAAAATTTGCTACATAAACAAATTTTCCGGTTGGGTCAACAGCGACTGAGACAGGCTTGGTACCGGCGGAAAACGGACTGCCCGTAACAGGAGCCAATACACCGCCGGAATTAATAGTATAGGCTGAAATGTTATTACCAAGTAAATTTGCAGCATAGACATATCGCCCTAACGGGTCAGCAACTACTAAAAAAGGATATATACCGGCGGAAAATGGGCTACCAGAGATGAGGGCTAATGCTCCTGTAGTCGAATCAATAGTGTACGCTGAAATTTCGCCCGGATTGATACCGTCTCCACTGTTAGCAACATAAAGATATTTGCCGTTGGGGTCAACGGTTACTGAAATAGGGCCTGCGCCAGCCGGAAATGGGCTGCCGAGAATAGGTGATAAAGCGCCGGTCGTAGTGTTTATAGTATAAGCTGAAATATTACCGGAATTCTTATTTGCAACATAAATGAATTTTCCGTTGGGGTCAGCAGTTACAGAAATAGGACCTGAATCGGTGGTAAAGGGGCTGCCGCCGATCTCCTGCAGCTTACCCGTTGTAGCGTTTATGGTGTAGCCCGATATATTATTTAAACCATTGGTAACATAGACAAAACCGCTAATCTGATCATCATTCGGAGTATGTGGAGGAGTTGTCCCGTTTCCGCCGCCGCAACCGGCAAAGGCCAATGTCAGAGTCAGAATCACCATGAAAGTAATAGGAACCAATTTTTTCATTTTGTAACATCCTCTTTCCGTTTTATGGCTTCATACTGTGAAAATATCATAAAAAACGCCGGATTAAAATTATCCGGCCGGATAGAAATTCCGCCCTTTCATTATCCAAGTTGGATAATACATCTCATCTAGCTGCGGTTATATAATTTTGATTTTCTAGAACGACTTTGAAACAGAAATTGCAATATAAGCAGTCAAGCTGTATACTTCGAGTAATAAGCCAAAAAGGAGGGTTGCCGAAATGAAGGGACAACTTAAGACCTCTACATTAGGCTTAATGCTTGTCATTCCATTAATCCTGATCTTCATTTTCGCGAGGATTGTAACCTCAACAGATACCAAAGCTCCCCGAGCAATTCACGGGGTCTTGGATCTATGCAACTGGAATTTCCAACAGGATGGTATAATCAAGCTTAATGGGGAATGGGAATTTTACTGGCGCCAACTCTTAACCTACCATGACTTTCAGGCCAACAACAACAAAGCTGAGTTTGTCAAAGTCCCCAACGTATGGAATACTTATCATCACAATGGTCACTTCCTTCCCGGTCAAGGCTATGCCACTTATCGGCTGAAGATTAAACTACGGGACCTTGACTCACAGATGGGACTGAAACTCTCCACGATGTCGACCTCATACCGGTTAATGATCAACGATGAAAAAATGACTGATAACGGAAAAGTCGGTATAAGTCCGGAAAATTATTCACCGCAATACCGGCCAAACGTAGTCTTTTTTAAGCCAAACAACTCCAAAGAAATAGAGATTATTGTCCAAATAACTAACTTTACCTATGCCCGAGGTGGTTTCTGGTCCCCCATATACTTGGGTACCGAAGCGCAGGTTATTACTTTGCAATCGGAGAACCGGCAACGGGAAAGCTTTCTGATCGGCGTATTGTTTATCATGGCATTGTATCATATTGCAATTTTCGGATTACAACGAAGATACCGGTTCCACGCTGAATTATATTTTGTGTTCATTATGTTGCTTTTTATTTTGCGGATTATCTCTTCCGGTGAGTATGCCATATTACAATTTTATCCGGGTTTGGATATCAAATGGCTGGTGTTTCTGAAATATGCCACCATATACTGGTGCGTTCCGGCGTTAGCCCTTTTCATGCGGAAACTGTATCCGGAGGAATACTCGCCAATAATGGGAACAATAGTATTCGCAATAGCCGCCGTATTGACTTTGATTGCTTTGGCAACACCGATTGGGTTTTATACTCAATATACCTTGTGGATTGAAATAATTTCATTGGCAACCGGACTCTATTATCTCTATGCCGCCTGGTTGGCGGCAATCCGAAAGCGTACCGGTGCTCTTTTATTGTTTAGCACGATAATCTTTGCTTCCGGCGCTTTTATTCTGGAAGCCCTATATAACTGGAACATCTTTCATACCCGGTACGATGAGAATGTATTTCCAATAGTCGGCCTGGTTTTTATCTTTGTGCAATCCTTCATTCTGGCCCAGCGATCATCAACGGCTTTTGCAAATGTAGATAGTCTGTCAAAAAAGTTGCTCTCTCTCGACAAACTAAAGGATGAATTTCTAGCCAATACTTCTCATGAGTTGCGTACTCCACTACACGGTATTATCAATATCACCGAATCCATTTTGCAAAATGCTGCTACCAGCCTGCCCCCACAACATCAAAAAAACCTGGCTTTGGTGATAGCAAGTGGAAAACGTCTAGCCTATTTGGTAAACGATATTCTGGATTATGAGAAACTGAAACATGGTGATATCCAACTATATAAGAAGCCAGTCAATGTCCGGCCGGTGGTGGCGATGGTCTTGGAAGTCAGTAAATACATAGCTTTTGCTAAACCAGTCTGCTTCAATAATACTATTCCGCCTGATTTACCTGGTATTTTGGCGGATGAAGAGCGCTTTACCCAGATTGTCTATAATTTACTTGGTAACGCCGTTAAATTTACCACGGCCGGAACCATTACCATCTCCGCCCGGCAGATAGATGAATTTATTGAAATCAGCGTCTCCGATACCGGAATCGGGATACCGGAAGAAAAAATCGTTACCATATTCGAATCTTTTGAACAACTTAACCCGACTTCCACTACCGATCAAAACGGCACCGGTCTGGGCTTAAGTATTACCAAACATTTAGTTGAAAGCCACGGCGGAAAGATTTGGGTGCAATCCGTCCCGGGGGAAGGCTCCACTTTTACTTTTACGATGCCTGTAAGTGCCGCCGAATCCGAACAGCCGGTGAATCCGTCATCGAGCTATTACTATCCGGTTTCCCCCAACCCACTATTGGAGATAACTGCTGAAAATGTAGATCATGAATTTATAATTTTGCTGGTGGACGATGACTACATCAATTTACAGGTCCTCACCAATATACTAACTACGGAAAAATACGGAACACTGACAGTGAACGACGGTAGAGCAGCTTTGGCAGTGCTTGCCCAAAATAAAATGATTGACCTGGTAATTTTAGATGTAATGCTGCCGGAATTATCCGGTTACGAACTCTGTCAGAAGGTTCGTGAGGAATACTCCCTATTTGAACTTCCGGTGCTGATGATGACCGCCCAAAACTCTCCCAACGGTATGTTAACAGGTTTCGCCGCCGGAGCCAATGATTTCGTGTCGAAACCTTTTGACTCCAGTGAATTAAAAGCCCGCATAAAAACGCTACTATATTTGAAGAAATCCGTTAATCAAGCTATCCAGGCGGAATTAGCCTTTTTACACGCCCAAATCAAACCGCATTTCCTCTATAATGCCTTAAACACTATCGTTTCTTTTTGCTGGACCGACGCTGAAAAAGCCGGCCAATTATTACTGGCCTTAAGCGACTATTTGCGGGGCACTTTTAATTTTAACAATATGAAATCTTTGGTGTCCCTGGAGGAAGAACTGGAATTAGTTCAAGCCTATATCACATTAGAAAAAGCCCGTTTTGAGGAGAAACTGACTTGTCAGCTTGAAATTGCAGTATCTTCGGATACCATGGTACCGACCATGATGATTCAGCCGATTGTTGAAAACGCCATCAAGCACGGTATTTTACCCAAAGAGCAAGGAGGTGCCGTCATTATCAGTGTCACTCGACAGGAGTCCAATATTCATATTACCGTCACAGATGACGGCGTTGGTATTCCGCCGGAAAAATTGGCCGGTATTTTAGCCGGTTCTATCGATAAAAGTGTTGGGCTTACCAACATCAATCGCAGGATGAAACGTCTTTACGGCCATGGGATTGAAATCATCAGTAAAGTGAATATCGGGACCATGGTCGGTATTACTATTCCGGCAGGAAAGGAAGTGTGACGATGCCAAGAACCATATTGGTGGACGATGAACGACCTGCTTTGAATGCGCTCAATCACTTGCTCAAGGAATACCCCGAAATTGAAATCGTCGGTGCTTTTACCAGTATCGATCAGGCGATGGAACGAATCCGCAGCGACGGCCATATCGATTTGGTCTTTTTGGATATTGATATGCCCAAGACTAACGGAATTGCCATGGCTCAAGCAATTCGGGCATTTCAAGAGAGGATCGGTATTGTTTTTGTTACAGCCTATCAGCATTTTGCAGTGGAGGCTTTCGAAGTCAATGCGATTGATTATATCATGAAGCCGGTTTCCAAAAAACGATTGGATAAGACCATGGAACGGATGGTTCAAGAAATCCGGACCAATCAAGAACAAATACCCCAACAAGAACGGGACTATTTTCTGAATGCACTCATCACTCAAAAAGTCACTAGCCAAGCAGAAATCCTGCAAAAGGCAGAATCGCTGGGAATTGATTTCACTCGGGAATTCCGCTTGTTTTTTATTATCATAACGGACAGCAAAAATCGTCCTTCATGGAAATGCACGGAGGATATGTCCTCGGTGATGATGAAAATCATCGCACAACTCGCTTCGGAAAGCGATTTAATCCCCTGGCAAACTGTAAGCGGGGTCGGAGTTATCGATTTTGACATTCAGAGTTCTGAAAATTGTAAACAGCAGGAATTAGCCAAAGCCACCCGGCTCAAAACAGCAATCGGTTCCGATTTCCCGACAATAATGGCTTTTTTCGGCATTGCCGACCGGAACTCAGGGGTCCGAAACTTTGCAGAACGGTTTCTGCAGGCTCGCAACAGCGCGGTCATCGGAATGCATATCTATCTGGCGTCCGGATTTCCAGAATCGGATTCACCGGAGCCCGGCTCTCCAGTTTCCGGAATATATCACTTCCAAGATAGCGGTTTTTTGCCTGTTTTGGACATGTATGTCGATGACCAAAAGGTGGATGAGCTGATTGATAATACCATCGGTAAAATTCTTGAGTATGACCGGAAAAATGGCGCCGCTCTCTTCCGGACCATGGAAAAGCTTATTATCTGCAACAATTTGCAGGAAGTGGCGGATACCCTTTTTATTCACTATAAGACTGTTACCTTCCGCAAACAAAGCATTGAGAAAATCCTGGGACTCACGATGAATTCCTTTACCGGACGGACAATGCTGGGTGCGGCGTTAACCCTTTATTACTTACGAAACATTCCATCACTTACAAATGATTATCTTGAAAAATAAAGGTAAACATCGTGAGAGTATCCCTCCCGGTGACGGGTACTTTTACTTGTTTACCGTTCTTTATTTTCTTGATCTGGCCGGTTACGATAGTAACGGTGGGATTTATTTATCCTTTTCTCACACCCATTCACCAGCTTCGACAGCTCTCCCACGATCTGATTCATATTGACGGCCTGCGCGCTTAACTCTTCGGCAGAGGACGCGCTTTCCTCGGCGCTGGCTGCATTTTGTTGCGTAACGGATTCGATTTGCTGAATTGCTCGATTGACTTGCTCAGCACCTTGCACTTGCTCCTGACTGGCGGCAGATATTTCGGCCAATAATTCATTAACCTTTTTAGTATTATCAGTGATTTCCGAGAGTGATCTCCGGACCTTCTCGGCCACTGCAACTCCCTTCCCGGACAACTCAATATTAGAGGCAATCATATCGGTAGTTTCTTTAGCTGCCGCTGCGCAACGCCCCGCCAAGTTTCTTACCTCCTCTGCCACCACTGCAAACCCCATCCCGGACTCTCCGGCCCGAGCGGCTTCAATAGCGGCATTTAAAGCCAAAATATTGGTTTGAAAAGCAATTTCATCAATTACTTTGACTATTTTACCGATTTGGTCGCTGGATTTGTTGATCTCCTGAATGGAGTCCATCATTTCTTGCATTTCGGTACGGCCTTTATCGGAAGACTCTGTAGCCAGTTGTGATAACTGAGCGGCTTGTTTCGTATTGGCAGTGTTTTGCTGCAGCATGGATGTGGATTCTTGCAAAGTTGATGAGGTTTCTTCAATTGCGGATGCTTGCTCGACGCTTCCTTGAGATAACTGCTGAGCGGACGAAGAAAGCTGCCCCGAAGCAACTGAGATCTGCGCCGCCCCGTTATTTAGACTACTGATAATATACGTGAGCGGGTTAGCAATACTGTTAGTTGCCGTCAAGACAACCAGGGTCAATAAACCTAAGGTTATGATACTAAAAATAATGGAAATCCATGTTACTTGACGGACACTGGCTAAAACTCGGTTTACCGGGGAATTGGTCACAAATACCCAAGGAGTTTTGGTCTTTCCAAAATGAATCGCATCAAAAGCCCTATAAACATTTGTATGCAAAGTGCTTGACACACTTTTTAGAATCTCAATTTCCCCTGAATTGGATGAAATCACCATTTTCGAGCCCCGAATCTCCTCGGCGTTTTCAACCTTTTTCCCTACTCTTTCCGGATTTGGATGAGTTACATAGATCAGGTTATTGGCTATCAACGATGCATAACCGGTATCGTATGGCTTAATCTGATTAATTCTTTGCAGAAGTGTGTCCATGGCAACATCAATTCCGGTAACTCCAACCACTCGCCCGTCATACCGAATCGGAACAACCAGGCTGGTCATTAAAACTTTTTGCCCGGAGACCTCATAGATATACGGATTGATGATGGTCTCATCTCCGCTATTCCTGGCAAGTAAATAATAATCTCCAGGCCCTTTGGTAGTATAATCAAGCAAAGGAGCTAAAGTTACATTTCCGGAGATATCCCGGCTCCAATACGGAACAAACCTTCCGGTACTGTCATGACCCGGTTTATTGATGTTTTTACTATCTTGGCCATCTAAGGCATTAGGTTCCCAACAGGTCCAAACACCTGTAAAATTTTTATTTTCCTCCAGTACCTGTCTTAACATATGATTCATTCCGTCTCGATTGGCACTTTGTGATTTTTTCATCCCCTCAAAAAATTCAGCCATGGTCCTTGCAGCCACCAAAGCTTCATCGATATTCTCGCGAATTTCATTGCTGTAATGGCCGGACATTTCTTTCGTCTTGTCCATAGCCTGTTTTGTGGTATTTAGTGCAACATTCAGAATAACAATTAAATTAGTAACAATAAAGGCTCCTATAATAACCGAACCAATGGAAATTAACATTCTGGTTTTTAAGTTGTAATGTTGAAACAATTTTTATCCCAGCCCTTCATGGAGATTTGGTTGACATTCTGATTCAATATTGCTTATCGTTATCGCAATCCGGGACTTATTAATTTTCTTAACAAAAAAACCGTTTAAATGGGTTTAAATAATTACTTGTTTATTAATCGACCAAAAAGTCTTTTAATTGATATTCCTCATTAAATTGATTTCATAATTTAACATTTTTTTAATAAAATCTAATTTCCCCGATTCATCAAAAAAATAAGGTATAACGACTTCTCTCAAAGTAATATGGGGTGTTAATGAAACTTACACCGGGCGGGTAGGAAGCGTATATAATTTCCCGGCGGCAAACGCCAAAGCAATACTATAAACTAGATGGGCAAAGAAGGTAACCAAAACATCGGCAGATTGTAAATTCAATTTGGCTTGCGACTGAACAAGCAAAGTTCCTAATACAATCACCCAGATAACCAGGGAAAACCCCACGCCCTTCAGCCATATATAATCGCGCAGGGTAAAGTGGAGAAAATAGATAAACAAAACCCCGATGATAGCAGTTACGGTTAAATCGGTAATTGCACCGATAAAATAATACTAATTTGCTTTCAATTGGATAATAAATCAAGAAGCAACTTAGTATTTGATACCAATTTGCACCGTAATATGTTATATGTTTGAATGCAAATTGGTATAAGCTATCGGTTTAAATAAATCGTTTTTCCCCAGGAAGCGGGCGGCTGCAATCTACCAAAATACAATACCCGTAAAATGCATTCGAAAAGCAAGGTAGTTGAAGATTAATTTGGTGCAGTCGGCCAACAGGCCGACAATAGTACCGATTGTAACTTTGTCTTTCAAAGGAAATACCGACTTTGTGAACACAAAACAAAACCCTTATTCCGAGATTTTCGGTTATAAGGGTTTTGTTTGTTTTATAATTGATTCGACTGATTATTTTTCATGTTTTTATTTAAGCATAGTAAGTCTGATGATTATTGCTTCATAGATTTAACTGATCACATATTGAGATCGCTATGAATATCAACCGGCTTCCCGATATTCCGCTTAAATACCACTCCCACAAACAGGATAAACAGGGTGATAGCTCCAATAACTCCGGCTGAGTATGAGACGGTGGGCGGTAAATGAAAACCTTCCGGAGCCTGTAATATGTATGTAATTGACACTGCGGTCATAAAAGTAGCCGGAACCGTGGCGATCCAGTGGGGGATATTATTGCGAACCAGATAAACCGCGCCGACCCAAAGGGCGATCATCGCCAGTGTCTGGTTAGACCAGGCGAAATACCGCCAAATAATATCAAAATTTAGTTGAGAAAGAGTCCCGCCGACAATAAAAAGCGGCACCGCGATATAAAGACGTTTCAGGATCGGTTTTTGATTGGTGTTCAGCCAGTCGGCAATCGTCAATCTGGCGCTGCGGAATGCGGTATCACCGGAAGTGATCGGGCAGACGATAACACCAAGTATCGCTAAAATTCCACCAACACCACCCAGAAGCGAAACCGAAACGGTATGAACCACTCCACCCGGGCCTCCTTCTTTCATTGCCGCCGCCAAACCCGGAGTGCCATGGAAAAAAGCAATTCCTGCCGCAGCCCAGACTAAGGCAATGATGCCTTCGGCTACCATGGCTCCATAAAAAACGCGCCGCCCGTATTTTTCATTTTTAATACAGCGCGCCATTAAGGGCGATTGGGTGGCATGAAAACCGCTGATGGCGCCGCAAGCGATTGAAACAAACAACATGGCCCAAATCGGTAACCCTTGAGGATGCAGATTTGCCAAAGTGAAAGGAGGCAATTGATAACCTTTAAATAACAAGCCGCCGGTAATTCCCACTGCCATAATAATTAAAACGAGTCCAAAAACCGGATAAATCCGGCCGATCAGTTTATCAATCGGCAGCATCGTAGCGAGAAAATAATAGATTAAAACTATGATCAGCCAAAAATTAAAATCAAGGGCTTTGGGGGTCAGGCTGGCCAATAATTTGGCCGGCCCGGTCATAAAGACCGTGCCTACCAAGATGAGCAGGATCACGGAAAACACCCGCATCACATTTTTCATCACCGGCCCAAGATAAATGCCGGCAATTTCGGAAATACTGGCGCCGTTATTGCGCACCGAAAGCATACCGGTCAAATAATCGTGAATCCCACCGGCGAAAATACAGCCGAAAACGATCCATAAAAATGCCACCGGCCCCCATAGAGCCCCGGCAATGGCTCCAAAGATAGGACCAAGACCAGCGATGTTCAGCAATTGGATTAAAAAGATATTTTTCCAATCCATCGGCACATAATCCACTCCATCGGTCAGGGTGTTCGCCGGAGTCGCTCTGTTTTCGTCGGGTTTAAAAATTTTTTCCATGAGTAAGCCGTAAGTAAAATAGCCTATAATTAAAATTGCCACTGAAAGAAAAAATAAGAGCATGAAATCCCTCCTTTTTCTTTGATTATAATTGGAGTTGATAATCAGCGCGGTGATTTTATGTCCAAATGTTAAAAATAATGTTTATTCTGTTGAATTTTAGGTTTCAATTTTGTTAAAAATCCAACAACATCCGAAAATCTTTAATGATGTTGCGGCTGATGATGATCTCTTCCTGCGGATAATTTTTTACTTTAATCCGATATGAATTGTTAAACCAAGGTTGAATTTCAATGATATAATCCAAATTCACCAGGAAACTCCGGTTTATTCGATAAAAATGATTATTTTTGAGCTTTTCCTGAAAATAGCCGAGGGTTTGGTGGGAAAAAAATTCGTCGTTAATAGTACAAATGCGACAATTACGGTCAACCATGGCCAAAAAAACAATATCATCAATGTCAATCGGGATCACCCTGTCGCCTTTCCACAAGGATAGCTTTTTTAATTTTTCAGCCATCCGGCATATATCGGCGGAAGTTCCGGAGTATTCGTTGAGATCCGGGTTAGCGGCAAGCTGAACCCGCTGCAACGCGATTTCAACCCGCTGCTGTTCATAGGGTTTCATAATGTAATCAACGGCATCGAGTTCAAAAGCCTTGACAGCGTATGTATCGTAGGCGGTAGAAAAAATAATCTTTAGATTATGGTTTATATTCAAAGCTTCTTTGGCCAGGGCAATCCCGTTCATATCTCCCAAATTAACATCAATAAACGCCACCTCGATGGTTCGCGTTTGCAGAAATCTCAACGCCTCTTGACCGCTCTTGGCTTCAATAATCTCAGACATCGTAGCGGCATTTTCTATCAAAGACCGTAATTCTTCCCGGGCGGGTTTTTCATCATCAACCACAAGAATTGTATTCATCGGCAAAGTCACCTTCAGTTTTCTCAGGAATTCGCAAGGAGACGATTGTGCCTCCACCACATCTTGCCTTTATCGTGAGGCCATATTTGGGGCCGTAAATACTCTTCAGACGTTGATTTACGTTGGTTAATCCGATACAGCCTTTCGGCAGGTTGTTGTCATAAAATTTTTGCAGGATTCCTGGAGTGATGCTCTTTCCGGTGTTTTCCACCCTAATTTCCGTTTCATCTTCCGCTTTTGTTGCCGTGATACATACTATTCCACCGCTCTCCGTCGGCAAGACTCCATGTTTAATGGCATTTTCAACCAGCGGCTGAATAACAAACTGGGGTAAAATGCAATCAATATCTTCCGGAATATCAATAATAATTCGCAGTTTATCTTCAAACCGGGCTTGCTCCAATTCCAAATAAGCAGTGATTTGTTTCAGTTCGTCCTGCAATCTTACAAAGCTGTCCGAATGCATTAAAGTATTGCGAAAATAGATGCTCAAGCTTAATAACAGCTTTTTGGCGCGCTCCGGTTTGGTCAGGCAAAAGGAACTGATGGTGTTGAGCGAATTAAAAAGAAAGTGCGGATTTACCTGGGATTGCAATGCTTTTAATTCTGCCCGTTGGCAAAGTCTCTTCTGATAATCAATATCGGCCAATTCCAACTGGGTAGAAAAAATGCGGGCCAGTCCCCGGGCTAGAGAGATGTGAATATTGGAAATTCCTTTTTCTCTCTCAAGATAAATTTGAATAGTCCCAATGATGGCTTCACTTTTTCTTAATGGAACTATCACCGCCGACCTTAATCCGCATTCCGGATGGTAGCAACCAATCTCGCTACGGGAATTGATTATTGTCATTTCTCCATTTTCAATAACTTTTTGAAATCCTTCCGGCTGAATTGAAATATTTCCCTGATGGTGATCTGAGCCAACCCCTTTATGAGCTAGTGTTTGATGACGATCTGTAATGGCTACAGCCGATACCCCGGACATTTCCAAGATGATTTGAGCCGCTTTCTCAATATTTTCTTTATCTGAAAGCCCTTTTCTCAAATATCCCAGGCAGTGATCGGTAATATCCAAGGCAAGTTTAGTCTGTAGAGCCGCTTTCTCTTCCTGCTCTTTATAAATCCCATTGATAAATCCAATAAAAAAGGCAACCCCGACGGGATTCAATAAAACCATGGGCACCCAAATAATTTTCACTAAATCGAGAGCTTTTGAGAAAGGGTGAGCCATCGAAAGAATAATCAGCATTTGCAGCAATTCGGCAAACATTCCCAATATTAACGCATGAACCCAGCCGTGAGAACGGTTTTTAAAAAAATTGGCGGCAAATCCACCAATAGCTCCTTCGAATAAGGTTGAAACGGCGCAAGCCTCTGCAGTAAATCCATGGATGTCGATCACCCAGCGATGGAAACCAGCGATCAGTCCAGCGCCAATACCTACAAAAGGGCCCCCATAAATGCCTCCAACCATGACGCCGATAATCCTGGAATTAGCAATGGCGCCCTTTACAGGCGTTCCCACGTATGTGGCTAAAATCCCAATGCCGGCAAAAATAAACATCAGCAAAATTTTATTAAAAAAATGATTGTCATTCCCTGTAAGCAGATTTTTAAAAATCTTGGTTTTGGATAAAAGGTAGGCGATCATGATAATAGTACTCATATTGGTCAGTAACTTCATTAATACATGAACAATCACCATTCCAATCACCCTCTTTGATTAATTCTATGAATAGCTACCTAAATAATTTAGAAATTTTAAAAAATATTATCCATTATTTTTTGAATGATTATTTGTATTTTTATTGATCGCAATTTACGAAAAAATTATTACCGAAGTCCGCCTTGACGAGGAGGTATGGTAATTAGATTTTACGATACCGTCTACCCACGCTCATGATTTCCCCGCCTCAATAAGGAACCGTCCTTAATCAATTCAATAAAACGTTCTACATATTCCGGATCAAACTGGGTTCCGGAACAATTCACAAGTTCTTTTAACGCATCTTCCAACTGTAGTGCTTTGCGGTAGGGGCGGTCACTGGTCATTGCGTCAAAGGCATCCACAATCGACAAGATCCGGCATTGCGCCGGTATTTCCCGTTCCTTCAACCCGAGTGGATAACCGTTTCCATTCCACCATTCATGATGTTTATAGATCCAATCGGCAATATGAATCAAATCAGGAACAGAACTGGCAATCCGATAACCGATCGCGGAATGGCGTTTCATCTCTTCATACTCTATTTTATTCAATTTCCCGGGCTTAAAAAGAATGGTATCGGATATGCCAACTTTTCCGATATCATGAAATTGAGCAAAAAGTATGATGTCATTGATATCCTGTTCATTCAGGCCTATTGCCGCCGCCAATTTGGCAGTCATGTCCTGTAATCTTTCACAATGGCCGTTGGTGACAAAATCCCTGGCCTCCAACATTCTTAATAATACTGTGACAATTTCGCTCTTCACGCTTTGTTGTTGATGCAGTTTCTCACGGTACATGTAGTCATCCGCTTCTTTAAAGAGCATCCTCTTATCTTTCTTGAGATTATCCGAAATTGAATATCCAAGCGAAATACTTATCGGTAACTCAATATCCCCAATTTTCACTGTTTTGAGCGATTTTTTTAAGCTTTTGCGGATCGTACCGATCTCCTCGGCAGTCGTGTTTTTCATAATAACGGCAAACTCGTCGCCACCGATCCGGGTTACCAGGTCGGTTTCCCGGAATTTGTTACCAAGTTCGGCGGCAACGGTTTTCAAACACAAATCTCCCACATTATGCCCCAGAGTGTCATTGATGATCTTTAAACCGTCCAAATCGCATAAAACCATGGCCATATTAGAAGTTTCATCCCAATTTGTCTCGTTTAACTTATCTTCGAAGTAATTCCGGTTGTACAAACCGGTTAACCCATCATGAACACCCATCTCAATAATCTTAATCTCCGCTATCTTCTTATCGGTAATATCCCGAACAATCTGCAATACCTTTTCTTCTTCATATGAAACCAGCCGCGATTCAAAATAATGAAGCGTCCCGTTAACTTGAAAAGCAAATTCAACAATTTGAATCTCATGGGTCGCCAAGACTTGTTCAATGTCTTTCATAATATTAGCGGAACTTTTTTCCGGTAATAATTCATAAACCGAATAGCCAATTATTGCATCACGCGAACTATGCATCAACTGCATCTCGCCATTATTAAAATACTCCAGATATTCTCCGCTTTTATTCAAAACAAACACCACATCGGGAATTGCATTCAGCAAGGCTTCTAATTTTTGCTCCCGTTTACCGACCGACTCGATCATGGCCACCAATTCTTTGGTCTTATGTCTCACCATCTTGCGGAGTGTAAAATTCCAAACTAACAGCAGTAGGGCGATAAAGGAAGCCGATAATATCCCGATCTCAAATATATAAAGCAGCCCGCGATTATCGTAAGATGTTCCCAGCCATTTATTGTCGATGTCCCGGTATGCTTGTTTGGATATATGAGCAAAACCGGACTCGACAATATTGAGCAGCCTTTGATCACCTTTTTTAACCGCCCGGTGAAGTTGGCCCGAATATAAGCTCGCAGAAGATCTGAAATCATTCTGAATACCCATTTTATATAAATAAAACAAAGCCGGCGGCTTGTCCATGACATAAATCATAATTTGATGTCTTTTAGCGGCCTTCACGATACTTTCATAATTGGGAAACTCAATAAAATCGATAATCCCTCTTTGTTGAAGCAACCGAACGCAATTGTCCCCTTTTTTGACTCCGACCGTAAACCCTTTCAATGATTGGATTCCGTTAATGCCGGAGATGTTTTTATGGAAAAAAATAGCCACTTGGATATCGGCATAAGGTTTTCCAAAGCTAAGATACTGCTCCCGATCCGGATTTTTAAAAGCTGTATCGATTACATCGAACTTTCCCTGTTTAGCTGCTTCGAGGGCAAGGCTCCAGTCCATCGCAACTACTTCAACCTTGATACCGGTTTGTTTCTGCCATAGATCCCATTGATCCATGAGTATTCCCTGAAGTTTACCACTGTTATCCCTAAAAATATAAGGGGGATAATTATCGTCTGTGATCACCGTAATCTTTTCCGGAACATCTTTTCCGGAAACTCCGATCCACGAACTTATAAAATAGAGAAATAATAATCCAAAAGCAAAAAATAACCGTTTTAAATTCATTTTATATATGGCTCCTCAATCTAAGCTGTTTTACCATGAATCCGGCAACCGACTTTCAAAATCGCTTCAATTAGCAACAACTTGCCGGTATTCTGTAACCAACTTTGTTGGTTAAGAAACCCGATCCGGCCAATTTTTTGGCGCCTTTTCGGAAAAGTTGCATTGTACTTGCCGGATCGAGGTTTCAGGTAACTAAAAAATGATCGTTTTCTATATATGGATTTTATATGATGGAAACAATTATGTTGAATCCTTTGCTGCCAAAATCGGCTAACGACAGCCAGGAAATTTTTGGTTTGCTGATATTGTGGGATTATTGACGAGTTTTTTATCCAGGTTGTAATATGAGAGGTATAGAAAATGTATAGTACACATTAGTTATCAACTATTATTACTTTGTTAGATAATCCTTGATGACTGTTACTACCAGCGCATGATCCTCATGATCCGGCAAACCTGAAACGGTAATTGTACCGACCACTCCCACATTCTTGATAATAATTGGAAACGCTCCCCCGGCCGGTCTATATTCAAAGGAACTGATAAAATACTCGCCTTCCATGGTTTCTCCTTTTGATTTTAATAAAGTGGCAACCTGAAAGGAACTTTTTTGAAAATGGGTAACGACCTTATTTTTCCCCAGGATCCATTGATCGTTATCAGGGTTGGTCCCGGTCATTGAGTAATGAAATAGTTGATGCCCGCTTCTAGTAATATCGATGGCAACGGTTTTGCTCTCCTGACGGGCTTTGGCAAGAATGTTTAAGCCGATTTCCAACCCCATTTCATTGGTAAACTCGCTAAATTGAAGGTCTTTTTCTTGATCTTCCAAGGTCTTTAACAATTTCAGGTAATCGGTTTTTTCCATATTCATAACATCAGCTCCGAAAAACTTTTATCAAACAAATCTTTCAATCACTCATCCACAGGAACATAGCCAAAATTTTATTATTTCCTTATCAAGAAATATATCATAGATTATGGTTTGGTTCAATGTGCAAAGCGAATTCCTCACTTGATTCCTCACTTGATCACAAATGACGGTATTTGAACAACTTTCACGATATTGCGATTATCAGAGAATTGTCGGTCGCAGAGAAGAAACCAAAATTTGTTTTTATGGTTTCCACTCTCTTTACTCGCCGTGTACATAGCGCTTACCACGCATGTAAGATGCGATAGCCGCTATCAGAGACATGACGGCCGAGATATAGAAGGCTAGCCGCAGACTAGACATTACCGCAGGGGCAATAGTCATAGGAAAAAACTGTTTTCCCAGGATCAAAGCTTTCGTGGCATGTGGAAGAGTGGTCAATACTTTGGGGTCAATAATTTGAGTCATCGGATTATAGCCTAAAAAAGCGGCAAACAGGGCTGCTGTCGGAGGCAAATCAGCGGAGTGTTGTGCCACTGCCGGAGAGATTCCGGCTTTAACCAATCCGTGATAGAGAATCGGAGGTAGCTTATAGACAAGTCCCATAATAATAATCGTAAAATATAAAGTCATGCTCAAAGTCATGCCGGTATTTTGCAAGGTGGCCCGCATTCCTGAGGATGCGCCCCGCGATTCGGTCGGCACCGAATTCATAATAGCGGTGGTATTGGGGGCCGCGAACATCCCCATTCCAAAGCCCAAAATCAACAGGATGATTACAAACGGACCATAGCCGAAATTGGCCGGAAGCAAAGTCAAAAGAACAAACCCGACGACCGACAGAATCATCCCTCCGGTGGCAAATATTCTGGCGCCGTATCGGTCGGAAAGCCAACCGCATACGGGACCCATTAAAAAAAATCCAATCATCATCGGTAACATATAAATTCCTGCCCATAAGGGGGTTGACTCAAAGCTGTAACCGTGCAGCGGCAGCCAAATACCCTGCAGCCAAATGATTAACATAAATTGTAACCCGCCCCGGGCTATTGATGATAAAAACAAACTGATATTGCCAAAGGCAAAAGCGCGGATTCGAAACAAACTCAGTTGAAACATCGGCATTTTTACTTTAAATTCAATAAAGACAAAAGCAACCAATAAGATTGAACCGATAATAATGCCCAAAACGACCATGGGATTGCCCCAACCCATTTTTGAGGCCCCGTAGGGCATAATTCCATAGGTAAGGGCTAACAGTAAAACAGTCAAGCCGATTGCAAAAGTGCTGTTTCCCAACCAATCAATTTTTTGTTTTTCCTGGATAACTCCGGTCTCTTTAAGTTTTAGATAAGCCCAGACCGTGCCGAACAGTCCTACCGGCACACTGACCAGGAAAATAAGACGCCAGTGAATATCGGCTAAAAAGCCGCCCAGGATCAGTCCGAGTAACGAACCACCGATTCCAGCAATCTGATTAAGTCCCATCGCCATTCCCCGTTCCGATGATGGAAAAGCATCGGTTAAAATAGCGGTGCTGTTGGAAAAGAGAAAACCGGATCCCACCCCTTGGAGCAAACGGAAGATGATCATTTGCTTTATACCGGCTGCCCCTGTGGCGGGAGTCAGGAAAAGTAAAATGGAAGCGGCGGTAAAAATGGCGAATCCCAGATTATATAAGCGAACCCGGCCAAAAATATCCGAGATTCGGCCGAAAGAGACCAAAAGAGTTGCCGTGACCACCGTATATCCCATTAGCATCCACAACATATAGGACGCTCCCTCCGGAGCCATGGGATTGATATGCATGCCCCGGAAAATAGCAGGCAAGGATATTAAAATAATATTTGCGTTAAGCGAGGCCATTAAAACGCCAAGAGTGGTGTTGGAAAGAGCAATCCATTTGTAGGCGTCTCCCATACTTTTTTCTTTTCCGGGATTACCCTTCGCTGAAAATTTATACATATTCGCATTCCTTCTTATGAAAAATATAAAATATATTGAATAACTACTTCAATTGGCAAGCATTGAGAGCCATTTTATGTAAAAGTTCTTCAATCAATTGTCTTTCCTCTTCCGTCAAACCGGAGCCGATCCCATTTTCCCAACTTTTGACCGCTTCTTGGATAACCGGTATAACAGCCGTGGCTTTTGCTGTCAAAAACACTTTATAAGCGCGTTTGTCGCCGGAATCTTTAACTCGGTGGATATAACCCGCTTCAATTAACTTTTTGAGGGCCTTGGCAGTGGTTGCCTTATCGATTTTTAAATAGGCGGATAACTCTTCTTGATTGATCCCGTCGTTACGATATAATGCCAATAAGTAAATATACTGCCCGCTTCCAATATTGTACATCTCCAATCTTTTACTTATGAAGCTCTGGCAATACCGGTGAAGTATGGAGATCTGTCTTCCGAAGGAGGACTGGTTAGTATTCATTCACGGCTTGACACCTTTCCGGAATTTTCAAATCATGGAAGCTATTTACGAGCTCTTTAGAAACTATTTGGGAGCTATGTCAAATTGCACTTTAATACAAGCAAGAATAATCTCTTTTGCCTGTTCAAGGCCGGTCTTACCAGTATCGATGGAGAGTTGATATGTTCTGGCATCGTTCCAATCCCGCCCGGTAAGTGTCTGAAGGTAGCGACCTCGTTCCCGGTCACTTTTTTCAATGAGCTTTTTAGCTTCCGGGGCTGTTAAATTATACAATTCCCCCACCCGCCTTTGCCGGAAAGCAAGATCCGCATGGAGGAAAATACTTAAATGCCTGGGATGATCGCGTAACAAATAAGAGCTGCCCCGTCCAATAATCACTGCGGAATGCTCCTTGGCAACCTTTTGGATAATCTGCGATTCGGCCTTATAAAGATCTTGGTCGCTTGGTATATATATCTCCGGTGGCATATATGTATCCGGGGGAGTATAGGCGGATAATTGCAATACTGATTGCCAGAATGACGTCTTTTTTTCATCCCTAGACTCCAGATCCTCTTCAAGCACCTGAAGTTGTTTGGCGGCTTGAATTACTATTTCCCGGTCCAAATATAATATCCCCAGTTGTTCAGCTAATTGTTGTCCAACATAGGCTCCTCCGCTGCCTAATTGACGACTAATGGTGATCACTGCCGGCAAATTACCCATTTTTTAATTCCTCCCAATTTGAATATTTTGATAATGACTATTTAGCCTAATTATATAATATAGTTGTACTGGCAACTATATATTGTACAAAAAAGCAGTTGCATTTGCAACTGCTTTTTTGTACAATACGCGAACGTAAGTTTCATAACCCTTTCCCGAAACGTTTGAAAAGCTTTAGGATTATTTACTGAATTTATGTTTTTAGCATAAAGCCGATTAGAATATGTCTTCATACGATGTATTACGAAATAACTTTACCGTTACGGATGGGGTGAAAAAAATGTCGTCAGAAGTATTTCAATATATAATCCAACCCGAGGATACGATATGGGATTTAGCCGAAGAATTTGATATCACCGAAGAGGATATCATGGAAGTCAATCCCGATTTAGACTTGGATAATTTATTTATCAATCAGGTCATCAATATCCCTGGGAATGCGGTAACCGCTTTGCAATACAGGCGCCGCTACCCTAGGTATAGACGCCCATATTATTACCGGCCCTACAGACCATACAGATATTACCGCCCTCGTCGGCCCTATTATCCTTATCATCGTTATTGACAATCAATTTTTAAGGGGCTATGGCTTGAATTATTTAAGCTATAGCCTTTATTTCGTTGAAACAATATCTCTCACCCGATCAGGCTTGTTGGTGATAATGCCGTCAACCTGGGCTATAATAGCTTTCTCAACTTCAACCTGCTCATCCACTGTCCATGTATTGACCAATAAACCCTTCAATTTGGCCTGTGCTACCGTCTCCGGAGTAATACTATAGATTGGAGGATGCAACGCTGCCGCTCCAAATGTCAGAGCATAATTCCAAGGGCTATATAACACTGCTTCATACAAGACGCCGGTTTTCAACTCCGGGGCGATAGCGGAGATCCTCGCCAGAGTATAATGATTAAATGAAGAAAAAATACATTGTCGCGCCAGTCCAAAATCTCTCACCATCCGGACCGCCTTTGCTTCAATTCCGGGATAAGGAAAAATATTGGTCTTTAGTTCTATATTTACCAATAAATCGCTCCCCTGGATAAGTTCCAATAGCTCCTGCAACCTGGGAATTCTCTCCTCTGCAAACGTCATATCAAACCAACTTCCGGCATCAAATTTCCGTAGTTCAGGCCAGGTATGGTCCTTAATAAACCCGTGACCGTCGGTGGTGCGGTCAATTTTTTCATCATGACAGATGACCAATTCTCCGTCTTTGCTTAGTTGAACATCCAATTCCAGACCATCGACTCGGAATTCAATTGCTGTTTTAAATGCAACCATGGTATTTTCCGGAGCCCGGCTGGAAAAGCCCCGATGCGCGATGATCTTCATTTTGAATCATTCCTTTGAGCGAGATATTTAATTTTCCAATACCTGATTCCTATTATATTCCATAACCTGACAGGCCTCTTCCGGAAAATATACCTGAACATTTTCTCCGGTCCGGGGAATATCAATATACGGATTATTAAACGTATCGATATGAATCTCTTGTTCGCCGATACGGACCGACAGCCGAATAATCGCTCCCAGAAGATTCACATTTGCCAGGATACCGGATAAGCAGTTCTCGTTTTCCTTTTCCCGTTTCAATGTCAATCTTTCCGGACGTAGCGCAATGGATACCGGTTCCCCTTTTTTACGGCGCAAACTCCCAACCGTTGTTACCTGCTGCCCGGCCACAGTCAGCTTACCGTTCTCCGGTTCCGTTACTTCGGCCTTTAGGCGATTCAAAGTCCCGATGAAAGATGCCACAAATCCCGACGCGGGATGATGGTAGACCTCGGCCGGAGTCCCGATCTGTTCGATATGTCCGTCTCTCATCACCACGATCCGGTCTGAAAGTGAAAGAGCCTCTTCTTGATCATGGGTGACATAGATGGTCGTAATGCCAAGTTCCTTTTGAAGAGCCCGGATCTCTTGCCGAAGTTTTACGCGAATTTTAGCATCCAGAGCAGACAATGGTTCGTCAAGTAATAAAACTCGAGGCTCTATAGCCAAGGCCCGGGCAAGTGCGACCCGCTGCTGTTGACCGCCGGATAGCTGGTGAGGATAACGGTTTTGAAATCCAGCTAGATTAACCATCTGTATAAGCCGTTCAGCCCGTTCCCGTCGGATTTTCGATTGAACACCGGCTATTCTTAATCCATATGCAATATTTTGGATAACATTCATATTGGGAAACAGGGCATAATTTTGGAAAACCATTCCGACATGCCTGCGGTTGGGCGCTACATTGCTGACATCCTGATTGTCGATCCGGATCTGACCCGAAGTCGGCATCTCAAAACCGGCAATCATCCGAAGCGTGGTCGTTTTTCCGCAGCCACTGCCGCCCAGAAAGGAAACAAATTCTCCTTTTTGAACCTCCAGGGTAAAATCTCCCACCGCAAGTTGTTTGCCAAATTTCTTTTGAATTCCTATTAATTCAAGAAAAGCCATGATTTCCTCCCCTTCTTAATGGGCCCCACCGGACAAGGTGCTCTTGCTAGTAAAGCCATAAGTAATCCAACGGATTAAAGCCATTGAAACCCAGGTCAAAAAGAAACTGAAGATCGAAAGAGCCGCGGGTTCATAAGCCAGATCACGCCCAACCAGCGCCATATAAGGGCCGAAGGCCGGCCAAGCCAACATTACGGCAAAAGTTAATTCACCCATTACAATCGAAAAGGTCAAAAAAGCAGCTGATAGTAGGCTGGTTCGAAGATTAGGCAGAATCACCTCAAAAAAAGTGACTGTCTGATTCGCTCCCAGGCTCAAGGATGCTTCCATCAGTGACTTCAGGTCCAGTGACCGCAGACCGGTATCAATTGATCGATAAATATAAGGAAAAGCCAGCACAATATAACCTGCGATGAGCAGAACCGGGCTTGTCACCAGTGCCAGCGGCGGCTTACTATAGATGCGGATTAGTCCGAAAACCAACACAATCGGCGGTATCACAAAAGGAAGCATGGTGCAAGTTTCAATAATCGGTTTGAGTTTCGGAAATTTCCAGTGAATCAAAAAAACCGTCGGCATCAGCAACGCAAAACCGGCTAAGACAGTAAATACAGCCATTTCCGCCGAGAATGTGAAGGATTTTAAAAAGTTGGGATCATTAAAAACATTCCAATAAGCGAGCAAACCGAGCATACCCTTTTGCCGTCGTAATGAAAACAAAAAGGTCGCCAGCAGCGGGAGCAAGAAATAAAA
>DNPP01000037.1:34689-35743 GCA_003501365.1 Bacillota bacterium
GGCATAACCCAGATTGGGATCATGCAGTACATCGCCCCTGATTTGGGCGCCGATTAGAATAGGGGTTATATTGAGTAACCCTCCTGTCAGAGCATAGGCAGTAGCATACGCTCCGAAAGAATTTCCAAATAATAAAATGAACGATGCCAGCAGAGTTGGTGTTAGAACCGGCAGCGCTATCGTTATCCAGTATTGAAAGGAAGAAGCACCCAAGTTTTCGGCTGCCTCACGCCATTGCTTTTTCATCCCTTCCAACGCGGGAGTAATGATCAAGACCATCAGGGGAATCTGAAAGTACATATATGTAAGCGAGAGGCCCCAGAAACTGTATAGATTGAAACCCTGATCGTAAATATTGATACCGAACCAAGTTTGCAACATAATGGTAATCATGCCTACGCGTCCTAGCGTGGATATAAAAGCGAACGCAAGCGGAACTCCGGCAAAATTGGATGCCACTCCGCAAAATGTACTCATAAACCCCTCCATAAAACGGGGAAGTCCTCCCAGCGTTACGCCATAGGCGAGTAAAAAGCCGATCAATCCTCCGCCCAATGCGGTTACCAGGCTAATCTGGATAGTCAGGAGGTAAGAATTGATAATATCCGGCCGTGTCAGGTGGAGGATATTATTCAGGGTAAAATTTCCTACCTTGTCTTGAAATCCGCCTATCAAGAGGGAACCAGCCGGAAAAACCATAAACGCCAGCGCAAACAAAATAAAAGGTAAGACTCCGATACCGGATATAAGGCCCTTTAGGGGCGCAGTTGCGCCCCTAACGATGCTTTTTTCACTCATTTGTTGGTAACATTAACCCGCACGACTTTATCCCAATCGGCGGCAATAATTTTTTTAGCGGTTTCCTGTTGTTCCAGGCTAGGGAATACAGCTTTTTCATAGGCTTTTGCCGACGGCATCTTGGCAGCAATCTCAGATGGGATAACTTTTCGCTTTACGAGATCCTGATAACGGGCAGGGTGGCCGTAACCCTTTAACCAAAGAAGCTGGCCTTCATCGGAGTATAAGAATTCCATCCAAAGTTTCGCTGCATTCA
>DNPP01000076.1:0-4343 GCA_003501365.1 Bacillota bacterium
AAATCCGGATGATCCCGCTTTAATAGATATTTTCTTTGCATTTTTTATCACCTCTACAAAATTTTACCATTTTTGAAATGATATTGCTATAGTTAATCCTTTTTCACTTTTCATTCTATGAATGCCGCTCTCGATTTGAGCTATAAAAAAAACCGGATACACCGGTTGGATCAAAAGAGTTTAAAAATATAACTCAAACTAAGCAAACTTTCCTTAGTGAAAACAAGGTGAAATAAACATGGTCAATGACAAAACAATAATAAAAGAAACGGTAATCCAAGCGATAATATTTTGCCAACGAGTATTGGTATATTCCCCCATAATTGTTTTATCGTTGACTAAAAATATCATAAAGGTTAGGATAATCGGAACTAGTAATCCGGCAATCTGTTGGGTTATCAAAATTAATTTCATTAGGTTGATCCCCGGAATTAACACTAATAAACTACCCAGAAGAATCAACGCCAAATAAATACCAAAAAAGGCCGGCGCTTCCTTGATTCGATGGTCGACCCCGCTCTCCCAACCGAATGCTTCACAAATCGCATACGAAGTTGATAAGGGGATAATTGAAGCCGCCAATACCGAAGCGCCGAAAAGTCCAACCCCAAACAGGATAAATGCATATTCACCAGCCAATGGTCTGAGAGAAGCCGCTGCGGTCCCAGCACTGGTAACGGCAATGCCGGCTTTATATAAAGTGGCGGCTGTACAAACAATAATGAAGAATGAAACAGCATTGCCCCAAAATGCTCCTATATAAACATCCAATTTCTCGTACTTATACTCTGCTAAAGTCAAATGCTTATCCACAATTGAAGACTGCAAATAGAACTGCATATACGGGGTAATTGTCGTTCCGATCAATCCTATAAAGGTGAGTAAGAAGCCGGTATTCATCTTTAGCGTCGGAGTCGCCATTTGTTTGAAAACATTTACCCAGTCCGGTTTGGCTAAAAAGGCGGCAATGATATATCCGAAAAAAACCAGGGTAAAAAATAGGAAAATCTTTTCAACTCTACTGTAAGAACCTTTAGTAACCAAAAACCAAATCCCCACAGCAACGATTGGAACTGACATATATTTGCTGATTCTAAATAATTCCATGCTGGCGGCAACGCCGGCGAAATCGCCCAAAACAACTCCAAAATTTGCGATTAGCAGAATTGTAATTGCAAAAAAGGTAAGTTTAACTCCAAACCTTTCCCTGATTAGGTCGGATAAACCTTTGCCGGTTACAACCGCCATTCGGGCATTCATCTCTTGAATAACCCCTAGACTAAATGTGATTAATAAAAGTCCCCACAGCATCCGGTAACCATAGGAGGCTCCCACTGCCGCATAAGTTGCAATCCCGCCGGCATCATTACCGGCATTTACAGTAATTAACCCGGGGCCAATCACCCCTAAAATCATAAATAAGCTCTTCATTTTCTTGGCTATTAAATTTTTCATAGTAGGGCCCTCCTCAAGTGATTGGACGAAGCGGATAATAAAAAGGCATACCGACCCAAGTAAAGCTTTGCCTCTGCCTCTGCCGTTGCCCTTCCTTGAGGAACTGAGAGTCTGCAATCAGAACTGGGCTCCAAATTATTCCTGAGAATCTTGGCATCCCGCACTCATTCAAGCAATGAAAGGCATTTTTAGGCATAAACGACTATTTTTTGTCATATATTTAAAACTACTACTGTCAGCTTCCAAATTCTTCACCAACCTTGCCGTTTTGTCTATTTTATCGCTTCCTAATTTAAAATACTCCCCCATATCAATCATGTCAATATATTTATTAAAATTCTTAGGGACTTTTAATATTTACGCCACTAATTAAAAATTAAGAAAAAGCAAGTTCACACTTGCTTTTTCCGATTAATTAATAAAATTATGATTCTTACTCATACCAGATTTTATTTTTCTTATTACCGCATCCTACCGTGACCCGCCCTGATTATGCATACCGGCCCGCACGGTGTCATCATGCAGCCTCCATGGATTGGTACTATAGGATGGCATGATGATTCCGGACCTGAAATATCACGACAACGTTCTCTACGATGTTCTCTTGGTTCTCTGCAATGGTCATCATGATGGTGTCTCGACATCAAAGATCACCTCTTTTATTTTTATTGTTGGAACTTATACTATTTTATTAAATACTCATCATATTGCGCTAGGCCAAAATAAAATATTACCCCCTTAAATATAATAAAAGTGCCTATTTAATTATTCCCTAAATAATATTCCATGAATCGATCCGTATTGGTTCTCGCTTCAAGCCGTGGTACCCGTAATCTATAGTACACTTTGATTAAATTAGTCATAAGATAAAACGGAGGTTTTGGGACGATGGAAAATGAAATCGAAATCGATTATCTTAAAATTTATATTGATCAGACTACCGAATTAATTGCTGCTTTTACTAATAGCATGCGCCAATTAAGTCTAAGCGCTCTGGATCTTCAAGCTTTGGCCCTTAGTAAAAGGCACCGGATCGAAAAGCAAATTGATGCGGTGGATGACTTAGGGAACATTATTGAAGAGCTAATTCAATTTCAAGCAAAGCTTATTGCTTGCTATATCAGTCGCTATGATCAGCTTCAATGCCGCCCGAACGCAATAAGAGAAGCAGCAGAAGTAGCTGAAGCAAGAGCTGGAGCTGGAGAACTTGAATATCCAAAAAGCGAGCCCGATTGACTCGCTCTTTGTTATATTTTCCTTAATTATACCCCTGATTTTAAAGCCATCCACCCTATTACCGCAATCCGTATCCGGGCATAGAACATCCCGGACCTCTCGGTGTCATCCGGCCGGAACCCCCGGCTTCCGGCATTGGGCAAACCATACCATTCGGTGTCATATAACATGAACCTTCGCCGCTTCCCGGACAAACCGGCCCTGTGGGAGTCATATAACATGATGATCCTCCGGCCCCTGTTCCCGGGCATACCCGTCCGCCGGGAGTCATGTAACATGAACCACCCGAACCTTGTCTACTATTTAATGGATTTTCCGGCATTCCGTAACTTGAATCACTTTCTGTCCCAGGCATTGATCCGATGGGAAAAGCCATATACATTCCGTCGCGGCAATGCTCTCGATGCTCATATCTTTCACCACAGCGATCTCGATCTCGGTGATGATGTCTTGACATTTTCGCTTCACCACATTTCATTTTTACTGGGTTTTTACCCTATACTATTGTATTACTTATGCGTAGATTTGCACCAAGCTTTTCTCCTATAGCTACTCATATCCTATTTTGCAGACCTACTTTTCAGTTTGGGGCAATAGGTCGAAACATTTTGTCTCTTTTTACTTTAACCTAAATCCGGCAGGTAACTTCCTTAATTTATATCAATAAGCACTTGCCGGATTCAGACAAAAACCCGATCCGGCCAATTTTTCCGCGATACAGCGGGAAAATTGCAATATAATTGCCGAATCGAGGTTTAATTGAACAAGCCATGAAAAGTTGATAGTTCAAATTCTTCAGTCATCATATGATTTAAATCAAACCCCACCTGCCTGAGCCAAAATCTATTTTTATTTAAATCAAAGTCGGTGATTCGATAAATATAATTGCCTTGATGGAGAGCGAGATTTCTGATACTCATGCCGCTTTTAAGCCATCGATTGGGGATACATCCACTCATTTTGATCCCTTTTTGATCCCTACCCAAATATTTCAGATATACTTCAGCTTCATTCTCCAGATTGGCTATATGAAACAAAACTTCCTCCCCCAAAATTAACATAATCCCGCCAATCTCCTTTCTCTTATAATCTGATTAATAAAGGAGTCATCTTTGTAACCATATATTATAATAAAAGATCACGGTTCATGTTCACTAATCCCGCATAATAGGCGGAAGTCATATAACCTATAATCCCTTTTTTGCTAAAATTAATTTAAGCTCTGTTTTCAATAATGGTTGGTCTGATATGCCTATTTTATCCTCTTGCAGAGGCGCGGAGAGGTGCAGAGAATGAATAAGACAGGATTTTATGATTAGTTTAAAAATATGCTTTTAAAAAATGAACATGGTTTAAACTCAGCGCCACTGCGCCTCTGCGCGAGATATTATTTTTAACTTTAAATTATACCAAACAAATATTGCGTTCAACCATTCTCAAGAACATAGCATTAATTTATTTACACTCGTTTTCTATGCTGCCCGAATGTTGGTGAAATGGGAAAGATCTTCCCCATCGATGCAGGGCCTATACAACTCGTAGCGAATATTCTAAAAATGGAAACTTTCCCTTGAATAAAACATCTGAGCGGGGTTAAGATATTTTCTGAAAATAATACATTCATAACCCAGAAATAAAAAATTACCGGGGAC
>DNPP01000076.1:4669-6882 GCA_003501365.1 Bacillota bacterium
GTCGCAGCCGCAGTAGTAGGTATACGAGTGGGTGTCCGTCATCAGACTGCGGACAGTGCCAAACCAATCGAGGGGTTTCCTGCCCCAAACTTTACTCTTCCCGATTTAAGAGCTAAAAATATTAGCTTAAAGACGGTTACTGCTGCAAATAAGGTGACCTTGATTAATTTCTGGGCTACTTGGTGTGGCCCTTGCCGGGCCGAGATCCCTGATTTTGTTAAATTGTATGGCAAATATTCCTCCCAAGGCTTAACGGTTCTAGCCGTCAACGTCAAAGAACAACCGCCTACTGTAAAACCATTTGTTCAAAAAATGGCAATGCGGTTTCCGGTATTAATCGATAGCTCGGGAAAAGTCTCGGATCTCTACCAAATATTCTCCATTCCCAGCACTTTTGTAATCGATCGTAAGGGTACGATCCGGTCAATCATTAAAGGCTCCACTCGTCTTTCTGTATTAGAAGCGAAAGTCAGACCGTTGTTAAAGGGGAAATAAAGATGGAAATTACATTTTGGATAGCTTTTACTGCCGGGTTGTTGTCATTTCTTTCGCCCTGTATTTTACCGATTGCTCCCGGATACTTAGGGATCATCTCCGGTACGTCGTTGGCAAATCTAAAAACAGATTCCGCATCCAAGCGGAGAGTCTTATGGGCAACCATCGCCTTTATTTTAGGATTTAGTGCTGTTTTCATCTCTTTGGGCATAGCGAGTTCCTTTTTGGGGCAATTTTTGCTTCGATATCGCCGGCTGATTGCCCAAATCGGCGGGTTAGTCGTGATTGTTTTAGGCCTACATCAGGCAGGATGGCTCCCCATCTCGTGGCTATATAAAGAAAAAAAGCTTCAAGTCAAACATCAAATCGGAATTGGCGGCGCTTTTCTTACCGGATTGGCTTTTTCTTTGGGCTGGACTCCATGTATTAGCCCCATCTTAGGCTCGATTTTGACTTTAGCCGGTAGTCAAGGGCAGGTTAGTAGAGGAATTTTATTGCTGACATTGTATTCATTAGGGTTAGCGGTGCCTTTTTTACTGTTAGCGATTGGTTTTGAGCGAATATCCCGAAGCTTGAACCGCCTTAAGGTTTATATTAAATATTTTGAGTGGGCTTCAGGGATATTGCTCATTGCAATGGGCTTATTGCTGCTCACTGGAAGTTTAACCACAATTAGTTCCTGGTTTAGTAGAATAACCGGTGGGTGGAGTCCTGAAAATCTTTTCAAAAAGCCCTAATTATAATTTAACACGGGCCAACCTTACCTTCATACCAGTGCTTTCTGCAAAGCGATATATAACTCTCATTGCCGCCGATTAAGATCTGTTCCCCTTCGTAAACTGGTTTTCCATCCAGCAAGCGAGTATTCATGATTGCCTTTTTTCCGCACCAACAGATGGTCTTCAGTTCTTCGATACTATCGGAAAAAGCCAGTAGAGCTTCACTGCCGGGAAAAAGATTGCCTTTAAAATCGCTTCGTAAACCATAAGCTATCACCGGGATATTGGCATCATCTACAATCCGGCATAACTGCATTACCTGTGCTCTTGCTAAAAATTGAGCCTCGTCGATGATTACGCAATGAATACTCTGAATTTTATTAAAATCTCCAACCAATGCCCGCAGATCCGTATCGTAAGCAATCACCACTGCCTGGCTTTCTAAACCAATCCGTGACTTGATGCTCTCGTTACCGTCCCGCTCATCGGTACTCGGCTTAATTAATAATACATTTTGACCGCGTTCTTCATAGTTGTACTTAACCTGCAATAATTGAGTCGTCTTTCCGGCATTCATCGCCGAATAGCGAAAATAAAGTTTAGCCATCCGCTTCACCTGACATTTTTTTCAAATTTATTTTAGTTGACTATCCCCATTTACTCAGAAAAACATTTAAATATTTTTACCATGAAGAGCATGAAGGTCATGAAGTTTTTTAGTAGAGTTTCGCTCTAATTCTTCATATTCTTCATGACCTTCATGGTGGAAAAAGATCTTTCCTTTGCATTTTTGGCCGCGTTCGCGTTCCTTGCCAGTGATTCTCCCCCCAGTTAAAATGTTTAGCCCTTTTATAGTCCTGAGCTAAAGGGATAGTCAATTTATTTTATATTAGAATCTAAAATCTTTTGCTAGCCACATAATAAAATCCGACTATTCGTTTTCTTTTCGGTTAACCTTGATTATTACTTCAAAGGTTGTTCCCTGTCCGGGTAAACTAT
>DNPP01000186.1 GCA_003501365.1 Bacillota bacterium
TTAGCTGATGTAAATTCTCAACATCGGACATTTTGGCCTTTCGAAAAGTAATCATTGTTTTTCCTACTTTCATGAATAATTATACAAACAGAATCATTAAAATGAAGTATTATAGTTATAAATATACCATTCTTGTTGTATTTATGAAAGAAAAATATTTAAAATTGAGCTCAAGGAGATGTTTGGGAATGATGATGATACAAAAAAAAGCCCTTTTATCAAAGGACCTTCGATTTAAAAATGGCGGAGCCGATGGGACTCGAACCCACGATCTCTAGCGTGACAGGCTAGCATGTTAACCAACTACACCACGGCTCCATTTTTTAATTGATAATGGTGGTCGCGACTGGGCTCGAACCAGTGACCTCTGCGATGTGAACGCAGCGCTCTAACCAACTGAGCTACGTGACCAGTTCTCTCAGTTTCTTCTCAAAGCGAACTAGTTTACGGTTGAAGAAATTTCGTTCGTTGTGCCACCCAACTTGCCGGTTGAACTTTCCTCAAGCGCATAGAAATTATATCATCATATCAACGGTTCGTCAAGCATTCCATCAGATCCAAATAATTGCGAACTTTCCTTTTTAAATAAATTCCAAGGATAAACCTGGGGAGGGAAATCTTCAAAAATCATCGGTTCATTTTTAGTCGGGTGCAGGCATCTGATTAGGGTCGACCATAATGCGATCTGTTGTCCGGGCCTGCTATATAGGACCCCATATTTTTGATCACCATACAAGGGATGACCGATCGCCGCAAACTGAACCCGGATCTGATGGGAACGGCCTGTTTGTAAATCAATATGGACCAGACTCAATCCTTCTGATTCCGATACTACTTTATAATCCAAAAACGCTTCCTTGGCTCCGGTTTGAGGTCCGGAAACTGCGCTGACTTTATTTGCGTAACTGTCTTTCAAAAGAAAGTGTCGTAGCGTTCCCCGGGGACGTTCAAGTCGGCCATTTAGAACCGCCAGATAACTCTTTTTAAATATGTTCTCCCTGATCTGAGCCGACAATCGGGCGGCGGCTTTTGAAGTTTTGGCAAATACCATTACTCCGCCCACCGGCCGGTCCAATCGATGAACCAACCCCAGATAGACCTGTCCCGGTTTTTGGTAACGGTATTTTAAATCACTTTTTAAAATTGAAAGCAGGTCGGGATCATTGGATTCATCGGCTTGGGAGGGGATATTCACCGGCTTTTCGACCACCAGTAAATGATTATCTTCATAGATCAGCTTTGGAATTACTTCAGTCATTCCGCCGCCTCCCAACGGCCGGAAGCGCCGCAGGGCAAAACAATACTAGAAGCCGAGACCGGAAGTCCAACTTCCTCCGCGGAAACTTTACCGCCAAACCTCTCACCCACCGTCAAACTAAGGATGTTTTTCAAAACTGTCGGCGCCAAACCCGTGGTATATGAATTAATAAGAAAGAACCGGGGTTTTGGAGCAAGTACCTCCACGCATTCCTTGACTAGATTATATATCTCATCCTCAATTTTCCAAATTTCACCGTTAGGCCCCCGTCCAAACGACGGAGGATCCATAATGATTCCTTCATATTGACGGTTACGGCGTTTTTCCCGTTGGACAAATTTTAAGACATCATCGACAATAAACCGGACCGGTCGTTCAGCCATCTCTGAAAGAATCAGGTTTTCCTTAGCCCAGCTCACCATGCCCTTGGCGGCATCGATATGACAAACCGCCGCCCCGGCATGTGCTGCCGCCACTGTTGCCCCGCCCGTATAGGCGAATAAATTAAGGACATTTGCTTGACCGGTCTGAGAGTGTATTTGATGAATAAGCCATTCCCAATTGGCAGCCTGTTCGGGGAATAGCCCGGTATGTTTAAAGCCCATCGCTTTTACATAAAAAGACAGAGCCCGGTAGTGGATTACCCAGCGTTCCGGCAATTGGCTCTGAATCTCCCAACTGCCACCTCCGCTACTGCTACGATGATAGCGGGCGTGAAAACCCTCCCAAAGATCGCTGCCCGCTTTTGCCGGCCAGATAATTTGAGGATCGGGACGGCGGAGAATATATTTTCCCCATCGTTCTAGCCGTTCACCGTCTCCGGTATCCAACAATTCATAATCGCGCCAGCCATCAGCGATAAACATCCCTTTACCCCCTATTTCTCAACTCTTCCTTCCCGGACTGATTCTATCATTACCGATTCTCGGCGTCAATGTGAATATCAACCCGCCTTTTTTGATCAGAAATAATCAAAGAAACCGGCTTTCCCCAAACCAATGCAATTCATTCCAGTTGCTGAAAAACAAACCGAAAAAGAGTAAAGTCAAGTTGAAAAAAAAGGGTTTCAAACCCGGCATGTCGAATCTTTTGTTTTAGGAAATAGCTTTAAATATACTATACTTTGCCGGAGGAAATCATGTTCGGAAAAAAGGAGATCGACTTAGATCTACGTTCTGATGCTAATACTGTAACCAAATCAATTGAAAGATTTTCAACGATTTGTTGGTGCCTATTACTAGGCGCCATAGTCATTACCGCACTCGCCATACCGGTAGTGAGAAACTTCTTGAGTTCTACCTTCGGTCTTAAATTAACAAAAAGCTGGAGTAAACTACTATTTCAGATTGATTTCTTATTTTTGGCTGCCATCCTAATTGTAAGCGGTATTGGTTTATTTATAAATTCTTTCCGGCACCGTCGCCGAACTGACCGCTACAATATATCTTTAATTTATTTTTTAGTATTGTCTGCCCTTTGTATGGGAGGGTATCTTATTTTTTTTAAAGGCATTATTTAATTGATTACGTTAAAAAAAATGAAAAAGCCTCATCCAAATGAATGGGGCTTTTTCGCTATGTAAATACGAAGTTACTTCTTAAATAATCATCCACTTGAAAGTGACTTAATTTTAATGCAGCACTCTAAACTTCTTTTTCCTGGCATTTCGTCGCCGCTTCTCTAACCAACCCTGCATACCCCCACCGGGGTTCCCAGTTCGATAACCGAAGCTTGTCCCTTTGCCCCCGCC
>DNPP01000390.1 GCA_003501365.1 Bacillota bacterium
TTTCCAACCTTCGTTGTTCACCATACGGTAAATTCTTGGCCAGTTCATTTCTACGTTCCAGCAGTCCAAACCGGTTTAAATACTCCAGACTTTCCTGACGGATAGCCTGCTCCCTGCTCCGAAAGTGCGGTGATGCAAAGATGGCGTCCCAAAGATGATAACCGATTCGGTTATGCATCGCCATTTTAATATTATCCAATACCGACATTTGATCGAAAAGCCGAATATTTTGAAAAGTACGGGAAATACCGGTCCGGGCCACTTCATCCGAAGAAAATTTAGTAATTTCTTCCTCACCCAGCCACATTTTACCGGTATCGGGTTTATAAACCCCGGTAATCAAATTAAAAACCGTTGTTTTTCCGGCTCCATTGGGCCCGATAATCCCCTGAATTGCTCTTTCACCCATTTCTAAAGTAAAATCAAGAGTTGCAGTGAGTCCACCGAAGGACTTCGAAAGTTTTTCCGCTCTAAACACCTGTTTCAACGACGGGTTCCTCCTCTCGCTTCCCCAGCCATCGCCATTCATGATTACCCATCAAACCATACTGCCTGGTTAGCATAATGATAATCAGTACCAACGGACTCATAATCATCCGCCACTCAGCTAATTGAGGTGAAATCATGCTCAATACGTTACGAAGGATTTCCATCATTAAAGTATAAAAGACGGCTCCCAGGATGGAACCGGAAAGGCTGCCCATTCCTCCCAGATAGAGCATGACCAGTATTTCAGTGGTTTTAATGTAGTCGAAACTTTTCGGGGTAATAAATTGTTGATACTGAGCCCATAGGCCACCCGCCAAACCTGCAAAAGTAGCCGCAACGGTAAAAGCAATGTTTTTAATCCGGTTAATACCGACACCCATAAGTTCGCTGGCAATAGTATTCTCACGAATAGACACCCACAGCCGCCCATAATTGGAATTTACCAGATTTCGAAGAACGGTATAAGTCAACACAACGCAAATCCCCACCACGATTAAATTAGTTCCTTTGGGGATTCCGACCAGACCCCGGGGGCCACCGATATAATCGATATTCTGAAGAGCATTCACAATAATCATGTTAAAACCAAGAGTAATAATAGCGAGATAATCACCAATGGTCTTAAAAGTGACCAGTCCGATTAAATATCCGATGAGCCCGGCGGCAATTGCTCCGCCGCTCAAAGACAACAGTAAGCGAAATACCAGTGGGATATTGAAATTAATAGCTATCAACGAGGCGGTATAAGCGCCGATTGCCATAAAACCAGCGTGTCCCAGTGTAAACTCGCCTAAATAACCGTTCACAATATTTAAACTTGATACCAGTATAATATTCATCCCAATAACCGTAAGAACGTGAATATAATACTGGTTAAACAAGTCATATTCACCTAGGAAATAAATTGCAACAATTACAACTAAGAAGGCTAACGAAACCGACCAAAAGCTAAATACGATCGATTTCAATGAAATCTTTGGCTTTAATAACGGTTCAGACATTTTATGTCACACCTTCTTTATAATTGGCTTACCCATAATACCGCTAGGCCAAATTAATAATAAAATAATTAGCAATCCGAAGGCAATCCCATTTTTCAGGTTTGAAGAAAGATAGGCTACAGTTAAAACTTCCACGCCGGCTAAAAGGAATGAACCCAAAACTGCGCCTTCAATCGACCCAATGCCGCCGATGACTGCGGCAATAAAAGCCTTCCATCCTAAATCGATTCCCATATAAGGATCAATGGAATACGCCTGACCGTAAAAAACCCCGCCAGCGGCTGCTAGAGCTGAACCAATTGCAAAGGTAATTGCAATAATCAAATTCAAATTGATACCCATCAGGGGTACGACATCCTGATTGTCAGCAACAGCTCGCATTGCTGTACCAACCAATGTCTTATTCACTACAAACCATAAAATACCCATCAAAATCAATGATACTACAATAATTAATATTTTATCTTCGGTAACCACAATACCGCCGAACAACTTTAAAACATTATTCGGTAACTGGGCCGGCAATTGGTGAGTTTCCGGTCCAACCAGCAACCGCACAATGTTTTCCAAAAAATAACCAACACCCAGCGCGGTAATAACTAATGACATTCGATTGGCTTTTCGGAGTTTACGATAAGCAACCCTTTCAATGGCGACTCCGACCAACGCCGTTATCAACATAGCCAGTGGCATCATGATAACCAGCGGCATTCCGCTGATATAGGTAACTAGAAGAAACCCAGCAAAACCTCCCAACATAAAAATATCGCCGTGGGCAAAGTTTATTAGCCGAATAATTCCATAAACCATGCTATAACCAAGTGCTATTAGGGCATAAACCGCCCCTAATTGGGCAGCGTTTAGAATTTGTTGGATAACAATCTCCAAGGGTTAACTCCCCCCGACTTTTTTAAGTGAATTACTAAGCGGAAAAATAGGATACAGGAGCCAAAATTCAAAAGCCCAAATAGTTTCGAGAATGAATAAGATCTTTTTTCTCCAACTTTCTAGACCTAGATTCTGGCTCCTAACTCCTGTATTCTAAATTCCGTTGCTATATTCTTGATTCTGCTAAAATCACGGATTTACCGCACTGTCAAGCACGAACTTGCCATCTTGAATCTTGATTACCACAGCGCCTTTCACCGGATCTCCCGAACCATTATAAGAGATGTCACCGGTTACTCCGGAGAACCCTTT
>DNPP01000268.1:0-4319 GCA_003501365.1 Bacillota bacterium
TTTGCCGGTTTTGAATGCAGCTCATATCAAACTCTATGCCGAAGAAGGCCCTCATGAAGTTCAGAATGGATTGCTGTTGCGGGAAGATTTACATACTTTGTTTGATAGAGGTTATATGACTCATCACCAACCAATTTGCAATGATTTAAATTTATTTGAATGCAAATTGGTTTTCTGACTATCATGTAGAAGTCAGTGGACGAATTAAAGAAGATTACGGCAATGGGCGGGAATATTATGCGTTACATGGAAAGCAATTGTTGATATTGCCGGGTAATGTGGGGGACAGGCCGTCGAGGGAGTTTATTGAGTGGCATAATGAGAAGGTGTATGGAGCGTAAAAAGTTCGAATTGTGAAGTATAGAGTTTTGAAATAAAATGGGGTGGGAACCTTCAAGATGCCGATCAATAAATGACCGATAACTGTGGCCCACGGATTCCATCGGCCGTCCTACTTTTTGTGCGACCAAAAATGTAAGCTCAGCTCAGGATGAGCTGCAAGTCGCCGGGAACCTATGTTTCCCGGTCTCTCCATCATATCTCCGGCCATCCGGTTGCTGGAGTAGGAGATGATTTAACTGCCGCTGACCTCGTGTCAGCGTCTTCTGGGCTTTTTAAATTGCCGACGGCTGTTTTACGTCCTTGTAAAGAAGCCGCGTCGCCGACATCCCTGATCGGCGAGTATTGCCTTTTCGAGGCAGCCTTTAAATAAATCTTTCAAGCAGCCAAATTAGCCAAATATTTAAGCCCAAGTAGAAATAATATTTAACTCCGAAATGGTCAGCAAGGATGCTGACCAACGCGGCTTTGGTTAATGGATTAACCTAGCCGTCGGGGACAGCGAACCATATAGAAGGACGCCGTAATGGATGCGGCGGCGGGCAGAATCAAAAACTCCGCCTCCGACCTCGGATGGGAGGAGACATGAAGGGGTCCCGGGGATCAGCGGCATAGGCAGCATTGACAAAACTAGTTTCCCCTCGCCTTTTTTCAGGAGAGGGGAGAAAAGGGGAGAGGTCCGGTGGGATTCAACCGCGATGTGAACATCGCGCGGTGTGCCGGCCATTCCTTTGGCCTGGAAGGGTGCAGGAGGACGGGTGGTGCCTCCTGTTGGCATCAAAGCCATATTCATGTTAATAGGAAAAAATCTTTGCCAGTCGCTTTTAAAATAAATTTATTCTTTAGGGGCGAATGCTTTGCTTTCAAGCTGCGCAACGTGAGCTTCCACCTACAATATTTAATCTTCAATTTTTTGAACATACCGTAGTTGATCGTTTTTAAGGTCAATATACAATTTTCCATCTGAACCAAGCGAAGCGAAGATTACATCGGAAATTTTATTAATGTTCCGTTTCTTTAACTCCTGATAAAGCCAACTAAAGGAAAGGTTGTTCTGGTGTAAATTCTGCTCAATAATATCGCCGTCTTTAATGATCTCACTACTCATCCCTTTATAATTTGTAGGAAGATTTAGATCTTTAGGAGTCACTGGTAGATTCTGCGATTTTTTTAAAACACTTAATTGTCCGTGCGGTTCTAAAACTGCAAATTCTACCTCGTTAACATCAAATACCCCTTGTTCGCGCAACTGCATTTCCAAATCATCCAGATGATAGCGAAGCCTAACCAGGTTTTTTTCCAAGATCTTTCCATTTTGAATTACCACTACCGGTTCACCCTCAATTAACTTTCGTAACCGAAGGTTCTTTAATGTTATAAAACCCATCAAAAAAGTACAAATTGCTAAAATAATCGGGCTAAGTAATACCCATGACCCCTTTACCATTGCCACTACATAAGCTCCTCCGATTGTTCCAATGGTAATTCCAATCACAAAATCAAAATAGGTTATTTGGGAAAGTAATTTTTTCCCAATAAAACGGGTTAAGAGTAGTAATAGAAAAAAGATTAAAATTGATTTCCAAGTTACCAAGATTAGTTGATCCATAGAACCCCACCTAAAATCAAATAAAATGAGATAATTAGTATTACCGTATACTATAGTTTTAAGCTTCGGGGGGGTTATGAATGGCTCAATTTCCTAAACTCTACATCTTCTCGATGTCTCGTTGGCTTAATGCCTTTGCAAAGCCGGCAAGCAAGAAAATCTCCCAATTGACCACCCCCCACCCCGTAAGCTTCTGGAAATTTTAAAAATTTTATTTTTACCATGAAGGGAATGAAGGACATGAAGAAATAAAAAATCTGCGACGACAATAACTTCATGCTCTTCATGTTCTTCATGGTCAATATGCAATTATTCTCTGTGTTCTCTGTGCCTCTGTGGCGTAATGTCTTAGCAAAGTCAGTCCCCAATTGACCGACGAAAACTTAGGCTCTGTCTTAGAGGATTTGCAACAGCCGTTGGTTTTCAGCCCGCGGATTGAGAACGAAGCATAAATAAAAAGAACATAATTTTCTATGATAGAGCTAAAACTTAAAAGTCGCTCTTTTTACCTGCTATAACTCTCCGTTTCATTCCACCGCCATTCCCAATTCATTACGTAAATATCGACCAGTTGTTGATTTCCCCGCAATATCAAACAGTTCTCCGCATTGTTCTGTTCCGCGGCTTTGGTGAAATTAAAGGACCCGGTAATCACATCGGCCCGATCCACAATCATGATTTTATTATGCGCTATTGCAAAAGCCCTGTCGATATGCACCGGCACCCCGGCGTTCGTTAGATAGGTGGCCGACGAATATTTTTCGGTTTGTTGAGACTTGTCAAGAATCACCCTGACCATGACACCGCGTCGATTTGCGCCAACCAGAGCCGCCGCTATCGGAGCGCTTGTAAAACTATAGGCCTGGACTTCAATGGACTTCTTGGCTGCGTCAAGCTCTTTGATGATTAAGTCGGTAATGCCGCCGTTCGGAGAAAATCCAACCTCAATAAAACCGGTGGCCGGTATGCTTTGAGGCGTACTGATGGAACCGGGAGGAGATAGTTTTGAACTTACAAAGGTTGAAATGAAAGTAGTCATGACGGTTATCCGACCTGTAATGAAAAAGTTTCTTATTGAATAACCTATTCAATCTTCATTACGCTTTATGCAGAACTAACCGAAATAAGGCTCAAATCCGGTCCGGATGGCTGAACGGATGAATAAAATGGATCTGCTCTATGTTTTTTGGTACCGGTTTCATAGCGGCTAATGGCTGCTTTTTTTATTTTAAGGAGACCCTTTCGGGTATTAATCCGAGTGATTCAACCCATAAGGGCTATAAATTTGGAACCTGAAGGAGAAGACCAAAAAAAGGTGAATAATTACTAAGTAAGGTATGGAATTAACTGGGCTCTGCCCTATTTGGAATGAAATAGTAAGCGGAATTTTAGCCAAGGATGGCGGAGCCTTACAATCTATTCACCTCGATTCCGAAATTTTTCGTAAGGAGACTAAAACATATGGCAATGACACTTGCTGAAATCAAAAAAGACCCGGTGATCACCGCGTTTATTCAAAAAGCCGATGAACACCTGGGGGTAATGGGCTATACTGAGCATGGCTTTCGCCACGCCGGTTTGGTTTCAAACATCTCTCAAAATGTATTAATCCGGCTGGGTTATCCGGAACGCCAGGCTGAGTTGGCGGCCATCGCCGGATATATCCATGATATCGGCAATATCGTTAATCGTAAGGATCATGGACGGAGCGGCGCGATAATCGCTTTAAATTATTTGCTGGAGAAAGGGTTTGACCCGTTGGAGGCGGCTACCATGGTTGGCGCCATCGGAAACCATGAAGAAGAATGCGGTGAAGCGGTAAACCCCGTATCGGCGGCGCTGATCCTGGCGGATAAATCCGATGTCCACCGCAGCAGGGTACGCAATTCGGACCTGGCGACCTTTGATATCCATGACCGGGTAAATTATGCCGCAGTACACTCTTTCCTCAATGTTAATGAGGAGAAGCGCAGCATTACCCTGGAGATCAAGATTGAAAATTCCATTTGCCCGGTGATGGAGTACTTTGAGATATTTTTAGTGCGGATGATGATGTGCCGACGGGCGGCCATTTTTTTGGGGTGCCAGTTTAAGATCGAGATTAATGGAAATGTCCTATTGTAAGGATTAAGCCATTGGTATCTTTCGGACACCTTGTTTTCTTCAGTAATCCGTAAGAAAAACCATAGGCCAGACAAGTGGCGAATGCCAATACACCGGCGTCATTGACAAGATAGGCAGTGATACCGCAAGTCAGCAGAGCTTGCCACACCGGTTGATCTTCTGGGAGGATTAATTTTTGAGTGGTAACCGCCCGGTTAATGACTCCCAGGACCATCCCCAGTAAAATCAGACGGCTCCATGGGCTAAC
>DNPP01000268.1:4663-15369 GCA_003501365.1 Bacillota bacterium
AGATGCACAAACCGGCCGATATGGGTTTGAAACTCCGGCGGGCGGCTGCTATCCCATAAACCGATGGCTAATAAAGCCAGTCCGCAGCCGGCTATCGCCAGCCACATTTTGCGATTATTAATTTTTACGTGGTATAAATGAAATAAGTAAAACCCAAAACCGACTACTCCGGCGATAATACCGCCAAATTTGGCGCCAAACTGCGGCCAGCTTAATATAAAGACTGTAATGGCTAAGATCATAATCGATGGCCAGCGTTTGGCGGTATAGTGGTAAATCAAATACGAACTTAAAAGGGATACCGCCAAAAAGATCCCCAAATATTCATTGCCCAACCCATAATATCTGGAACCGGACATGGCGTTGTATCCAAGAGCGGAGAAACGGATCAGCTGCCAACCGAGGATCTGGTCCCCGATCAAAATCAACCAGAGCAGACTGGCCTGGATTAAAATCCGCAAATGAATATCTTTGATTTGCAGGAATGCGATAGTCAGTAGTAGGGTTAGACCTGACAAACCCACGCTGTTCCAAAAAGTAACCGCGAACAACGGCAAGATGATCAAGGTCAGGGGTACGGTACAGACTCCGGTGAGCAGCCACTCTCCGATAAAATTTTTCCTTATATAAATACAAAATAGACCGAGGGTCCAGCCGAGGGCAATTAACCAGCGGTACCAATTCAGTAGTGAAGGTTGGCTGATGCTCATCATCATTAAGCGTTCGTTTAAACTTAGCAAAGCGGGAATTTTAGCGCTTGTAGCCGTTACTTTCATAACTTTGCCTGAAAATGGGCGGGTATGGTCTAAATGGGCCATGTGGACCAGGGTGGGCAATAAATCGATATTTGCCACTAAACCGCTCCATTTGGTAGTCCCGGAGGTCAGCAGGCCCTTTTGATAATCCGGACTGTAGATGATGAGGGGGGCTAACAGATTCTTTTTCATTACTCCCTCTTTGGAGATGGAAGGAGAGATCATCACCAGCGTGAAATCCGATGGAGCGCCGAGTGCGGCTATTTGTTTTACCAGAAGATCGAAACGTTTCCAGGTTGCGGCTTTGAGTTTCAGATAATGGGCTATATTCATCTGGTCGCGATTTAGGTCCAGCCGGGCGAAGTCGCCGAACTCAAGTAGGATAATTTTTCGATAGCCCAGTCTGGAATGGAGTTCACTAATCACTGCAGGGATGTTGGTACGGTAAAGATAAGGAAAGTCCGGGTCGGATTGAATGACCGAATTGGCGATGGCACCCTCATTAATAAGTCCTTGTTTATTCATGATCACTAAGCCGCCGGGACGGTTTTTCTGGATTTGACTGTCGATATTGCCGATCAGGCAGGTGCGCCAGTCATGATGTTGAAAAATGTCTCCCAAAAGGCCGGGGACGGTTTGGTGATCCTCTAAATGGGCCTGACACTTGAGCAGACCGATTTCCGGTACAGCCAGGTTTTGATCTGCTTTTGGATTGAGGGTGACTCCGAAGCTCCAATCAATATATGAAGCGGCATTACCGCCTATTAATGCATCCAATAATTCAAAGGCCCCAATCTGAGTCCCCACCACAGTGCTGCGGCTACCGGCGCCCAATGTTAGATATCCGCTGGGGGAATCGGTATATCCCATACTGTTGCGGATATTCATTAAACCGCATGCGCTGGAGTTTAGCAAGCGCTTGATCGAGGGGAGATTGCTATTCCATAAGTCAATGCTATCCAGCTTGTCAACCGAAAGAATTACAATCGGTCGTTCGGAAACAGAAACGGAAGCGGCCGGGCCGGATGGCCGGGGCAGTCCAAGACTAGTAACCGGAAAGATCAAAAAAGCAGTTAGAATAAGTAATAAACCGCTAAATACTTTATGCATCAATATTTTCCTCATCCAAATTTAAAGATAATCGGCACCATAAATTACTATACCATATATTTATCGCAAAATAAAACTCTTGTATAGTTTCCCCGTTGATCTCTAATATAATGTGGTTAAAAAAATGGACAAGGCGAAGGATTTGTCAGAAATTATAACAAGACCCAACTATTCTCACAGGGATAGGATTCCTTTGAATTGACAAGCCCATATGAAACCGATATAATTAAAAAGGCATTTTAGAGGCTTTCCGCTTATTTCGAGAGGATCTTGGTTAAGCGGATCTTTTTTCATTTATTATAAATATCAATAATTGGAGGGGACGCAGATGTTTCAGATCATTGTTGTAATTGTTGTGTTGGTTATTTTCGGTTTATTTGCATACGGCGCTTTCCGAGCGGAAAAGGCAGTTGCTGCTAAAGCCAAGGCCAACCGCGAAGCCCACACCAAAGTATCGGCGAAAGCTGCTAAGAAAAAATAATACGATTGAGGGCAAATCCTGTGCGACGAACCCAATTTCAATTTCCATTTGCATTTCCATTTTCAGGTTCATGGCGTTTTACCGTTGTGACCTTTTTATTGATTGTGTTTTTAGCCGGCACTCCAATTCTAAATGATATTGGGAGTTTATTTGCTTGGGTTACATTATCAGAAAGCCAAGTAACCCCTTTAGGAAAATCAGCCGGACAATTTGATAATAAAGGCTCAGCTTCGGATGCTCCAAATGATGTTGCATTTAGGGCTAATTTAATACCTGCGGTAAATAACGGCTTGACTACTCCACGGCCTAATCCGCCGGTTTGGGAGCAAATTGATGGAGCTAAACCGATTCGGGTTATAGCGGGGTTTTTCTTTGCCATTATGGTGATCTCGTTATTTTTTATGTTTTACCGTAATTCCCGTAATGGTTCAGGAGTTGATGATGATCACCTTGACATATGCTGTTTAGGTTTCGTAGCTGAAAATAAAATTTAAATAATAAAGGAGAGATAGAGTTGAGACAGGATTTACGCTGGAGAGCAGGAATAATCTTTATTGTAACAATTATCCTGGGTCTTATCATCAGCCCGATTGGGGCCGGTCTCTTTAAGACGGATCCCATCCGCTTGGGATTGGACTTAAAAGGAGGGGTCGAGTTATTATTATCACCGGATTACCGGGTCGGCTCCAATGTGCTTTTAAAACTGGGCGATGCATTTACCGCAAAACTGACTCAGGCCAATATTGCAGCGCCTCAAGTTGCTCCGTTGGGAGTCATGGACGGGGACCGCTACGACGGTTTAAAATTCACCTTCGCCAGCGCGGCTGACGCCCAAAGGGCCATGAATGTCGGCGCTTTTCCCGAACACTACTCATTTGAACAAATGGGCGAGACCAAGAATTTTAATTTAAGCCCCACAGTCAAAGTGAATGCGGTTGAGGTAAGAATATTGCAAGATGCCCGGGATTTCCCGGAGGACGCGCTGGAACGTTCGAAAGCCATTATCGAACACCGTATTAGTGAAGCCGCCTCGGGCATGGCTGAAGCCGATGTCCGTCTGGACGGTAAAGGACGTCTTAATGTGCAATTGCCGGGTTTAAAGACCCTCCAACAAGCCAGGGACATTATCGTAGCCACCGGCCGTTTAACCTTCCGGATCAATGACCAGATCGTGCTGGACGGCACCGATATGCAGGATATCCGCGTTTCTTACGAAGCCGGTAAAGGCTATGTGATTAACTTTATTTTCAAAGGCGAAGGCGCCAAACAGCTTGAAAAGATTACTACTGAGAACATCGGCAAGAAAATGGCGGTTTACCTGGATGAATCCATGCTGATGGACCCGGTGATCCAGGACGCTATCCCGGGCGGTTCGGGAGTTATCACTTTGGGCAGCGCCAGCAAAGATGAAGTTGAAAAAGACGCTCTGTTGATGAAGTCGGGCGCTTTGCCGGTATCGCTCAGGGTGGTCCAATCCACTCAAGTTGCTCCGACATTGGGCAAAGAGATCGTTAATCAAAGTGTGTTGGCGGCAGTCATCGGAGTTGCCGCGGTTGTCGCCTTCATGTTGATCTTCTACAGTCTGCCGGGTTTGTTGGCCGACTTTGCACTGATGATTTTCGTGGTTTTATTCTTGGGTGTGATGGCCATATTCCGCGGAGTTTTGACTCTGCCGGGGATCGCCGGTTTCATCCTCACAGTCGGTATGGCGGTTGATGCCAACGTGATCATTTTTGAGCGAATCAAAGACGAAATCCGGAGCGGCAAGCGGGTACGTCCCGCGATCCATGCCGGTTTTGACCGGGCGTTGATCGCGATTGTCGACTCCAATGTTACCACCCTTATCGCAGCTTTGGTGCTGTTCTTCTTCGGCACCGGTCCGGTACAGGGTTTTGCAATTACGTTAACCCTGGGTGTTCTGATCAGTATGGTGTCAGCGATCTTTGTCACCCGGACATTCCTGGAATGGAAAGTGGATAACGATCCCGATCATTATACGAAATATTTCGGGGCTAAGGAGGTACCCATCGAATGAATATTTTTAAATATCGTAACATCTACCTTGGTATCTTTATCACCACGATGATCCTGAGTGTGGTCTTTGTCTTTGTCAATCCCCATAATGGCTGGGGAACCAAACCCGGTTCGCCTTTAAACCTGGGTATCGACTTTACCGGCGGCACCAAGATTTATTTCCCGGTACCCCGGGCGGTCAGTTCCGACGAAGTGATGGCGGTATTAAAGAAGATTGATTTGCCGGACTTTAAAGTAAACCCGCCCCAACCGAATCAATATATTGATTCTACCGGGGTTACCCGTTATCAAGTACTGGTATATACCAGATTTTTAAATGATACCGAACAAGAAACAGTTGTTAAAGCACTGGAAGCCAAATTCGGCCCGGCAGGGACCGGACAAGGTTTGGATATATCCAGGGTTGACCCGCTGATTGGAAAGGAATTAGTGGAAAATGCCATGAAGGCAGTGGTGGTTGCCCTGGTTTTAATGCTGATTTATATCTGGTTCCGTTTCGAATTGATTTCCGGTGTTGCCGCTATTGTGGCCTTGTTTCATGACTGCCTTTTGGTTTTGGGAGTGTTCGGATTATTTGGGGTTGAGGTCAATTCCACTATTATTGCGGCGCTCTTGACCATTCTCGGTTATTCCATCAACGACACTATCGTAGTCTTTGACCGGATCCGGGAAAATGTCAAATATAAAACCAAGGATACGCCCTTTGTTGAGGTTGTCAATGATAGTATTTTACAGACCTTTCGCCGTTCTTTGAACACCAGTTTTACGACGGTCATCGCTATTTTGGCATTTTATTTGATCGTTCCCAATATCCAAGAATTATGTTTCGCTCTGATCGTGGGTATTACTTCGGGAACGTACTCCTCGATCTTTGTGGCAAGCCCGATCTGGGCCATCTATAAAGACTATCAGGAAAAGAAAGCTCTGACCCGTAAACCGGCAGCTGCAAGATAAAATGTCAAAATAAAATAGTTTTTTTAATGGGGCTGTCTCAGAGAAGTAAATAGAGACAGCCCCATTTCTTTCATAGATTGATTCACTTGATTTCATTTACATTTACGGTTATAGTAGAAATAAACAAGATAAAATGATAAAGTTAAAATAGCGAAATCGTAAAGTATTGAATAGTAAAATATTACAATATTAAAATATTGGAAAAATTAGGCTCTGTTCTAGAAGATTGTTGTTCTTTTGGTGCTTCGACCTCAAGCCATGGGTTAAAACCCATGGCTGATTATTAAAAGCATTCAAAAGCCCAGTTTTACTGGGCTCCGTAGTGCTTCGAAGCCGATTTTCTTGCAAAAGCAGCAAAGGATAACCGATCCCCAGAGGGGATTTAGAAAGATTTTAAATATACCTAGCCATGTGGTTTTAACCCGTGGCGGGCAGAAATTTTAACAATTGTCTTAAACAGAGCCAAAAATTAAAATATCGGAAGAAGAGGTACACGATGTTTGCTGTTGCCCGGCAACAAAAAATCAAAGAATTGTTGCTTAAACATAAACAGATTGATGTTACTACCCTAGCAGCTACTTTGGGAGTCACCGAGGTAACGGCTCGACGTGATTTGGATGTTCTTGAAAAGGAAGGTTTCGCCACCAAGACTCACGGTGGGGTGATCATTAATGAAGCGGTAATGGAAGAAAACCGTGAAACTCCGGATAATTGTGTTTCCCCGGAGATCAGGGAAATCGGTGAATCAGCGGCCTTATTGATTGATGACAAAGATGCTGTTTTTATCGGCGGTGGTTTAACCTGTCAGCAAATAGCGCTTAATTTGAAGAATAAACAACGGGTCATGGTCATGACCAATGATCTGATGGTGGCCCGGGAGTTGACCAATACCAACGGGGTTATCAGTGTTGTAACCGGAGGTAATACCCTTGCCGGGACCAATGTTCTTTTGGGAGATTTGGCATTACGGGCTTTGGAAGGCATTCATTTTAATAAAGTGATTATCAGCGTTGCCGGAGTCAGTTTTTCCCATGGGTTTACCACTGATACGGTGGAGGAAGCCCAGCTATATAAACAACTTTTTAGCATTAGTAACGAAACGATTATCGTGGCTGATTATAATAAATTTAATAAGATTGGTTTTGCGCATCTCACCGATCTGACCAGTATTCACAAACTGGTCACCAATAAGGAAGTGGACCCTCAGTTTAAAGAGTTTTTCTTTCAGCACAATATTAAAGTGTATACCCCCTTTGAAGTCGAGGAACTAACAACCTGGGGGGAATCGGCCGGTGAATGACTACCTTTTAGAATTGATCGATATCCAAAAGAGTTTCGGCAAACATAGTATTCTTAAAGGGATTAACCTGCGGATTAAACCGGGCGAGATCCATGGCTTAATTGGGAAAAACGGCGCCGGTAAAACTGTTTTGATGAAGATCGTAAATGGAGTGATTCCCAAAGATTCCGGTCGTATTATTTGGCGAGGTAAGGAGAGAGAGATCACTTCGGTAAAGCAGGCCCAGAGTTTGGGGTTTTCCATGGTCTATCAGGATCTGAGCCTTTTCCCTGATTTAACAGTGGCGGAAAATATTTTCGCGGGACATTTTGCCCAAAATGGCCTGGTAAAATGCGGGGTTATTGAGCTTGACGCATTATACCGGAAAGCGCAAAATGTATTGGACCGTTTGCATTTTACCATTAACGCCCGGACCAAATTAGCGTTGCTTGGTTTAGGACAGCAACAAATGGTGGAAATCGCCCGGGCGATTTCCCGAAAGGCTGAGCTTTTAATCCTGGACGAGCCGACGGCTGCCCTTAATGAACAGGAAGTCGGTCGTTTTTTCCAGATCCTTAAAGAGGTACAAGCCTTAGGGGTCACCATTATTTATATTTCGCATCGGATCCAAGAGATCAAAGAAATAGCCCAAAATATAACGATTATACGGGATGGTTTGGATGTTGCTTCCTTTCCAATCAATACGGTAGAAGGGGAAGACATTATTAAATTAATGGTGGGCGAGGAGGCGCTGGGTAGATATCCCAGGCTGGGCCTGGCAGCCCGTAAAGAATTGCTGCGGGTTGAAGGCTTATCCACTGCCAATGTGTTAAGTGACATCAGTTTTACCCTTCATGAACGAGAGATACTGGGTATAGCCGGACTGGCCGGTTCCGGCCGGACCGCATTGGTGGATGCCATCTTTGGAGTAAGAGCTTTTATCAAGGGGAAAATTTTTTTGCGCGGCCGGGAAATCAAGCTTAAATCCCCAAGGCAGGCAATTAAAATGGGATTTGCTTATCTGGCGGAGGATCGGGTCCATGCCGGCTTGTTTAATAATTTAACCATCAAAAATAATATTGTGGCTTCCGATTTAACCCGAGTAACCCAAAGAGGTTTTATCAACGCTAAACGGGAATGTTCCATCGCGCAGGGCCTGGTCAGAAGGCTTGGCATACTTATCCACAGTCTACAGCAAAGAGTATCAACCCTAAGCAGCGGCAATCAACAAAAGATCATGTTAGCCAAATGGCTGTTTAGCGGGGGTTATGTATATTTATTGGATGAACCCACCAATGGTTTGGATATTGCTTCCAAAGTCGATGTTTATAATATAATGAATAGCATTATTTGCGGCGGCTCCGGAGTCATCATGATCTCTTCCGACTTATCCGAATTAATCGGCATGTGTCACCGGGTATTGGTTATTTTTAAGGGTACCATTGTTGGAGAGTTGAAAGGATCGGAGATCTCCGAGGAAAAGATTTTAAAAATGGCTTCCGGACGCGGGTAGAGCCTAAACGGGGATAAATGAGAGTAATCAATAAGAGCCTTTAGAATAACGGCTCTTTTTGTTTGAATGAAGCGTGGGCTCATTTACCGATTCAGTTCCGCTTCAAATGGGGAATAATATTTTTTAAAAAAAGTAATCAGAAAATTAAATAATAAAAAGATATCAGCCACTCGTATTGAATATGTTACATATAAGTTAACTATTATTTACTGAAACGGATCACAGCAATAGAATGTTTTTTACGATGAGGTGTAACCAAGATTTTACCGGGGCGGCTTATTTTAAAGCCGATATCACTTAATTTAACGAAGGGAGAATACAATATGGGTATGGAGCTGAACGAAGCGGCAAAATCTACGGTGAAAGAGCAAAAAGAAAAAGGACTTCAACTTTTAAAAAAGTTATTGGCAATCCGAGAATTTTCTTTGATGCTCATCATTATTGGATTTGGCATTATTTTATCGTTCTTGTCCCCGTATTTCTTTTCAGTGGCCAATATTAGTACAACCGCAATTGGTTTGGCAGGTGACGGTATTATTGCGATTGGAATGACTATGGCATTGGTACTGGGGGGGTTTGACCTTTCGGTGGGTTCGGTGATGGCTTTAAGTGGAGTGATTGCGGGTGCACTATATTTAGCCGGAGTGGAAATCTGGTTAGCGGTTCTGGTGGCCTTGCTCGGAGGCATCTTTTGTGGTTTATTTAACGGCTATTTAATCGGCAAGGTGAAATTAAATCCGTTTATTACTACGTTGGGTATGATGAGCATCGCCCGAGGCGGTTCTTATGTATTAACGCAAGGTTCGCCGCTTTCCCTATCGGGATTGGCTAAAAGTTTTACTTTTTTCGGAAGTGGACAAGTATGCGGGTTTCCGATCATGGTGTTAATCTTTCTCCTGATGGCGGTATTTATGGACTTTGCCCTCCGCCGTTCAGCTCCAATGCGTCAGGTGTTTTATGTCGGCAGTAGTGAAAAAGCTGCAATTCTATCCGGTATTAATGTTCCGAGAGTTAAAATGGGAGTATTCTTTCTTACGGCATTGCTATCCGCCATCGCCGGGATCTTGACCTTATCCCGATTTACAGTGGCGCAGCCGAATGCCGGTACCGGATCGGAATTAAGGGCGATTGCCGCTTGCGTAATTGGCGGGGCTAGTTTAAACGGCGGTGAAGGAACTGTTTTAGGCGCCGTATTAGGGGTTGTATTATTGGCGTTGGTTAATAATGCCTTGATTTTGTTAAATGTTTCAGTATATTGGCAGGATTTACTGACCGGAATTATTTTGATTAGCGCGGTTTTGATTGATTTTATCACTCATCACCGCTCGGCGGGAACCAGGTAGTCATCTTTCCATTACCAAGGAGAGATGGATAGGCTTTGGGGCGGGATTTCATATGCTGCGGCCAAGATACCAATGTAAGGAGGAGATTGGATGAAAAAGAACCTTACTTTACTTATTATTTGTTTGCTGTCGGTCGTTGTGACCATCCCAGGTGTTGCAGCCATCAAGAATGCTTTTGCCGGTAACCCAAAAGAAGAATACTATATGGTCAGTTTTGTATCCGGTATTGAGTATTGGAAAGGTTGTTTTAAAGGGATGACAGATGCTGCAACTCTGTTAGGAGTTAAAGCCATTTATACCGGTGCTCCTCAAGCCGATGTGAACCAAGAGGCAACTGTTTTGGAACAAGTGATCGCCAAAAAACCCGCAGGGATAGCAATTACTTGTGCCAATCCGGATGGGCTAAAGGCTCCCATCAATAAAGCGATTGCCGCGGGTATCCCCGTGGTAACCTTTGATGCCGATTCACCGGCTAGTAACCGTTATTGTTACCTGGGCACCAGTAATTACAATGCCGGCGCCACGGCAGCGCGCTATTTGGCCAAATTAATAAACGGTTCCGGAGCAGTCGCTGTTTCTACAGTTACCGGTCAACTCAATCATGAACAACGAAAAGCCGGGTTTATAGAAACCTTGGCCGTTGAGTATCCCAATATTAAAGTGGTCGCTACCGGGAATGACAATAATGATCAAACGAAAGCCGCAACGTTGATTGCCGGGTTTATCCAGGGCCATCCCGGATTGAAGGGGGTTTTCTGTACTGATGCCTTGGGTGGAGTCGGTTCCGCCATTGCTGTTCGCGAGGCAAATCAAGTCGGTAAAGTTAAAATAGTGAGCTTCGATACGGACAGAGGCACTCTCGATTTGATTAAAGAAGGCGCGATCAGCGCTTCGATTGCCCAAGGGACTTGGAATATGGGTTACTGGTCTTTGATGTTTCTCTACAATACCGGTCACAACTTAGTTAAACCGGTAGACGGATGGAAGACCAAAGGAATTAATCCGCTTCCCGGTATAGTGGATACCGGTGCCAATGTTGTTACGAAGGCAAATGTAGATGCCTTTTATTCCAAATAAAAGACAAATCCAGCAGGTGAATAATTGATCCAATGGATGGAAAATAAATATTCTTTTGGTCGGATTTTATATCCAAAATGGTTAATCAAACCCAGGAGGAACGAAAGTGGAAACGGATCCCAAAATTAAAAAATCCTATGTAATCGATATGGATGGGGTT
>DNPP01000261.1:0-1345 GCA_003501365.1 Bacillota bacterium
GGCTGGGTTTATTTTGACACCCGTTTTGCCAAAGTCACCAATCCGTGGGTGGCTCCAGAGGGTTTTATCCATCAAAATTTGCGAATATTTATTAATAAGCAGCCGAATCGGGGATTGACTGTACTTGCCTATGCCGGCGCCAATGTTAAATTTAATCCCCAATATGGTTGGGAAGTCGGTCTGCGGATTGTCGGCTGGGGAAATAGTCAACTGCTCACTATGATCGATCAGAATACCGTAAAAGCGCGTCCTTTGAGAGTGGAGCTGCTGGCCGATCATCAAACCATCCGGGCTTATGTCCCGGAGAAACTGATCGGAGTGCCGCTTAAGAGTTGGCGTTATTATGTCTTGGTCGGTTCTTATGATGGATTCGGAGAGGATTTTTTCCGCAAAGTCGCCCCAAAGTCCAGCGAATGGGTTGTCGGCGGTAGCTCGGGTCTTGCTATTGAGCCGCGGGTATTAGATATTTTAGCACCGGAGAACGGTTCCCACAGTCAAACAAGGCAATTGGATTCCTTTGACCGTAAGAGCGGTGCATTGGCAGAACTTTATCCGGTGGGTGCATATGGATTGAATATGGATCCGATTACCTGGCTTATTATCTTTATCATTATCGTTTGTATCAGCGGTATAATCTATTTATTAGTAAAAAGGCCTAAGTATATTAGTTGGTTCTGGGTGCGTCGGGCCGAATGACGAAAGCTTGACTTATATACCAGCATAAATGACCAAAATGGCTTATTCAGTCCCAGCTTTCGCCCCATTATAGAATAGTAATCTATTTGAAGGTTGACCATAGCTTTGTCTAAATGGTAAACTAAGATGAAGATATTATTTAGTGGTTTTGGAGGCCAGTATATGCATCCTTTTGCGGAAAATGTCAATTCTTATTTGGCGAAACAATTGCGAATTTTAAATATGGACAAGGTCTATCAACGGGGATCCGGTTGTGAGCTCTATGATGAAACGGGTGCACATTATTTGGACTTTATCGCATCATACGGCGCCCTGCCCTTTGGCTTCAATCCACCCGAGATTTGGCAGGCTATTTTTGAGGTACAAGCTAGTGGGGAGCCAAGCTTTACCCAACCGTCCTATCTGGCGGCAGCCGGTGAATTGGCACAGCGGTTGGTGCAAATAGTGCCGCCCGGTTTACACAATGTTACTTTCAGTAACAGCGGAGCAGAGGCAGTGGAAGCCGCTCTTAAAATGGCCCGGGTTTATACAGGGAGACTGGGAATTCTCTATGCCAAGAACAGTTTTCACGGGAAAACCTTGGGCGCATTATCGGCAACCGGTAAAGAACTGTATCAAAAGGGATTTGGAGCACCGGTCCCCGGATTTA
>DNPP01000261.1:1757-13603 GCA_003501365.1 Bacillota bacterium
GTAAGGCATTGGAGATCTGTCATCAATATGGGGTATTGCTGATTGTTGATGAAGTCCAAACCGGGCTGGGAAGGACCGGTCGAATGTTTGCCTGTGATTCGGCAGGAATTACTCCTGATATTATGACCGTGGCAAAAGCCTTGGGCGGCGGAATCATGCCGATCGGGGCCTGCCTCTCGACAGAGCAGGTTTATACCGAAGATTTTGCCCTTAAACATTCATCGACCTTTGCTGCCAACACCTTAGCCTGCAGGGTCGGACTGCGGGTTTTAGAGTTACTGACCCGCGATGACCGGCAGTTGATAAAGGATGTTGAACGCAAAGGCCAATATTTATTATCCCGCCTCAGCGAGATCCAAAAGAAATATTCTCGGGTTATCAAAGAGGTCCGCGGCCGCGGATTAATGATTGGCATGGAACTGGGAGTCACCCCTGATAATCTTCCCCACTCAATGCTGGGAATTATTGCCGAGCAAGAGTTTTTATCTCCAATCGTTTCCAGCTATTTACTAAATGTAGAGCATTTGAGAGTGGCGCCTACTTTAAACGGAGCATCAGTGGTCCGTTTGGAGCCGCCGTTGATTATCAGTGATGAACAATGCCGGATGGCGATAGATTCAATTGAGCGGATGGCGGCGCGGTTATCCAGTGGTAACACCGCCAGTTTCCTAGCTCATCTGGTTGGTAAAGAACTGCCTGCAATCCCATTACCGGTCAAGGAACCCATTATTACTCCACCTATTCAACCGGCGCAGGAAGGGGAGGAACGTTTTGCATTTTTGATTCATCCCCTTTATCTAAGAAATTACCGGGAGTTTGAGGATTCTTTGGGGATCTTTTCGGCCCAGGAGATCAAGAACTTATTTGATCGGGTGAATGATATCATTGAACCGTTTGTAGTCGCTAAAACCAGGATTACTTCGAAGACCGGCAAACAGGCTTACGGTGAATTTATATGTGTCTCCCGGACTTCCGAGGAATTAATGAATATGCCGAAGGAGCAAGCATTTAAAGAATTAAGCTCCGCGGTAAATTTAGCCAAGCAGCGGGGCGCCAAGATCGTCGGATTGGGCGCTTATACCTCAGTCGTAACCAAGGGTGGTCGTGATTTACGTAATTTGGGGGTTGCCATTACTACCGGAAATAGTTATACTGTGGCTGCAGCAGTAGAAGCCACGCTAGAGGCAGCCAACCGCTTGGGAGTGCCGATCTGCGACACGGTCGCGGCAATCGTCGGTGCTACCGGAGCGATTGGCCGGGCTACCGCACTATTAATGGCCGAACGGGTCAATTCTCTGGTCCTCATTGGTAATCCCAACAATGAAGAGCATAGCCGGAGACGTTTACAAAAGTTAATCGCGGAGATTTACCAATTTTTGAACCGTAAAGGTCTGCAATCCGGCGGAGCAATTTGCGATTTTGTTCGTAACCATCCGCAAGTTCCGGATCCGGAGGCCCCTCTGGAACAATATCAAGAGTTTGCTGCGTTGGTTGTTAAAGAATCGCCACTGATTTATACCGTTGATCTGGAAAACTATCTGCCTACGGCTGATGTGGTAGTAACCGCCACTAGTCAGGTCAATAGTCTGATAACCCCGGAGATGCTTAAATTTGGTGCGGTTGTCTGTGATGTGGCGAGACCTGCCGATGTCAGTATGGAAGTGAAAGATGCCCGACCCGATGTGTTGGTGATTGATGGTGGCGTTATTGCTGTTCCGAGTGGAGCGGACCTGGGCTGGAATTTCGGTTTTGAAAAAGGCTTGGCTTATGCTTGTATGTCGGAAACTATGATGCTGGCCTTAGAGGGATTATATGAGCATTACAGCCTGGGAGTCGATATCAATGTTGAAGTGATTGAACTTTTTAAAAATTTGGCTAAGAAGCATGGCTTTAAACTAGCCGGGTTCCGCAGCTTTGATAAACCTTTATCCGAAGAGACATGGAATGACGTTCTTCGTGCTAGGGCTGAGGGCCAAAAACAAGAGGCAGTAAATGTTTCCTAGAAAGTGAAAACCATAAACAAATCGATAACCCTGAAAATTTCAGGGTTTTATTTTGGTTTCGACCAACGTCGTTGTCGAGCTTTTTGTTGGAGGATGAATGATGAGTAGTACCATTTCCGGCCTTACTTTTTTGATGCTCGCTTTATATGGTTTGGCAGCAGTTGCGGCTCTGGTGTTTTACCGCCACCCCAAGCTTGCCAATGTGATTCCGAATATTATTACGATTGTTGCCGCTTTTACAGGTACCACCGCGTCGATCATCCATTTATTATCCGATGCCAACCGGATCTATTTGGGCAACTTGATTACATCAGTGCCTTATCTATCCTTTGAACTCAGTATGGATCGACTATCGGCTTTTTTCATTTTGGTGTTATCCATTTTAACACTGGCGGTATCCATTTACTCCATCGGTTATCTAACCCACTATTACCAGCGCCGTAATGTGGGTTTATTTAATTTCCTGGTGAACTTGTTCATCTTGGCGATGGCAGGGGTACTCCTCTCCGAAAATATGATTGCTTTCTTGTTAAGTTGGGAATTGATGTCGCTGTTGTCGTATTTTTTAGTAATTTACGAAGCAGAGGAAGCGGGGAATCAGAGGGCCGGATTGATTTACTTGATCATGACCCATCTAGCAGGAGCCTTTTTATTTATTGCCATGGGGTTGATCTATAAAAGCTGCGGTTCATTGGCACTCAGTTCTACGCTTGCGGGGGCTCCCGTTTGGGTGAAGAACCTATTATTTTGTTGTTTCCTTATTGCTTTTGGTACCAAAGCGGGTATCATTCCGTTGCATATTTGGTTGCCATACGCACATCCGGCTGCACCCAGCAATGTATCGGCTTATATGTCGGGTATCATGCTAAAAATTGCCATCTATGGTTTTATTCGTTTTGTCTTCGGCATGCTGGGAGCAGAGTTTCAATGGTGGGGAACGGCCTTATTGATTATCGGACTATTTACCACCATCCTTGGAGCGGCCTATACTCTGGTGGAACATAATATTAAACGATTACTTGCTTATTGTAGTATTGAGAATATCGGGATCATCCTCATCGGCTTGGGTGTTGCTTGTCTGGCTTTTAGTACGGGGCAATTGCTCATTAGCGCCCTGGCCTTAACCGCCACTCTGTTTCATCTTTTGAACCACACTGTTGTTAAAGGGCTGCTTTTTATGGGCGCCGGCGCTGTCTTGCACACAACCCATACCAAAGACATGGAGAATTTAGGCGGACTATTAAAGAGAATGCCCATAACCGGAGTGTTTATGTTAATGGGGTCTTTAGCCATCTCCGCCATACCTCCGTTTAACGGCTTTGTGAGCGAGTGGCTTACCCTGCAGGCGTTATTTGTCTATATCGCCAATGCCACGAGCGGCATTAAGGTGCTGTTAATTATGACGCTGGCAGCATTAGCCATGGCCGGATCATTTGCAGCCGCAAGTTTCGTCAAGTTCTTCGGTATCAGTTTCTTGGGGTTGCCCCGTAGCGAAAATGCTGCAAAGGCCAAAGAAGTACCTCAGACCATGCTCTGGGGTATGGGACTGCTTGCCGGCTTAAGCTTGCTGTTGGGAATCTTGCCCCTAGTGATGGTTAGACTTTTGGATCAAGTGGTGGTAGGGGTTACCGGAGCGACTCTCTCCAGCAGCCTGAGGGGTAGTTCATTCATGATGTATTATCCCGTCACCGTAATGAAAAACTCCCTGACCCCATCGACGGTACTGATCATTGGAATAATTTTGGTGATAACGGTATGGTTAATCGTGAGAATATTGAGTTGGCATGGGAAAGAACGCGAGTATGGAACTTGGGACTGCGGTTTTAATGGCCTCAATGCCCGGATGCAATATAGCGCCACCGGTTTCTCCAAACCGTTACGAATCATTTTCCGCGCACTTTACCGTCCCAATCGGGAATTTGAAGTCGAGCCGGGCGTTTCAGTTTATTTTCCTAAATCCGTACATTATGATACGACCACCGAGCCGGTTTTCGAAAAGTACTTATACCTTCCGATCAGCGGCGCTTTAACCGGGTTCGCCAGAAAATTCCGGATGATTGTTCAGACAGGCAGCATTCATCGGTACCTAATTTATATATTGGTGACGATTTTGTTATTATTATTGTATTTCCGTTGTTTCAGTTAAGGAGGAATTGAATGGGTTATTTGATGGCTGGAATCATACAGTTGGCAGTAATTATCGTCCTGGCGCCGTTGGTCAACGGGATTATCAAGAAAATCAAAGCCCTTTCTCAAAAGCGCAAAGGGGCGCCACTGCTTCAACTTTATTATGATCTTTATAAATTAATGAAAAAAGATATGGTGATTTCCGAGACTGCTTCCTGGATTTTTAGGGTGACGCCCTATATTGTGATGAGTTCGGTGTTGCTGGCGGCCTTGTTAATCCCGCTAAGTATTCAACTCCAACCCATCCGTTTTATGGGTGACGTGATATTGGTCGTTTACTTATTGGCCTTGGGCAGATTCTTTATGGCGTTGACGGGTCTCGACACTGCCAGTACTTTTGGTGGAATGGGTAGCAGCAGGGAAATGATGATCTCATCATTGATCGAACCCTCCTTATTGGTGGCAGTATTTACCGTCGGACTGCTGGCCGGTTCCACCTCAGTTTACGACATGATGCAAAACTCAACTTTGACTGGATTGGCTATTTTTCAACCGGTTTATATATTGACTTTTTTGGCATTGTTTATTGTGCTAATCGCGGAGACCGCCAGAATTCCGGTAGATGATCCGGCCACTCATCTGGAATTGACCATGGTCCATGAAGCGATGTTATTGGAGTATTCCGGACGCTATCTGGCATTAATGGAGTTAAGCGCCGCTATTAAACAACTATTGCTCATTACGATCCTGGTGAATCTTTTTATTCCATTGGATGAGTTTTTCCATATTGTTAATCCGATAATGATGCTGGGGGTATCATTACTTGGTTATTTAGTGAAAGTGGTGGCGATTGCGGTTTTAATCGCGATTGTCGAGATTAAAACCGTAAAATTACGCTTGTTTTCGGTGCCGAATTTGGCGGCGCTTTCGTTCATTCTGGCTTTATTAGGATTTTTTCAATATTGGATCATTGGGAGGTAGGGCTTTACGGTGGAGAATTATTTGCAATTTTTATCAATTGCCATCCTTCTTTCCGGGTTTATCTTGGTGGCGAATAAAAGGGTTGACTCATATATTAAGACTTTCCGCCTGCAATCGGTGTTACTGGCTTTAGTCGCCGGGTTGATAGGAGTTGGCAATATCGCCAGGGAAGGTAATTGGGAGATTATGATTGTTTGTCTGATTACGCTAGCGATCAAAGTTTACTATATTCCCCATTTGCTGAAGAAAACGGTCCAAAAAGTTCAATATAAGGTTGAAAAGGATTTCTTTCTGAACATCCCGATTTCGGTCTTAATCTGTTGTGCCTTGGTTATCATAATTTATTTTGTTGTGCCTCATATTGATGATCTGCGCAATGCCAATCTTCAGGTCTATCTAGCCAACGCTATGGCCTTAGTACTTATCGGTCTATTTTTTATGATTAGCCGGAAGAAAGCTATCGGTCAAATTATCGGTTTCCTGGTGATTGAAAATGGATTATTTACAGCAGCGATTCTTTCCACGGAGGGGATGCCGATGATTGTGGAACTGGGAATCTTTTTTGATTTGTTGACAGCAGTGTTGATTATGGGAATACTGGTCTTCCGGATTAACGAGAATTTTGAGTCGATTGATCTGGATAAATTAAGGAATTTGAGAGGATAACGGTATGGAACTTTTGATTTTGATCATTCCGTTGCTGTGGATGTTTTTGTTTTGGGGTAGCACCCGAAAATGGTTACTCCATATGATTAACAGTATCGGAACGCTGCTTTTACTGATCTTGGCCCTGGTGATCACCTGTAAGGTAAATGCCAGCGGCCATATCGGCTATCCTTTTCTGAATCACTTTTTTTATTTGGATGCCTTGAGTGTAATTGTGTTGGATATCATCGCAATCGTCAGTTTTATGGTCAGCGTATTCGCTATCGGTTATCTGAACCGGGAATTAGCCCACCAGGTGATCAATCTTCGCCAGATTCAACTTTTCTATAGTCTGATGTATGCCTTTATTTTTACCATGGTGCTGGTGGTAAGCACTCAGAATCTTGGTCTGATGTGGATTGCCATCGAAGCAACGACCCTAGCCTCTGCTTTTTTGGTGGGATTTTATAATCAGCGGGAAGCCATCGAAGCGGCCTGGAAGTATGTGATTATTTGTTCGGTAGGCATTGCCTTGGCTTTGTTTGGTATTGTATTTCTTTATATCTCGGCGGTAAACATCTTTGAGGGTTCAAAATCCAACTTAAACTGGCTTTTCTTGTTACAAAATGCCAAGCTACTTAATAGCAGTATCGTAAAGATCGCCTTTATCTTTATTATGGTGGGGTTTGGCACTAAGGTCGGTTTGGTGCCGATGCATACCTGGCTCCCGGATGCTCACAGTCAGGCGCCGGCTCCGATTAGCGCCCTGCTGTCCGGAGTATTACTAAATAGCGCATTATACGGACTGATCCGGGTATTAGCCATTGTCAACAAAAATTTGGGCAGCAATCTCTATACCGGACGGTTGTTGGTTACTGCTGGACTGCTCTCCATCGCCACTGCAGCGGTATTTATTTTAACCCAGAAAGATTATAAACGGATGTTGGCTTATTCCAGTATTGAACATATGGGAATTATTACTTTCGGGCTAGGACTCGCCACTCCGATCGCATTGTTCGCAGCGCTTTTCCATATGATCAATCATGCCTTTACCAAGTCGTTGCTCTTTTTAGCCTCCGGAAACGTCTATTTAAAATATAAAACGCGTGAGATTGCCGGTGTCTCAGGGTTGCTCAAGACTCTGCCTATTACCGGAACGGTTTTTTTGTTGGGCCTATTTGCAATCGCAGGCATGCCGCCATTCAGCGTTTTTAGCAGTGAGTTGAACTTGATTATCGCCGCATTTTCAGCAAACCAAATCGCTGGGGCTATTTTGTTTATCTTGTTGATTGCCTCGGTTTGCGCAGGGATTGCAGTGGTAGCCATGAAAATGTTTTTTGGCGAAAACCGTAGTCCGGGAATGAAGCCCGGCGAAGAGAACCGGCTGGGACTTTCGGTATTGATTATATTGTTACTCTTGATTACAGTTAGCGGAATGTTGATACCGGATCAATTGAAGCAGCTTTTAGAGTCGGCATCCGGGATCATCAAGGGGGTTGCTTAAGATGGTAGAAACTACCGCAAATTTTGTTACCGGAAATCCCTATCCCATGGATATATTAAACCGCCAATTCCCCGGCCTGCTTCGTAATTGGCCAATTACGCACGCCAATGAATTATATTGTGAAATAACGAGCGTCACCGAAATTGTGGAAGTCTGCCGTTTTATCGATCAACAATTCAAAGCTCCCTTGGTAACACTCTTTGCCAATGATGAACGCTGTATCGGGGAGGATCATTTTGCGATATATTATGTGTTTAGCCTGCGGGAGATCTCTCAGTTTCTTATAGTTAAAGCGTTTATTTCCGCCCAGGCCGAAGTATTCCCTTCGCTTACACCATACTTGCCGGCTGCCAATCTATATGAGCGGGAGATTCAGGAACTTTATGGTTTGCAGCCGGAGGGACATCCGGATCCCCGCGGTATGATTTTCCATAACAATTGGCCCCAGAACCTTTACCCATTACGGAGAGACTTTAACGGTAAGCACCAGCCAATGATGGCAAAGGGAGAAAGCGATTTTAAGCAGATTCAAGGCAGCGGTGTCTTTGAGATCCCGGTCGGACCAGTGCATGCGGGAATTATCGAACCGGGTCATTTCCGCTTCAGTGTGGCGGGGGAACCGATCATCAACCTGGAAGCCCAACTTTATTATGTACACAAAGGGATTGAAAAACTATGCCAAGGGCAAAGTATCGAGCGCTGTTTTTATATCGCCGAACGGATCTCCGGTGATGAAACCTACTCCAATTCCCTAGCCTATTGTCAAGCCATTGAACGGATGACCGGGATTCAGATCCCTGAGCGGGCCGAGTATTCCCGGGTAGTATTTGCGGAATTGGAACGGCTGGTCAGTCATTTAGGTGACTTGGGCGGCCTTTGTGTCGATGTAGCCTATGGTTTTGCGGCCTATCAGTTTAAAATGTTACGAGTTTGGACCTATCAGTCCATCGAAGAAATGGGTGAAAGCCGCTTTCTGCGAAGTGTTAACCGTCCCGGCGGTCTACGCAAGGATTTCTTAGCCGGGAAAGAGCAAAAGGTACTCTCGCAATTGCAGAAAATCAAAGATGAATTAATGGATACGGTTGATATTATCAAGGCAAATAGCTTTTTCATCGATCGGGTGGAACATACCGGCGTTTTGACAAATCAGATCGCCAGGGATTTGAATGCGGTGGGGCCGGCTGGGCGGGCTTCAGGAGTTAACCATGATGTACGTAAAGACCACCCCTATGCCGCATATGGTAAACTTGATTTTACTATACCGGAACATGCCAATGGCGATGTGAACTGCCGGATGAATGTGAAAATTACGGAGTGCTTTACGGCTATCGATTTAATCAATCAGGCAATTGCCAATATGTCTGGGGGAGCGGTCTTTTCACAATTACCGCCAATCGAGTCCTATCAAGCGGCGCTGGGTTACACCGAATCGCCCCGGGGTGAGAATATTCATTGGATCATGACCGGTCCGGAAAATACCATCTTTCGGTATAAGATCCGGACGCCGTCCTTTTGTAATTGGCCGGCTTTGTGTTATGCAGTGCGAGGAAATATCGTACCGGATTTTCCTCTCATCAATAAGAGTTTTAATCTGTCCTATGCGGGAAACGATTTGTAAGGGCAGAATATAGGAGCTAGTATCCAGAATCCAGTTTCTCCCCGGCTCGGGGAGAGTAGATAGGAGTCTGGTCCAAGATTTAATGAAGGTGATAAAAGATGTTGAATATAATAAAAAAGATCATTCAATACCCCCGCTTGACCGGGGATTATCCTAAAAAGCCGTTTAAAGCTGATTTTATGATTGGCAAACCGCTGATTGATGGAACGCGTTGTAATGGTTGCGGCGAGTGTGTCAAGCGTTGTCCTGCCGGTGCAATTCAGGTGGGTAAATCAACCAATGATATCGGGATAAATATCGATCAATGTATTTTTTGCGCCTTATGTGAAGAGGTTTGTCCGCAGCAGGCGGTGACCATCACCCACGAGTTTGAGTTGGCGGAGCGGGAACGGCAAGATCTACACAAGGGAACTTTAGTTCTTGAAGAACGGAATATTCCCAGTGATGATTTTGAAGTGATCGGGAAAAGAATTGAAGAACGGCTCCGTAAAAAGCTGAGACGCAGTTTGCAGATACGGGAAGTAGACGCCGGATCGTGTAATGGATGTGATACGGAGATTAACGCCTTGACCAATCCCTTAAATGACTTGGAAAGGTTCGGAATCCATTTTGTGGCTTCGCCGCGTCATGCCGATATGCTCTTGGTTACCGGAACCGCCTGCCGCAATATGGAATTGGCACTTATTAAGACGTATAATGCCACTCCCGATCCAAAGCTGGTAGTGGCTGTGGGCGCCTGTGCCTGCAGTGGCGGAATCTTTAGAGAAAGTCACGTTACCCGAAACGGCATCGATAGCATCGTACCGGTGGATATCTATATCCCAGGATGCCCTCCCAGACCTCAGGCGATTATTTACGGGATATTGAAGGCATTGGATAGAGTCTGAAGCGTAGCTTTATTCTTTGTCATCAGGCTTATTTGGTTGGTACTTTTCCCGTAACAATCGCCGTAGTACTTTACCTACCGAACTACGGGGTAATTCTTCCATTACTTCAATTTTGTGAGGAACTTTAAACTTAGAAAGGTGCTCGCTGCAGAAACGGCGTAATTCTTTTTCCGAGGTAGCGGCGACTTCTTTTAAAACAACATAGGCCTCGGGGACTTCGCCCCGTAATGGATGAGGCGCCCCGATGACCGCCGCTTCCTTGACATTGGGATGAGTATATAAAAGGTCCTCGATCTCCCGGGGATAAATTTTTTCCCCACCCATGATGATCATATCTTTTAAACGATCGGTAATAAAAACATAGCCGTCTTCATCAATACTGCCTAAATCACCGGTATGCAGCCAACCGTCTTTTAGGACCATGGCAGTCTCGTGGGGTTGTCCCCAATAGCCTTGCATCACCTGAGGGCCTTTCACCACAATTTCACCCACGATTCCAAATTCAAGAATTTCCTCACCCGTCTCGGGGTTTACAATTTTAACCTCAGTATCGGGTAGCGGTGTCCCAACACTGCCATATTTAACTTGTCCATTAATCGGTGTTACAGCTACCACTGGGGAACATTCCGAAAGGCCGTATCCTTCACGCAACTTACCGCCGGTTAGTTTTTCGAACTTTTGATGGACCGTAGGCGGCAGGGGCGCCGACCCGCATATGCAAGCCTCGATGGAACTCAGATCATACTTTCCGGTATCTCGTAGCGCAATCGCGCCGTACATAGCAGGGACACCCATAAAGATATTCGGTTTGTATTTGTCAATCTGCCGCATCAATTCGTTTAAATCAAACTTTGGCAGGATATATAAAGTTGAACCGCTAAGAATGGCGTGATTCATGGTGGTGCTCATCGCATAAATGTGAAACATGGGGATGACACAGATAAACTTACCTTGGCCATCTTTATAGATATTTTTGAACCAATAACGGAGTTGGGCGGCATTGACTACCAAATTACTATGGGTAAGGGTAGCTCCTTTATAAATACCGGTTGTACCGCCGGTATATTGAAGGTTGGCAATAGAGTCGGGCCTGATGGCAACCAGGGGGTTGCCATCAGGCTTGTTAAACAGGATTTCTTCTAATTTAACAGCATCTAAGGAGAGCGCGTAGTCATGACCCTCAGAAAAGGGTAGACGAATATCAGTGATGATAATTTGAAGACCAGGATGGCTGCTCGCTGCCAACACCGGAACCATATCCAAATGAGTAATTAGGATTTTCATGCCACTGTCTTTAAAAATATATGCCAGTTCGTCACCGTTAAAACTTGGATTGATCGGGACAGAGATCGCTCCGGCCCGCAGTATACCAAAATAAGCAATCACAAATTGAGGAGAATTCGGAAGCTGGATTCCTACTCGCTCACCAGGGCTAATTCCCATACTGATTAACAAATTAGCCATTTTGGAAACCAAACTATCCAATTCTTGATAGGACCATTGGTGATCCATGTAAACTAAAGCTGTCTGGTTGGGAAATTTGTCGGTACTAAGATGTAATACTTCTGAAAGAGTATGGGCGGGATATTCATGATGGTAGGAAATTCCGTCCTCGTATGATTTAAGCCATACCTGTTGCAATTGAATTCTCCTCTCCAATAGTTCGCTTTCAAAAAATATAGAATCAGGCTGTACCTAAAATTAATAAAAATAATCGCGTTAATGATATTATAATAAAACAATTAACAAGTCAATAATAGGGATCAGCCAAAGCAAACTACCGTTACCGCAAAGCGGAACGGTAATCAAATCAGCCGAAGCCAATGTCATATGGGGCACGGGCAGGGGCACGAAGACTTAACCACGAAATCACGAAACCACGAAACCACGAAATAAAACCCTCAAACGCCTTCCCGTTTTCGGGCCCTTTCGTGTAGGTTGATATTTTAAAGCGACTAGATTTTGTCCGCAGGTATTGTAGGAGTCGATTCATTCTTGGTCATCAGGCCTATTTGTATGGTACTTGTCCCGTAACAACCGCCGCAGTACTTTACCTACCGAACTACGGGGTAATTCCTCCA
>DNPP01000494.1 GCA_003501365.1 Bacillota bacterium
ATCACAAGACCGGAGAATGAATGCATGGCTGGCGTTTTTATTTATAATCGATTTAATGGGTACGCTTCTACCATTTGTTCCATCACCAGCTGTACTTTGATATTCCTAACCCTTATCGCCTTTTCCCTTACCCCTTACTTTCTCTAATTTCCTCGTTCAATCTTCGCCACACATTCCACATGATACGTCTGCGGAAACATATCCACCGGCTGGATCTCAACCGTCTTATACCCCAACCCGTCTAAAATCTTTAGATCCCGGGATAGAGTGCTAGGATTGCAGCTCACGTAAACGATCCGACCTACCTTATTCTCTGCTAAACTCTTGAGTACCGCTTCCTCGCATCCCGACCGCGGCGGATCGACCACCCCTACTTGAAAATTGATCCCGCTCTTCACCAATTGCGGCAATACCTTTTCGGTACTGCCAGTCACAAATTGGGCATTGTGCACTTCATTAAGCTCGGCATTTCTATTGGCATTTCTAACTGCCCCGGCTACTATTTCTATACCATACACTTTTTTGGCCTTTTCGGCCAAGAATAAGGTTAAACTGCCGACACCGCAATAAGCATCCAATACTGTCTCTACCCCTGAAAGGTTAGCAAACTCTACGGTTTTTCGATAGAGGACCTCTGTCTGGAGAGAATTTACTTGAAAGAAAGACTCCGCGGCGATCGTAAATTTAAACCTGCCAATCCGGTCGGTAATAGTATCCAAACCCAATATAAATTTGGTCCGGCTTCCTAAAATCACATTACCGGATGTGAGATTGATATTCTGAACCACGCCCTTGATCTCCGGAAATTCATCGGCCAGCTCATGAGCAATCTTTTCTGCAGCCGGAAATTGTTCCCCATTGGTAATGAATACCACCATTACATCCTTGGTTTGAGCGGCTTGCTTCAAAAGCACATGCCGGAGTAGGCCCCCATGATCTTGTTCCTGATAGATCGCGACCTGATATTTTTCAACCAACATCCTTAGCTTGCGGGCTATCCGGTTTGTAGTTTCGGTCTGTAATAAACACTCTTCCAACGGCACGATCCGGTGAGTGCCTTTACGGTAAAATCCCATTACGACCGCAGTATTCTCAATGCCGAACGGATATTGACCTTTATTGCGATAATGCCACGGGTCATTCATGCCTAAGACCGGATGAATAACTACATCTCTAAGGCCGCCAATCCGCTCTACCGCGTCAATGACCCGCTGTTGCTTCTGTTTTAGCTGATCCGGATAGTTTAAATGTTGCAACTGACAACCGCCACAGGTATTGGCCACATTGCAAAGCGGTGTTGTCCGCTCCGAAGCCGACTGTATGATCCGGGAAACCACTCCGCGGCCGAAATTCCGCTTCACTTCCGAGATTTTAACCAACACCCGTTCATCCTTTAATACTTCCGGCACAAAGATGGTAAAATCCCGAAACCGGCCGACCCCTTCCCCATCGTGGCCATATCCGTCAATCGTCAATTCAATTTGCTGCCCAAGCTTTACGGGAACTTCTTTGTTTACATCTTTCAGCTGAATCAAATCCTTTTCCCCAAACTTGAAATCATAACATAAAAGGGTACTCACACGAAAGGCTATTCAGTACTCATAACGCGTTTCCAGGAAATCAAGTCAATCTCCGCCGCGAGTTAAAACCACAGGGCTACTTCTATTGACATCTTCGCCCAGCCCTGAAACGACTGGGATTAGCTTGATGACATCGGGGCAAGGGTTAGGGTAAATAGACATCTTTTTCCCTCATCCTCAAATTAATCATTAACTGCCGCTTTCTCCGCGAGCTCAATTCCTTTAAGCGCCAAGGCGCATTCCAACCTTTTTTGCTGCAAGCGGCAACCGACTTTATCCGGTTTATAAATGGAACCGTTCATCAAGTGAGCGTTGGCATGGCAACCGCCGCTGCAATAGTAGCGGCTCCAGCAATCGGCGCAACCTTCTTTTTTATAAAGGGTAGCCGCTCCGAATTCGCTTCGCAATGTATCATTAACAATACCGTCACGGACATTCCCCATTAAAAAACCCTCTCGGCCTACGAATTGATGGCAAGGATAGAGTTCCCCTTTGGGCGTAACTGCAAAATAGTCAAACCCAGCCCCGCAGCCTGTCAAGCGTTTCGGTAAACAGGGCCCATGTTCCAGACTGATTTCAAAATGAAAGAAGGTAAACCCGGCTCCCATGCGTTTTTTTTGGAGGTAAAATTCGCTCAGTTTATCATACTCCGCTTCAATTCTGGCGAAATGTTGCTCAGTCAGCCGATATTCCGCCTCTTTGTCCACAACCGGTTCCAAGGATAATTCCCGCAGCCCCAAATCGTATAAATGGCTTACATCTTCGGTAAAATCCAAATTATTTGCAGTGTAGGTTCCCCGTAAATAATAATTTTTATTAGAGCGGCCCTTCACTACCTCTAATATATTCGGTACGATGCGCTCGTAACTTCCCTTTCCCCGCATCTCGTCGTTGACTTGGGGACGACCATCGAGTGAAAGTACCAATGCTATCTGCTCCCGGTTTAAAAACTCACGGGCCTTTGGGTCTAATTTAACGCCATTGGTAGTCAAAGTGAAGTTGATGACCTTGCCCTTCTTTGCCATCTCAACCCTGCCATAAGCCACAATTTGTTTGACTACTTCCAGATTGAGTAAAGGTTCGCCGCCAAAAAAATCCACTTCCAACTGGTTGCGTGGACCGGACTCAAGCAATAGCAGATCTAAAGCTTGACGGCCAACTTCAAAACTCATATTTTCCCGATCTCCTCCGAACGGTCCAGTACCGGCGAAACAATATTTACACCGCAAATTACAATCATGGGAGGCATGGAGGCACAAAGCCTTTAGTACCGGTTCTTTTTTGAAATGCAATTCTGCTTCCCTGGTTTCCTGCAAAAATCCCATATTCCGGAGCTCGTTAAGCTCCAATTCCACCTCGGCTTTGATCAAGTCCGGAAGTACAGCCTGATTCAAATATTGATGGACCGGTTCCTCAATTTGAAAAAGTGAGTTACTCGGCACATCAAATAAAAAATACCTGCCCAATGCCTTAAAAGAATGCCAATTTGCCAAATAAAACAGCTCCTAAGAATTTTTTATTCCTTACAAACGAAAAAGCCATGGTTCCATGGCTATTTGTTTTATTGCTTTAAATTTTAATGCTTCAAGATTTGACCTAAGTAGTACAATTACTTTTGACAGACTTGATTGCCGACAGTGCAAGAAGTTTTGCATGCTGATTGGCAAGAATTCTTACAAGCCCCACAACCCCCTGTAATTACCGTAGAAGCCAATTTACCTTGCACAAGTGTTTTAATTAATTTCATTTTTATTACCTCCACAAGTTGGTGGACCTGAGGGGAATCGAACCCCTGACCTCTGCGATGCGAACGCAGCGCTCTCCCATCTGAGCCACAGGCCCATATTG
>DNPP01000365.1 GCA_003501365.1 Bacillota bacterium
TTGCTTTTGCCCCTGCTGTTTTTCAAGCAGCCAGGGCGTTGCGCAATTTTGCTGTTTTAGCGGAAATAGAAAAGCGCCCAGGAAAAGGCCTTAGTTTGTCTGAAATCGAAGAGATATGCCACCTTAGCCACTATGGAGCAAGAGTACTCTGTGAGGCTGGTCTGGCTATTGGCTTACTTTATTTGGAGGAAGAAAGATACTTGCTAACAAAAACCGGCTGTTTTTTCATCTCCGATGAATTAACCGATGCAAACTGTGATTTTATAAACGATGTATGTTATCAGGGTTTGTTTAGCTTAGAAGACTCTATCAGGAAAGGAAAACCGGAAGGATTGAATGTTTTTGGCAATTGGCCTACAGTTTACGAGGCGCTTTCACATCTGCCGCCAAAGGTACAGGAAAGCTGGTTTAAGTTTGACCATTACTATTCTGATCAGGCATTTGAAAATGTTTTGTCTCATCTTTTCAAATTAAAGCCCTGCAAGATTCTTGATATTGGCGGGAATACCGGCAAGTTCGCTTTTCAATGTCTGGGATATTCAAAAGATGTAGAGATAAGTATTATGGATCTGTCCGGTCAGCTTGCTATGGCAAAGAGGAATGCCATAAACGCCGGTTTCGATAAACGGATGTCGTTTATCGAGGCCAATGTATTGAACGAAAGCCAACTGATACCGGCAGGTTACGATGTCATCTGGATGAGCCAGTTTCTCGATTGTTTCTCCGACGACCAAATAATATCCATCCTTACGCGCTGCCGTAAAGCTATCGACGCCAATAGCAGGATTTGTATACTTGAGCCTTTTTGGGACAGGCAGCAATTTAGGGCCTCGGCTTTTTCATTAATGATGATTTCGCTATATTTCACAACCATCGCGAACGGTAACAGTCAAATGTATCATTCACAAGTTTTTGAAGGATTCGTAAAAGCCACCGGGCTTAAAATTGAGAAACGGATCGATGGAATTGGGGTGTGTCATACCCTGTTAATTTGTAAAACCCCCTCTTAAAATATCCGATTCTGCAGAGTTGAACCGGTAGCTAATACTCTTTTTAGAGTGATCACAAAGATATTCTCAAATTCCAACAAAATCATAAATTCTCCCCCGTAGTCGTGGCCACCAACTTGCAGTGTTTAACTCCCTTTAAACTGCTAAGTCTACCGGCAATGGCTTGTATTTCAACCTTTTCTCCTCTTACTACCATTACTTCCAGGCAATTATGGGCATCCAAATGCACATGCAAAACGGAGACAATTTTTTCGTGGTATTGGTGTTGTAAATCCGTCACCCGGTCCGCCATTTCCCTTAAATGATGGTTATAGACCAATGTGATGGTACCGACCGATTCTCCCACGTCTTTACGCCATTCATCCTCCACCAAGCTTTCCCGAATCAAATCGCGAATGGCCTCTGAACGGTTGGTATATCCTTTGCTTTCAATCAATCGATCAAATTGAACCAATAACTTTTCCTCAATCGAAACTCCAATTCGCTGTAATTCAGATTCCATGGGTTAACCTCCAACGTTGAGTATTAACCCCTATTATATCAAAATCAAATTAAGTTTACGTCCAAAAGTAGTTGATCATCGGCAAATATTTCTTCGGACTTCCCAATTGTTTCGATTGTGTGCTGCTCATTCATCACGATAACTCGATCCGCAAAGTTTTTAGCCATTCCCAGATCATGGACGGCAATCACGATGGTGGTTCCATTCCGGTTCAGCTCATCGAGTCTGGTTAAGAACCACTTTTTAGTTCTTGGATCCAGGCTATTGGTCGGTTCATCCAGCAATAATACTTCGGGATTGTAGACGGTAACCGCCGCCAAAGCCACTTTTTTCTTTTCTCCGCCGCTTAAGCGATACGGCGGCCGTTCTTTCAATTCCTCAATGTCAAAATCTTTTAATGTAGCATGAACCCTTTTTATTGAATTATCAAGGGTTAAACCCATCTGAAGCGGAGCAAAGGCAATTTCATCAAAAACGCTGGAACAAAAAAGCTGAGTATCGGAGTCCTGAAATACAAATCCGACTTTTTTCCGGAATTCGTATGGATTAGCATTCAAGTTGCTTTCATTGAGGACTTGGCCAAACGCTTGAATTACTCCACCCGTTGGAAAAATCAATCCGTTCAGCAGTTTAAGCAAAGTCGATTTTCCACAACCATTCGCCCCTAAGACGATTAACTTTTCTCCTTTGGAAACAGACAGATTGATGTTTGCCAAGGCGGATACTGATTTAAGATAACTATAGGAAACATGATCCAAGCTGTAAATAACGCCCATAAGCCAGTGCTCCTTATTCAATTCTTAGATTTCCCGACATTATAATAGTTTCAACCGGTATTTGAACATTAATAGTAATACCATGTTTGCCATCAACCATAAATAATCAATGATACGCATGTGAAACCGGTTCATGGTTTTGACTTCCCCGGTGTATCCTCTGGAAATCATCGCCTGATAGACTTCATCGCCCATTACAGTGGTTCGTATCAATAGGTTACCCATAGTATTGGCCACAAAACGGCGTCCATCCCCGGAGACGCTTTTACTTTTGCCCAGGCTCCTGCTCTTTCGGGCTATGAATAGATCGGCAGCCATTTCTAATCCTAAAAAAATATAACGGTGCGCCATTTCCAGTGTTACTACAAATGGCGCGGGGATCTTGACAGCCTTTAAGGATTTCAACAATTCGGCCCATTTCGTGGTCGCTGTCAATAGATAAATCAGCGAAATCGAAGTAAACGAACGCAGCACCATTAGACTGGCGCCGAAACCGCCCTGCTTCGTAATATATAGATGTTTCGATAGCTGCCATAGGGGATCGCCGGGAGTAACCAGATTAAACAATGACGGCAAAACGACAACCCCGGTAAATAAAACCGACATGACGAGCACCCGCCGCAAATACCGGATGAGCGGCATTTGGGAACAAACCGCCAATATCAGAATATAGCCAATCATCACCGTAAGCGCTGAAATCGTTCTGAACAGATTGGAAATAATAATCAAACCCAGAAAAGAAATTATTTTAACGCGCGGGTCCAATAATTGCAGCAATCCTTTTTTTCGGGTAATCTCTTCGCTGTAAAACAAGTCGTTGAAAATCGTTTGAATATCCAAGATAGTTTTTTCGGCAAAATTTTTCATGATTTGTGGAAAGCCTTCCCCGTCATCTGAACTGTAGGTTAAAAATAACATGACTGTTTCGATTGCAATAATCAAATATTTAATACATCCCATTTAAAGGAAAAAATCCCCTCATTATCTTTTAAGGGGATTTATTAAGAGTAAAAGAAATCGGATAAACGTTAACTTATTTTAAATCGATAATTAGACCGTCTTTTCTTTCTTTTCCGGCACTAATTTGGCTATCAGCCAAAAGATGAGAGCGATAGCGGCAATACCAACAATCGCCGACAAAATGTAGCCCAGAGCCGACTGCAAAAAGTTCTTGTCAAAACCGGATATTCCATAATCCGGCAAAACATTTTTAATTACTTCATTAAAATGACTCATTCCTTGCGGAATAAAGCCGACTTTTTCTTTTATTTCATCAAGGCCCCACTCTCCCCAAGCAGAACCGGGGGCCAATAAACCCAATGGAGTGAGAATAATTAGTACAATAAAACCGATGATACTTTTCCTCATTGCTCTACCCCCCGCAGATTACCAGATGCCCGGTACAAAATATTCTCCTCACCCACCCGTTGCAGATAAAAGACGACCAATCCGGTGATCACGGCCTCCACAATCCCGGCGATTGTCAAATGCGCAAATAACATTGCCGGAATCGCCAAATTCAAGCCATAAGGAAAATATAGGGCAGTGCCGTTGGCGGCGTGAAACAGCAATGGCTGTAATCCAAGCTCGGTACCTGCAGCCAACGCCGCGCAGTTAATGCCTATATAAGCACCGATGGCTGCGGCGATCGCCTTATTGGCTTTCAATTTTACAATCAGTAAATAAATCAGATAACCGACAAACGGCGCCACGAAAGCCATATTGAAACAATTTGCTCCCAATGCCAATACGCCGCCATCCCCAAACAGTAAGGACTGAATAATTAAAGCAATCGAAACCGATATCGTAGCCGCCCACGGCCCCAAAGTAACCGCCAACAAGGTAGCCCCAATGGCATGAGCTGTGGTCCCATCGGGAATAGGAACATTAAACATCATGATAATAAAGGAAAACGCTGCTCCCATGGCCATCATCGGTATGTTCTTCTTATCCAAGATTTTAGCAACCTTTTTACTGGCAACAGCCCAGATTGGCAGCATAACTGCCCCCATCACTCCACAAGTCTGGGGACTTAAGTATCCTTCCGGTATGTGCATTAAAATCCCTCCGTGCTATAAATTTTTAATTCGTGCTACAACATTTCTCTAAAAATAATCGTTTTCCTTCTAATTTTTGAATATTTTTAGAATCCATAAATAAAATATTTTTGATAGCCTCAATAAGGGTAACACAAGTATTAAAATATTATTCTTCTCTGTCTGCTTCTCATTAGATTCTATCGCGTACTTGATACTATAATCCCAATCATCTTGCATTCTCCATAAACAAGTTAATCAATGTCGGTGCTTTGGTAGCAGGATAGCTCTAAACAAAGTGGTTTTTCCCAATCCGTTCGGACCGATAATACCAACGCTCTCACCCTGGAAAACCACAAAATTCAAACTATTTAAGACTCTTTTTTTGCTATTTGAATGTTGATAAATGCCGAATTGATTCACTCCCCTTTTAGTGAATAAAAAAAGCCCGCAAATACAGCATATAGCTATACTCGCAGACTTTACCGTTATCCACTGAATATTGATACCTTAAGGCAGGTCTTCAGACTTACGTGTCTTCGCTTACCTTCGCCTTCCCGGGATTTTGTCCAGTGGCATTTGGAAGGTTCACTCTCCGTATACGGCGATGGGTTCGTCGAGGATTCTCACCCCGTTCCTTATTCTCCGATCGATTACCGATCGGCACCTTGAAGATTATTTAATTTATTGTAAGTTGAATGATACAAAATGTCAATAACAATTGTTTTTATAAGCAAAGAAGTTTTATTTAATATCCCCGCGTTATATTTCTCATAAACCCAATATTGACACGGTTTGGCAAAAATGATTCCTAAAAGGATTCCCAAAAACAAAAATTCGACGGTCTAAAGTACCGTCGAATCTACATTTTTAAATGGTCGGGAGACAGGATTTGAACCTACGGCCATACGATGTTTTCTAATATTTTATAGTCGAAATTGTCGAAAAATCCCTATTAAAACTGATATGTTAATTTTTTCTAATCGAATCAAATCGATAAGAATCGGGAATATAGCACGGCAATTGAACGTCAAAATGTTGTTCAAAGCCCTAACCATTCCTTACAAGGTTAGGGCTTTTTTGCTTTCTCAATGAAGCACTCATCTGTTTTATTCTATTTCAGCTTATCAGCCATCCATAATCCTGTCTGCAATCAACGATATAGTCAACATACACCGTTTGATCCTTAATCTGATATAAAATCAGATACCACTTTTCGACGAACATCTTATGATATTTGTTGGGCGGGATAAATTCGGCCTCCAAAAACGGAAAACGCTCCGGCATTTGATGAAGGGAGCGAATATCGTCCATTAATTCATTTTTTACTTTGCGGGCGGCAGAAGGGCCTTTTTGCGCCATAAACTGGACATGACCCGCCAACATCCGGCGGGAACGATCAGAAACAATGAGCTTATATTGAAGTATCTTTTCCATGCTCCACCCCGTCAATAATACTCTCCAGGTACTGGTCCAATTCTTCCGGCGTATATCCTATACGGCCCGCCACGCGGTCTTCCTCAACAGCCAACAATTCTTCCCTCAACTTCAACATTTTTTCCCGGCGAGAAAACGACTCTATATCCATGACCACCAGATCACCCTCCCCGTTTTTGGTAAGATACACAGGTTCTCCGGTGGACTTGCATAAAGCCGCAATTTCGTTATAATTCTGCCGGATATTTGCCGATGGTTTAATTTGCATGGT
>DNPP01000094.1:0-2901 GCA_003501365.1 Bacillota bacterium
TCACTTTTGTAACAAATTGTTAACTTTCTTGGTGGGTTCTGCCGATGATAAATGTGAATCGGCCAAGTAGCTTTCAAAGCACTTTAATCCATTATTTACCGGATTCTGGAAAAGTCTGAAAATAAGGAGCTGCATTTTTATTTTTCCTATCAAATATGTGTTGAACAAGGAATAGAAAACAGTTGAAGTAAAAATGGCAACAGTCCGGCTAAAAAGGAAATACACAACATTCATCTATGAAAGGTGTGCATGAGAAATGAAGATTAAGCTCGGGGCCCGTATAATATTTGGATTTGGTTGTACGTTGTTGGTGGTTATCGCTTTAATGATTGTTTCAATGTATAACATGTACCTGATGCATTCCAAGTTGCAAGAAGTATCTTTGAATACCGAGAAAATTAAGCAGGTGAATATTCTGACCCAATCCATGCTGAAAGTTAGACTGGATACTCGAGGGACGATGATATTTCAAGATGCCGCAACCTTGGAGCTGGAAAACAATGAAAAAGCGGCGGCACGCGCAGCAATGGATGCAGCCAGAAAATCCGTACATAACCTACCTTTGACTGAAGAAGAAAAAGCCAATTTTCAAAATTTAGAAGATAATATTACTGCGGCCAGGCCTTTTAACACCCAAGTGGCAGAGCTGGCTACTGCTAAAAAATTTACTGAGGCCGCTGCATTGCTGGCGGATAAATCAGATCCCATGAGTAGAGAAGGAATCGCTTTAATTAATCGATTTGTCGATGTCGCAGAGAAGCGCAATGCCGAGGTTAACCGGAGTGCATTTCAAACCTATGAAAACTCTTTTAGATTATTGCTGGTATTAGGGATGATTTTTGTATTATTTGCATTCGGGATTGCCTATGTCATTACTCGCAGCATTACCAAGCCTGTCAATACGATAGCAAACTCTCTAAATGAAGGCGCCGGTCAGGTTGCAGCAGCCTCCAGTCAACTTTCGGCGACAGCCGGACAGTTATCCCAGGGCAGTGCCGAGCAAGCCTCCGCCATTGAAGAAACGTCTTCGACTCTGCAAGAGACCGCTTCCATGCTGGAGCAGAATAATGCCAACACGAAGCAGGCGGTCCAACTATCGGAACAAGCCAAAGAGTCGGCCGATAAGGGAAATAATCAGATGTCCGAAATGATGGCTTCAATCCAGGAGATCAAGAAATCCAGTGATCAGATCTCGAAGATCATTAAAGTTATTGATGACATAGCCTTCCAGACCAATATTTTGGCCTTGAATGCCGCTATCGAAGCAGCCAGGGCTGGAGATGCCGGAGCGGGTTTCGCCGTGGTAGCGGAAGAGGTCAGAAATCTGGCCCAGCGCAGCGCTCAAGCTGCCCAAGATACTACCACGATAATTGAAGCGAATATTGAACTCTCTGCCAAAGGGGTTAATATTGCGGAAAAAGTTCGGGAGGCATTAGCTGAAATAACCACTCAGGCGAGGAAGGTCAGTGAATTAATGGGTGAGATTTCAGCCGCCAGCCAAGAACAAGCCCAGGGGGTTGAGCAAGTAAATAAGGCCATGTCTCAAGTGGGAACGGTTACGCAACAGAATGCGGCCAATGCAGAGGAAAGCGCCTCAGCGGCCGAGGAACTTAACGCTCAAGCCGATAATATGCGAAAAATAGTCCGCGAGCTTTCAGCGTTAGTCAATGGCAATGATATTTTGAAAAATCAAACGGGTGATTTAGAGCATCGGGTCCATCCTTCGGCCTATCCATCCGGATATGTTGCTTCGAATAAACCCCACTCAAATATAGCGCTGACTAATACTGATAAGGCCGCTATGAAAACCAAGGTTATTTCACCGGAGGATGTGATTCCGCTTGAAAAAGATCCACAGCATTTCTAATTATGGAGATTAGCTATAGACGCAATAGGCAATTTTGATGGTCCACGGATTCCACCGGCTGGGTCACTTTTTGTGCGAACAAAAAGTAACCAAAAAGTCGCCGGAACCGCGTGGTTCCGGTCCTCCTGCTATTCATCCAGGGCTTTTAATATGCCTTCACCATCCCTGGTCTTTCGACTGGCAATTGGGTTGAGGCTTCCGATAGCGTCCGCCGTTTTTCGTCCGAGAAAAGGGGCGGCGCTTTTCGGCATCCTTCCTCAAATGTCGGGGTGAGTTGGCTTGGGTCAAAAAGAGTAAAGAAAGTTTCTGGGCGTTGTCCAGGTCACAGTTTCGATGGCGGATTTTTTATGCTCAAAAGAAGTCTCATATTGTATAATCACATATTCACCATCCGGCGCGCGCAGGGTCGATGTCTTGGTGGATAGCGTTATGAAGTAATAGGATACAAAACATACAGATTACACAAAACAAGAAACTTAAGACCCCAAATACTTGAGTATTCTTGATCAGCTTTAATCCAACCCGGAAATTGGCGATTTGTTTATAAATATTCTCATCGGGTATACTAGGGGTAATATTATATAGTTAGCAATTTGTCATTACCCTCCAATATTTCGGTTAGAGGTTCTCCCCAATATTTTACCTCGACTCCCAATTCAGCCAGTTTAGCGGAAACACCTAATTGCTCTGCACAAGCCTTACATGCGGAGACATTAACCCCTACCAGAATTGCTTGTTTGATCTTTTCCTGGATTAAATCATTTTCGGAAACCAGTTTGGCCGGTGCGCCCCAAATGATGATGGTTACTTCATCCCACCAGTGTTTTAATTTACTGTTTATGCCGTACATCATCACCATTTTTTCTGAAGTTATCGGGTCCGCATTGGTCCATAAGATATACAATTTTTTTGACTCGTTCATTTTGATTCCTCCAATCGGTACTTTTAACCTCGATCCGGCAAGTAAGTGACAATTTTTCTGCAACGACGCAGAAAAATTGGCCGGCTCGGGTTCATTGTTTGAATCCGGCAAG
>DNPP01000094.1:3195-3557 GCA_003501365.1 Bacillota bacterium
TACTTGCCGGATTCAAGTTTAATTAATTATTCCTGATGGTTCTGATCTTTTTTCCGTGCACCGAGTAAGATTAATCCCACATAAATAATAATTACGATGAGGTCAGTCAAAGTATCGGTGAGACTATTGATACCATGAAACATGGTGCTTCCAAAAATAACTCCCCAACGAATAATCATGATAGCCGCGATCATCCAAGCGGCAAATCTTACTTTTGACATATTTTTATAAAATGCCATTACCAGAAATGAGACACCGAAAATAAAATTTTCAGCGCTGATAATATGCCAGACATAGAAAATCGTCGTTTTGGTAGTTAGGTCAATACTACCGGCATTTATTTTCGGCAAAACAACAGTTTG
>DNPP01000094.1:3898-4285 GCA_003501365.1 Bacillota bacterium
TAGTTTTTGACAAATGAAGTGTTTGAAGTTGTTTTTTTCATATTCCCTCCGAGGGTATTATTATTTGAACCACCATGGAAGCCACGATTGATCCTGATTTAAAGGAAATTGGACAACTAAGGGATGAACAATTTATGATATTCCATAACTTTAGTTTACCATTAGTCCCACTTTATTTCCAGTTAAAGAAATATTATGATTGGTTGATGACTGTTGGTCAAGATTAAGAGACCGGCAGTTTTTTTATTCTTTGTGTTAGTGAATTAACCGTAGGAGATGCAGTATGTCACATGTAAAATATTATGATGGACGATTTTGATGGTCCACGGATTCCACCGGCTGGGTCACTTTTTGTGCGAACAAAAAGATGTCATATGGTTTGTCAAG
>DNPP01000441.1:0-3060 GCA_003501365.1 Bacillota bacterium
CGGGTTTAATATCCGCTAATTTAATTGTAATTCCGTTGATGTTTGTCGGTGCCGTAGTAATCTCGTTATATGGCGTTTTTACAAAGTCCGTCGTTCCGGTTGGCGGAGATTTTCAGCTACGCTGGCTAGCGGCAGCTTTACAGTTTTCCGCCTATAACTTGGTATTGGCGATACCGGTTTTGATAGCATTAACGAAAGAATATCCGAAGTTACAATGGCTGGAACACGGGGGTTGGCTAGGAAGTTTTGCGCTTGGCGTTATGGCCGGTTTTATGCAATGGGCGCTGTTATCTCAATTGCCTTTTTTGTCAAAGAGTGCGTTACCAATGGTTGAGCTGGCCAAAAGAGCGGGGAAAATTTCATATTGGTTTTATGCCATGATATTATGGGGTGAAATGTTCACTACACTGCTGGCGAATACCTACGGGGTAGTCCAACGCCTGGTCGTGTTAAGTGGAATGAAGCCCAACCCGATGTACCTTAATGAGGATAAGACGGGAAAGACACAATTCAAAGTACAGGCTCAAAAAAGGCGGCGGGGTTTTTGCATGGACCGGAAATGGTGGTACTATATTTGGCTGGTAATAGTCACATTGACCGGTATGGGTATTGCTCAATTTGGATTTATTAATTTAATCGCCGGTTGCTATCCGGTATTTGGTTATTTATGTTTAGTCATTATGTTGGTTCTTTTACAAAAACGAGTGAGGGCAGGACCGGAGGCACGGTCTATCAAAACAAAAATTTAACAGCCGAATTTTAACAGTTCAAAATAATGACTGCCGTTTTACGGCAGTTTTTTAAGTTTTATCCTTCAAATAGTTTTTTATACCGTATTTTACAGAAGATGTAAGGAAAATAATTGAGTGGAAACCAAAGAAATCGACAAAGGAGGATAGCGATAAATGATATACTGAACCCCAGAAACTCAAAGAAAATCAAGGGGGTATGCCAAGTGCCCGGTCAAGTCGCGGCTGGCCTAAAAGCGAAAGCTGCTCCGGAACACAACCGGCTTCCCCGTGATTTCCAAGGAAAAGTGTTGGTGTTTAGGAAACGTCGATTTATCAGGGAATTATCAAAAAATATGTTCCTGATAATCTTGGCATTTTTACTTAGCCGATTTATGTTACCGGGGGGGATTGTCCCGGCCGGGATCTCTTTTGGACTGGTTAATGTCAACCGGCGGATGGGGTTCTGGAAGAAATTCTTGATCGCAATTGCAATTTTTTTAGGAATAGGGAGCGTCAAAGGGTTTGTTTATGCAGGATGGATTGCCGGTTCGATAGTGCTTTTGGATTTATTAAACCAATTATGGAAACGTCGAAAAAACATATCGATAAAATGGTTATGGAGCTTTTTAATTTGGTCTTTCTTGAGATTCGCCCTGCTGGGGTTGGTAGGAGCGACCCGGAATCTATTAATCATTACCCTATTAGAATTGACTTTTGTTTATTTTTTGGGTCTTTTATTTCAAATTGCGATCAAGTTCTTGGACAACCCCTTAAAAGAATTTTCAAAAAATACGTCACCCGTACTAGCAGTTATGATTGTGTTTGCTTTAGGCGGAGCTAAAGACATGGTTTTTCAATCTTTGAATCTGACGGAGATTTTAGCGGCTTTTTTGCTGACGACAGTCTCGTTTGTAGGTGGAGGAGGAGCCGGAGCAGCCATGGGAATATTAATTGGATTGGTTTTAGGGATTAAGACCGAAAATGTAATTACTCAGGTGGCAACCTACAGTATTGCAGGGTGCCTGGGAGGGTTTTTACGGCAATTTCGGAGGTGGGGTACTATGTTTGGCGCAGCTTTCGGTTTATATTTTGTACTGCAGCAATTACATATCGCTCCGTTTACGATTCATAACATATCTTGGGGGATTGGAATGCTTTCATTTGCATTGATTCCCCGGAATTATATCTCGCAAATTTCCAACTATTTTCCTGAGCCGCAGCGGACTGTAACCGAAGAACAACAACAGTTACGTGAATATCTTACCAATCAGATGAACAATTTGTCTGATATATTTGGAGAAATGGCAAAAAGTTTTAATGATGGCAAACAAGAAGCGGCAACTCTCCAGAAAACCGACTTATATACATTGCTCGATCAAGTCTGCACTAAAAATTGTCAGCATTGCACCGGCTATGAGAGTTGTTGGGGGGAAAACTTTTACTCCACCTACCGTGAAATTTTTGACTTAATTGCCGTGGCCGAATTATACGGCAAGGTAAACCTTAAAAATCTTAAAGGGCGTTTGGCCAAAAATTGTTTTCAGCAATTTAAACTCCTGGCAACCATTAATCAGCTCTTTGAAAAATGTTTGGATAATAATCTTTGGCAGCAAAAGATCGATGAAAACAAAGCTTTTTTAGCCAACCAACTACAAGGGGTTTCCGGTATTATCAGTAGTTTGGCGACCCAAATCAATAGCGATGTCAACTTTAAAACGGAGATCGCTGAAAAGATTTATCAAGGATTCCAAAGGATAGGGATACCGGTCAAGGAAGCAGCGGTTATAACTTACAATCAGCAAGGATTGGAGATTTGTATCCGGCAGCACAACTGCGGCCAAAGCTATGAGTGCCAATACTTGGCTGCAGCCATGATAAGCAGGCTGCTGGACCGGGAATATATGGTATGGGAACGCAAGTGCCGTCAATTGATGCCGGAGAATGAAGATTGTCAATTTTCATTGATTCCGACTCGCAACTATGAGATCAAAACCTCAATTTGCAAATTGCCCAAAAACGGTAACGAATTCTCCGGTGACAATCAAGGGTTGCATGAATTGAAGGAAGGTCAGTTTGTCGCTATTTTAAGTGATGGTATGGGTCATGGCACTAAAGCGTCGGTTGAAAGCGAAACTACAGTGGCTATTTTGGAGAAATTACTGGAATCAGGCATTGATAGCGACTTTGCGGTAAAAATGGTAAACTCAGTGCTGCTGTTACGTTCCAGCGAGGAATCATTTGCCACTGTCGATTTAGCGGTTATTGATTTGTATACCGCCCAGGCCGAGTTCATCAAAATTGGCGCAGCCGCTACTTATATTAAAAGAGG
>DNPP01000441.1:3381-12364 GCA_003501365.1 Bacillota bacterium
GCGGTAGATTTGGAACGGACCAATGTCAAATTAGAGTCGGGCGATCTGGTAATTATGGTTACCGATGGGATTATCGATAGTAAACCAAATCATCCCGATAAAGAAGACTGGATGATTCGAGCATTAAGACAGGTCGAAGTCGTAGGACCGGAGGCATTGGGAGAATATCTGTTGAATTTGGCTACGATTAATCAAAATGGAGAACCCAAGGATGATATGACAGTGATTATAATGCAAATTTTGGCGAAGATGTTTTAGCACTCTAGGTAAGACAGAAAGTGAACAAAAATTTAGAACTCGGAAAAGCACTGCCGCACGCTTTCGCTGAGGTGCAAAGTTCGTAAAAGAAACCCAAGATGTTTGAAAACAAATAGCTGTTTTTCAACGTAAACCCCGGCCTTGATTTGATGATAAGGTTTGGGGTTTAGTTTTATTCATGGTTTTTGACTTTTTATCAGCTAATTCTTGTATATATGTTTTGTCGGCTTGATTTAGGATGACGATGGCCTCGTCCAAATTCCGGGCGGTTTGATCAAATTCCTGCTCGAGTAATTCATCTTTTAATAGTTTAAGTCGGATAATGGCTTTATTGAATTCAATCCGATATAATGACATTGAGGATAACACCACCTTAATTTTTAATTGTGGATAATTCCGATTTTCGGAGAATTTTCCGCACGATTTATGCTGTCATATTAACTATATCATAGGTTATTACATTTCTGATAGAGGCAGAAACAAGATATGCGGAAAACGCTCCGGACTCTCGGATTTTAATTTTAACCCGGGGAACTATATATATAATGACGCGTTTAAGCTTAAATAGCAAATTTTTTAACATTATCCTAAAGGGAATTAATTATTTTAGGCGAATTTGATTCCGGGGTGGGTTGATGATTGAGAAGGTAAAAAATACAATTGCGAAGTTTAATCTGCTATCAATAGGGGAACGGGTCATTGTAGGCTTTTCCGGGGGGATTGATTCGGTAACCCTGCTCCATATACTTTGCGGTTTAACCGAGTATAAACTGGATATCTGGGCACTTTATATTAATCATTCTCTGCGACCGATGGAAAATATAAAGGAAGAAAAATTATTAGCCGAACTCGGCCAAAAGTGGGGCATTCATACTCATAAAGTGACGATTGATATACCCGGGCGTTTAAAGGAGAAGCCACAGTCATTGCAGTTGCTGGCCCGTGAGGAACGTTATAAGGTCTTTAGCTCTTTTAAAGAGCAAATCAAGGCTGATAAAGTGGCATTAGCCCATCATCGGGATGATCAAGTAGAAACGGTTTTATACCGGATTATTCGGGGGACCGGTTTGGATGGGTTAGCCGGGATGCCTGCCATCCGGGATGGATTTTTCATCCGGCCTATGCTTGAGGTTTCCCGGGCTGAAGTAAGGGAATACGTCGCCGCGCATAATTTGTCTTGGCTGGAGGATTCTTCAAATCACAAGTTGATTTACCAACGGAATAAAATAAGGTTGCAATTAGTGCCGTTACTTGAAGAGACTTATAATCCGCGTATCAAAGAGAGCATATTGCGATTAGCCAAACTTGCCGAAGAACAGCGTGATTTTATGGCAAAATTGATTGCTGAACGATTACCGGAAATACAGATAAAGGAAGAAAGCAGAATCGGATTCAAATTAGGCTGTTTTTTACAACAACCGTTTTATTTGCAGTATTGCATTTTAAGACAGCTTCTGCTACAGGTTAAACCCAATTATCATCTGGAGAACATGGCGTTGGACCGCTTGCTCGACAAGATTAACCGGGAAAATTATCAATTTAAGGCAATGCATATTTTCAAAGGAATACCGGTTTACCGGGAGGGGGGGTTCATATTTTTTGGACTTCCACAACCAAATGGCTGCTTTAGGGAGAAACTGCGGTATAATTTGATTGCTCCCGGTGAAAATGTAATTACCGCATTAAACTTGCGGATAGATTTGAAAACGGCGCTACCGCCGGCAGAATGGAGTTCGGTCGGAGATTATGAAGCATATATTGGGCCGGCTAAACTACGATTGCCCTTACAAATACGTTTCTGGCAGCCGGGCGATGCTTTTCGGCCATTGGGAGGTCCCGGACTTCAGAAATTGCATGATTTTTTTATTAACAAAAAACTGCCCCGTTCTATCCGGGCCGGGATTCCATTGCTAGTAACGGCCGATGACCGGATCGTATGGGTGATTGGCTATCGTTTGAGTGAGGAATTCAAAGTTGATCCCGGGGATAGGGATGCAGTAGTTTGGCGGATTACGGTTGCGGTTTCTTCTAAAGAAGTTTGATTGTATTCATAAATTTACTATGATATAATATTTAACATGGCAAAAACGACCGTTTTTGCCGGAGGGAGGCTTATTCTTGTTTAAAGTGGCGCGAGAGATATTTCTTTATTTTGCTGTGGCGATCATTACCCTTTTATTAGTGATTAATTATGTGAATCCCCAGAAACAGCCTGAACAGATCAACTTTGATAAGTTTATGCAAAAGGCTGAGTCGGGTAAGATAATTGATGCAGTTATCAGTAATAATGACGGTACTATTCAGGGTAGACAGCGCAGCGGCAACAAAAAATACAAGACCGACGGTCCGGTCAATCATCCGGAGATTTATTATGAAGTGTTGCGGCAAAAGGGAGTTAAGGTTTCATTCTCCAATCCCGGGAACGGTTGGTGGGCAATTATCCTTCCCAATCTCGGTTTTATTGTTTTATTTATCATCTTCTGGTTCTTCTTGTTAAATCAAATGCAAAACAGCGGCAATAAAGCTTTATCATTTGGGAAAAGCAGGGCTAGGCTCCATACCGAGGATAAGTCCAAAACGACTTTCGATGATGTTGCCGGCGAAGATGAGGCTAAAGAGGAATTGGTGGAGATTGTGGACTTCCTGCGTCAACCGCGACGTTTTACTGAGCTGGGTGCTAAAATTCCCAAAGGAGTTTTATTAATTGGGGCGCCTGGGACCGGAAAAACTTTATTGGCGAAAGCGGTAGCCGGTGAAGCGGGAGTTCCGTTTTTCAGTATCAGCGGTTCTGATTTCGTAGAAATGTTTGTAGGTGTAGGAGCATCCAGGGTACGTGACCTTTTTGATCAAGCCAAAAAGAATGCGCCCTGTATTGTATTTGTCGATGAGATCGATGCAGTGGGTCGCCAAAGAGGGGCTGGTTTGGGTGGCGGTCATGATGAACGGGAACAAACATTGAATCAGCTTTTAGTTGAGATGGACGGATTTGAACCTAATTCAGGCATTATTTTACTGGCTGCGACCAACCGTCCGGATGTTTTAGATCCGGCATTACTGCGTCCAGGCCGGTTTGATCGTCAAGTCACACTTGATATCCCTGACATAAAGGGCAGGGAGGAAATTTTAACGGTCCATTCCAAGGGCAAGCCTTTGGCCCAGGATATCGATCTTAAAGTATTAGCGCGGCAGACTCCGATGTTTACCGGGGCTGATCTGGCGAATGTCTTAAATGAGGCGGCTTTGCTTGCCGCCAGGCGAAACAAGAAAAAGATTTCAATGGATGAATGTGAAGATGCAGTTGAAAGAGTAATCGCTGGTCCGGAGAAGAAGAGCAAGATCATGAGTGTTAAGGAACGGGAATTGACTGCATATCATGAAGCGGGTCATGCTCTGGTAGGGCACTATTTGCCGACTATTGATCCCATTCACAAGGTTTCGATAATTCCGAGGGGCGGGGCCGGCGGTTATACGATGGCATTGCCGCTTGAAGATAAACATTATAATACCCGAACTGAATTGCTGGAGAACGTGGTATTTGCCATGGGTGGACGGGCTGCTGAAGTCATTGCTTTGAATGAAATCAGCACCGGCGCTCGGAGTGATCTGGAACGGGCTACCAAGACCGTGCGAAAAATGATTACTGAGTATGGGATGAGTGACGAACTTGGGTATATGACATTCGGCCACGGCCATGAGGAACAGGTTTTTTTAGGCCGTGATTTTACCCGCGAAAAAAATTATAGCGAAGAGATTGCTGCTGCCATTGACCGGGAGATTAAACGGATCATGGATAGTGCTTTCGAAAAATCAACTGCGCTTATCAGAGAACACCGTGATATGCTGGATGCAATTGCCAAAACATTATTGGATAAAGAAACCATCGAAGGTAATGAATTCCTGGCTTTGCTTGGCGAATCTCCCAAAATTGAAGAACCCTCACCAACAGTAGAGGCTTAAAATTAGTTCATAATGCAATGATAGGGGAGCGGAGCGTAGGAAGAATTTATATCCTACACTACGGTTCCCTTATTTTTTGGAGGTAGGCATGAAAAAGCCATATTTAAATACAGTATATACGCATTTGATTCTCAGGCGGGATTATGAACCGGTGAATGTTGTAGGAGAATCAAGCGATCAAGACTTCCTAATGGTACAAAAATACCGCAATGAAGCCATTTTTTTAGTGCAACTCATTGACGGGGACCAGGTAGCTCCAGCAAGTATTCAGTCCAAATTGAAGCAGGATTATGATTTTTTACTGGCGAACGATGCCAAGCAGGTTCTACATATGATCGAAGTTTTAATTTTTAATGAGACGCCTTCCAGGGAAATGGTGACTGCAATCGAGGCGGGGTTGGCAGGGCAGAATATAGCTCGGCGGTATCTTTCCTGCTTCACGGTCAATATGTCGGAACAGATGGTAATGAGGCAATCCCGTTCATCGATAGATACTGATGGACTGGAACAATTTTTAAAGACCCGGTTTCATGAGGTCGATCCAACCTTGGACGTTTTACCGGATATCGGCAGTTTATTAGCGAAGCGGAAGCAGGAGTATACTATCGCGTTGAAAGTCCACAAACCCACGTTGACTTATGCCTTGGTCGGCATTAATATTGCGGTTTGGGTTTTTATTTTTGCTTACGCAAATTTGTTCCATTATGATTTCAATTACGTGAATTTGATTTTCGGTGCCAAGGTGAACAAACTCATTGCGGCTGGAGAGTATTGGCGGCTCGTCACGCCGATTTTTTTGCATGCCGGTCCATTCCCCTACATTCTTCCGATGCATTTAATGGTTAACTGTTATTCGTTATTTATTTTGGGGAATATTGTTGAGCGGATCTTCGGGCATGTCAAATATGCATTGATTTACTTTATTGCCGGCATTTTTGGAAACATTGCCAGTTTTATATTTATTCCCCAAAGTGGAGTTGGAGCTTCCGGCGCCATTTTTGGGTTGTTCGGCGCATTAATTTATTATGGAGTTGAACAGCCGAAAATATTTAAAAAGTATTTCGGTTCGGGAGTGGTATCTACGATCGTTTTAAATATCGCATTAACATTATTAATCCCGGGAATTGATTATACAGCCCATTTAGGTGGTTTAGCCGGAGGTTTTTTAACTGCCTATGCCGTTAAAGTCAATGATGAAACGGAGAAAAGCCGGGAACGCTGGGTTCGGTTGGGACTGGTAATCTTAATTGGAGTAGTTGCCTTCTATTATGGTTTAACGCAAATGCCTAAACTTTCTTAATTTCCAAACTGATATCCAAAGCCTTAACCGAGTGGGTTAATGACCCGACGGAGATGATGTCGACACCGGTAGCTGCAATTTCCTTGATGGTCCGTTCGTCGATATTCCCTGAAGCTTCTACAATTGCCCGTCTGCGGATCAATTGAACCATTTCCGTCATTTCATTTACAGACATGTTATCAAGCATGATGATATCCGCCCTTATTGCTAAGGCCTCCAAAACCTGTGCTTGATTCTCGGTTTCTACTTCAATTGTCATGGTATGCGGGATATATCGTCTTGCTTTTTCCACTGCGGCAGTAATGGAACCGCAAGCCGCGATATGATTATCCTTAATTAAAACGGCATCAGCCAAGTTATAACGGTGGTTAAAGCCACCTCCCATTCTGACAGCATATTTCTCCAGCATGCGTAATCCTGGTGTGGTCTTTCGGGTATCGACAATCTTCAATCCAAACTCGCGGGTTAATTTGACAAGTTCTGCGGTCTGAGTAGCGATCCCGGATAATCTTTGTAAAAAATTCAGGGCGGTTCGTTCACCTGCCAGTAAAGATTTGATCGGCCCCTGCCATATTGCAATTTCGGTACCGGGTTTTAATTCGGCGCCATCGGCTAAAGCGGCCAAACAGGTTATCTCCTTATCGAGTTGACGAAAAATCTCATCAACAACCGGCGATCCGGCCAACACCCCGTTGGCTTTGGCCAGGAAGACAGCTTTAGCCGGAAAGTTCTGGTCAAAGATCGCTTCCGAGGTTATATCGCCTTGTTGTAAATCTTCCAATAAAGCCTGGCGTACAATGTTCTCTAAAATCAGACGATTCATGCACCAATCACCTCTATCTTATTATCATGAAAATGGATATGTTTACGCCAATTTGGATCCGAATCCGGAAAATCGGATCGGTAATGACCGCCCCGGCTTTCTTGACGAATTCTGGCTGCTTGGGCAATCATACCAGCTAAACGAAGCATACTCTGACACTCAAAGTAGTACGGATTGAGTTCAAATTCGCTTTTTACGGTATGGCCCGAAGTCAATAATAATTGTTCAGCCGCTTGCAACCCCGAATCATCGCGGATAATTCCCAAGTAACGACTGGTGACCCGTTGTAACGCAATTAGATTATCCGACCATTGTTCATATGCACCCAACAATATAGGGTAATGAAATGTTAAATTATTAACCTCCATCGGCCAACAATAAGACTGGGCTTTTAAATGATCGGCAATTCTTCCGGCGAAGACAAGGCCTTCCAATAACGAATTACTGGCGAGTCGATTGGCGCCGTGTACACCGGTGGATGCCGCTTCACCGGCGGCATACAAACCGGGGACAGATGTACGGCCATATAAATCGGTCATTATACCACCCATCATATAATGAGCCGCCGGAGCTACCGGGATTGGTTGGGATCGAATATCAAGGCCGTATTTTAGGCAGGTACTGAAAATATTCGGAAAATGCAATTGAATTGAATTCGGTTCTATTTTGCTCAGATCTAAAAATACGTTCGAATTGTCGTGGGTGTGAATTTCCTGAAAAATAGCGCGGGCTACCACATCACGAGGGGCCAATTCAGCCAACTCATGATAACGGGGCATAAACCTTTCACCGGCTCCGTTTAATAATATAGCTCCTTCACCCCGGACACTCTCCGAGATGAGGAAAGGAGGGGCAGGAGGCAAGCAAAGCGCAGTGGGATGGAACTGAATAAATTCCAAATCTTTTAGAACCGCACCTGCTTGATAAGCCAGTATTAGACCATCTCCGGTAGCCACTTGCGGATTAGTCGTCTTATCATAGATTTGACCGGCTCCGCCGGAGCAAAGAATGACTGCTGAAGCTAAAAACAAGTTTAAACGTTGATTATGGATGGTCACCACACCGCAGCACTGACCATTTTTCGTTACCAAGGTCAAGGCAAAGTGCTGTTCATAAATAACAATATTTGCTTGTTGAACATGGCGGATCAAAGTTTGAGATATGGCACGTCCGGTAGCGTCACCTTCAGCGTGGAGGATCCGACGACGGCTGTGAGCGGCTTCTTGGGTAAAGGATAATCCACCCTGATTTTGGTCGAAAGGTACTCCCAAATCGATTAAATGCTTAACCCGGTCAATTCCTTCATGGACTATTGTTATAACAGCTTCGGAATTGCAGAGGCCGGCTCCGGCCATAATGGTGTCTTGATAATGGAATTCGGGCGAATCATTCGATCCCATGGCTGAAGCTATACCCCCTTGGGCATAGCTGGTATTACTTTCAGCGATTGAGGCTTTGGTGATCAGGATCACTCGGGCAATCTTACTAAGTTCCAATGCAGTGTATAACCCAGCGATTCCACTACCAATGACGATAAAAGGAGCTGAATCAAGGAGGGAAGGTGGGCTTGTAGGGAATGAATTCAGGATAAGACCTCCGCTTAGTTAGACAAATTTGATCATCCGGTCGAGCGCCGTTTTAGCTTTCAATCGGATCTCCGGTGCTACAGAGATCTCCGGTTTTAAGTTTTGCAGGGCAGCAAGAACTTTCGGGATAGTAGTTAACTTCATATTCGGACAGACTAAACCAGGGTTAAGCAAATAGAAAAATTTTTGGGGATTTTCTTTTTGTAAGCTATGTAAGATTCCCATTTCAGTTCCAATGATAAATTTTTGGACAAGCGACTTTTTAACATAATTAATAATTTGAGATGTACTGCCGATGAAATCGGCCATTTCAGCCACCTCCTGACGGCATTCCGGATGTACCAAAACTAAAGCGTCCGGTTGATATTGTTTAGCCTGCCGGACATTTTCAGGAGTTACCCGATGATGGGTAATGCAATAACCGGGCCAGATGTGAACGAGCTTATCCGGTAGCTGCAGAGCAACATAACGGCCCAAGTTTTGATCGGGCAGAAAGATGATCTCCTGTTCCGGAATATTTTGCACCAATTTAACAGCATTAGCGGATGTGCAACAATAATCACTGACTGCCTTGACTGCTGCTGTAGAATTAACATAGGAAACGACAGCGGCATGGGGGTACAAATCGCGCCACTTCAATACTTCTTCTGCGGAAGCCATCTCGGCCATGGGACATCCGGCAGTTTCGTCCGGTAATATAACCTTTTTCTCAGGGGCAAGAATCGCAGCGCTTTCAGCCATAAAATGTACTCCGCAAAAGATGATCAGTTTGGCTTCAGTGGTAGCCGCAATTTGACTCAATGCCAACGAATCGCCGACGAAATCCGCCAAATCTTGAATTTCATCATTTTGATAGTTGTGCGCCAAAATAATCGCCTGATTGTCGGCACGTAGCCGGTTAATCTCTGCGATTGTTCCAGCCTGACTCGACTGGGACATTTCATGAACCCCCTGTTTATGATAACAATTTATCCTCATTTTACTTTTGGATGTTGGTTTTGTCAATCTCTTGAACGTTAAATAATGAAAAGTGAAATCCCGATTTAAGCTTCACTAATC
>DNPP01000441.1:12678-20878 GCA_003501365.1 Bacillota bacterium
GATAAATTAAGCCTCAAGAATATGATTTTTTACGGACATCATGGGGTTTATCCAGCGGAAAAAGAGCTTGGGCAGAGGATCGAGGTTGATGTAGATCTCTGGACGGATTTTTTGCGGGCCGCCGGAACCGATGATCTTAGTGCCGCAATTAGTTATGTAGATATTTATTCAACCGTCAAAGATACTCTCGAAAGGGAATCATATAATTTGATTGAAGCGATGGCGGTGGCGATCTGTGAACGAATCCGGGATGGTTATGATGTCCGTAAAGTAACTGTGCGGGTTCGTAAGCCGCAACCACCGGTCGGCGGATTGATGGATAGCGCAGAAGTTGAGATTAGCCGCGAATCTGACCGGGATTAAATTAATAAGGACATGGCGCTTATTTTGTACCTGGATCGAAAAACCCCTCAAAAGAGGGGCTTTTCTTTGGGTGATACAGGTCATCGCGGTTGCGGTTTCTCGGCTAAAGTGACTTTGAGACTGAGAGGGTTACCTTTGCGGACTATTGTCAAATCCACTGAGTCTCCTGCTTTTTGCTTTTTAATGGCGCTGATTAAATCGTTTGAATTTGTAATCGGTTGGTGATTAAAGGCCACGATCAGATCATAGGTTTGTAAACCGGCGGCAATTGCCGGTGAATCTTGAGTCGGGGCTATTAAGACGCCGTCACTGTATTGTTCCAAGTTTAATTTAGCGCGGGATCGGATACTTACCATCTTTAAATCAAGCAGATATACGCCTAACCAAGGCCGGCTAACTTTACCGGTACTGACCAATTCATTTAAAATGTTTTTAACCGAATTAATAGGGATCGCGAAACTAAGTCCCTGACCGGTAGTGCTGACTGCCGTGTTGATACCAATGGTTTCACCATGAAGGTCCAGTAAGGGACCGCCGCTGTTACCGGGATTGATTGCGGCATCAGTTTGGATCATATTTTCATATGATTGCGAATCATTGGCGCCATCACCGGCCAGTAAAGGGCGCCCTTTAGCACTAATGATTCCCAAAGTGACAGTGTGATCAAGTCCGTAGGGATTGCCAATCGCAACCACCCATTCACCGATTCTGGACTGATCGGAATCGCCCAATTTTAAATAGGGAGTTTTGCCTTTTAAGTTTACCTTAAGCACAGCTACATCCAGATCGGTATCGATGCCGACTAGGGAAGCGGAGATGGGTTCTTTTTGATCCTTTAGTATCACATCAATGGCTTTTGCGCCGGCTACCACGTGGGCATTGGTTAAGATTGAGCCGTTTTCATTAAAGAAGAAACCGCTACCTTGGGCTTGCCGTTCTTGTTTCGGTTGGCTTCTGAAAAATCCCTGAGTGGACTCTTGTTCGTAAGTAGTAATGATCCAGACCACCGCCGGTGAACTATGTTCGGCGATATCAGCAACTATTGTATTGCCGCTGGGGTCATACCCGGCAGCCTGAACTGGACTGGAATAGCTTACTGCTAAAAAGAGTGTTACGAAAGCAAGCAACATGATTCCATAAAAATATTTCTTTGAATTTCCGATCCTAGATCGCATTTTATTCACCTCGTTAAATAAGTTTCGTTTTTGATCAACGAATTCCTCCGTTTTCAGTTCCTGTAAATATTGGGGATTATTTAATATGAGGCGGAATAATGGTTGACATTCCAAACATAGTCTGGTTATACTTTTGAGGGGGGATTTATTGAAAGTGATGGAACAAATTTTGAAAATTTTAAAAGAAAAGCGGGGTCAGTATGTGTCCGGTGAAATGTTGGCCCAAAGCTCAGGAATAACCCGGGCGGCCATTTGGAAACAATTGGGTCGGCTTCGGGAACTCGGTTATGTAATTGAATCTTCGCCCCGGAAGGGATATCGGTTGGTAAAATCCACATTAACTTTGCTGCCACTGGAAATTCAGGACGGTTTGGATACAAATTGTTTTGGCCGGGCGATCTATCAGCAGGCAGAGGTTGATTCTACCAATAAAATGGCCAAGCTCTTGGCGGCAAAGGGCGCCGTTGAGGGAACATTAGTGATAGCCGAGACTCAGACCAACGGTAGAGGCCGGATGGGACGAAATTGGACTTCTACTGCCGGTCAGGGATTATGGTTTAGTTTGATTTTACGGCCGAAGATCAACATGGCTGCTTTGGCCGGCATAACCTTGTTGGCAGCGGTTAGCGTAGCAAAGGCAATTCATCAAGTTACCGGAATTCAGACTCAGATTAAGTGGCCCAATGATATTTTATACGATGGCCGAAAACTGGTGGGGATCTTGGCTGAACTGCACGGCGAACCGGATCTTGTTAATTACCTGGTGTTAGGGATTGGGATCAATGTAAATCAGACGGTGGATGATTTTCCCCCGGAGCTAACCGGAACAGCGATATCATTAAAAATGATTAGCGAAGAGGATGGTCCCCTTTCCCGCCGCTTAATTTTACAGGCAATTTTAAAAGAATTTGAAGTCGCTTACGATAGGTTGACCACGTTTGGAATTACCGAACAATTGGCTTATGCGAAACTCCATTCAGCCACCTTGGGAAAGATGGTGAGAATTTCTCAAGGGGTAGGAAGATTTGTGGATGGGCAGGCAATCGCTTTAGAATCGGATGGCAGTTTGCTCCTAAAAGGGGCCGATGCCGAAATTATCCGGATTTATTCCGGGGATCTAATCGAAAAGGCGTCGCCCATTATTTCCCAAGGATAAAGATATTTTACTCGATTAACAAAAAAGTATAAAAAGTATATAATAAAAGCCACGTATCCGCCTATGCAATTATCCATAAAGTTTCGGGTACCGATGTAATTATTATTTTTTTAAGGAGGTAAGAATGGATCCTAAAGGTATTGCAGTAGTTTTGGCGGCATTATGGTTTTTTTTCAGCACTCCGGCGCCGATCATCAATTCAGTAACTCCCGCTAACGGCGCAATCAATAATATAGTGAGTGTTCAGATTAATGGCGATAAGTTTGTAAAAGACAGCACTGTGAAACTGAGCCGGTCCGGCGAAGAAGATATCAACGCCACAGGGGTGAAGTTGCTTTCAGCTCAGAAGCTTAGTTGTAGTTTTGACCTAAAAAATAAGACCTTGGGGAAATGGGATGTGGTCGTTGCCAATAAGAAATTTCGGCACGCCACATTAAACGATGGTTTTCTGATCGACTCCCCGGCTCCTTCCGTAACTGCAGTAACGCCGGGGCAAAGTAATAATAACGCCCGGATTGGATTGAACATTAAAGGGTCGGCTTTTCGAAGCGGCGCTGCGGTCCTTTTCAGCAATCGACAGATGGATATCGGAGCCACCAAAATTCAAGTGCTCTCGGATACTCAAATTAATTGTGAAGTTGATCTCAATCAGGCAGAACCCGGGCAATATCAAGTGAAAGNNAGACCTTGGGGAAATGGGATGTGGTGGTTACCAATAAAAAATTTCGGCATGCCACACTAAGCGATGGTTTTCTGATCGACTCCCCGGCTCCTTCCGTAACTGCAGTAACGCCGGGGCAAAGTAATAATAACGCTCGGATTGGATTGAATATTAAAGGGTCGGCTTTCCGAAGCGGCGCTGCGGTCCTTCTCAGCAATCGGCAGATGGATATCGGAGCCACCAAAATTCAAGTGCTCTCGGATACTCAAATTAATTGTGAAGTTGATCTCAATCAGGCCGAACCCGGGCAATATCAAGTGAAAGTCGTAAATAATGACGGCAAAGTCGGTAGCTTGGCGAACGGCTTTATGGTAACGAGTGTTCCCAAACCGGTCGTTGTAGAGGTAGTACGACCGGCCATTGAGGGGATTACACCGAGCAAAGGCTTTAATAATGGCATGATTTTAACCCGCATTGACGGCAGACATTTTGAAACCGGCAGTTTAGTGAGGTTAAGCCGTAATGGTCAGCAGGATTTGGCCGGACTAAATGTTAAAGTTGAAGGGTCAACCCAAATCTCTTGTTTCTTTGATATTAGCGGGCAACCTGAAGGTTCCTATAATGTTGAGGTTACCAACCCTTCCGGACAAAAGGCATTTCTTGAAGATGGGTTTTTAGTGGAAAAATTTGTACCTACTTCAATCGAACTTAATAAATTGCTGAAAGCCGTCTATTTTGATTTTGACAAAGCCGAGTTGCGGCAGAACCAGATTCCGGCACTAAAGGCTGATTTGGCTCTGCTAACAAAATATCCAGAGCTGTATATCATTCTCGGCGGTCACGCCGATGAACGGGGCAGCATTGAATACAACTTGGAACTTTCGTCAAAAAGAGCCAACGGGATCAAAAAATATCTGGCGGAGCAAGGCGTCGATCCAAAGCGAATTACTATTTATGCTTACGGTAAAGATTTTCCAGCCGCCCGTGGACATAATGAATCATCTTGGTGGCAGAATCGCAGAGTTGAAATCAAACTTTGGGAGTCGAAACCGAGCAAGGATGAGGCTCAAAAGAAGTGAAGCAGAATTTTGTTGATAAAAAATGAGCCGGTCAATTGATCGGCTCATTTTTTAATTTATTTGATTATAAAGATCACTCAGCTAAACTGGCCTATCAACTCACCCTTCCAGTTAATGATTTTTTTAAAGAGAGGAGAATGCCGCCCCAATTTACAACTGTCTCATATTTATCTCAAGGGGTGAGTTGCTTTTTAGCTTTTACTGAGTCAACTTATAATCAACTTAATTTAGTCCAATAGAATAAGTAAAGACATAACCCCGATTCCCAATATAATAGAAATAAGTTGTAAAACCGAATGGGAGAGTTCTACTTCATGTTTAAGCTCGGGAATAAGGTCGGAACCGGCAATATAAATGAAACCGCCTGCGGTAATAGGTATCAGCACAATGGAAAAACCATGGATCAAAGGCCCGATAGATAAGGCCACTATTGCTCCGGCAACCGCGGTAAGTGCGGTGGCAAAATTGAAGAGTAAAGCTTTTTTTACCGCCAGCCCGCCGTGCACTAATACGCCGAAATTACCAATTTCATGAGGTATCTCATGCAAAATAACCGCCAAAGTGGTGGCGATTCCTAGGGGTATACTTATAGCATAGCTTGCTGCAATTAACATTCCATCGATTAGGTTGTGAGCACCATCGCCGATTAAGTTAATCATCACCATGGGATGGGTATGTTCCTCAAAGTTGATGTTATGACAATGTCGCCAATGGATGAATTTTTCCAAAATAAAAAAGAATAGAATACCGCTTAAAATCAACAACGATGTAAAAAGTCCACTTCCCAGCTTTGCAAATGACTCCGGTATTAAATGGATAAAAGCGTCGCCGAAGAGGCCGCCGGCAGCAAAACTGACCATGAAAAGGAGTAATTTGCGTATTTTATCCTCTCCCAGGGCGAGAAAAATCACCGCTATCAATGAAATGGCACTTACAATCACGACACTAATCAAGGCATAGATCCAAGTTATATTCATTGCCACTACTCCTATTTTTTTAGGGTTATCCGCTATTTGGTATCTAGAAGATTATGTCGGTAAATTGGACATTTCGATTTAAAAACCCTTTTCGCTCTCAAAATTTAACTGATTTCATTTTAACCTGAATCCGGCAAGTAACTTCATTAATTCATATCCAATAAGAACTTGCCGGATTTAGACAATAAACCCGATCCGGCCAAATTTCCGCGTTACCGCGGGAAAATTGTAATGTACTTGCCGGATCGAGGTTTAACGTAATCTTCGATAGCAACTCTCGTACATAGCATTACCATGTAAATGAATTGAAATAATGGTTGGCTCTTTAGGGTTGCTTTTTTGTCAACAAGTAAGAAATACTCCATTGATTTTTGAGGTGAAAACAAGCATATAAGCGGAGATCAAACATATAGATTATATAGCAAATATTTAGCCAAATATGCTTATTGTATACTCGGCAAGAGAGTTATCCTGCGGCATTTTGGTAGAACCTTCCCCATGGAGGGCCGGGAGGTGATAAATTTTTTGACCACGGAATAAACTCCGGGTATCATGCAGAAGCAGAAGGAGGATGAGAATGGGTAATATTAATTGTCAGTACGAACAATTGAAATATCCGCTCTTTTTAGGGGAGCTCAGCGGGCAAACTTCGGTAGAGGCCACTTTAGATTTACCGGAGAACTTACCTAGGATTGGGATGATAATCGGTGGAGATTTTCAAACCGGACCGGCCACGATCAAAGTGGCTGAAGATCAGATTGTGATTAACGGTAAATTATATCCTCATTTACTTTTTATGGCGGAACTTGCTGAAGAACGGAGAAAACTATATCATCATTCCGAAGAACAGTATCCAGATGAAGACAATATCCAGCAGGAGATGGAAGAATATTCGCTGCCGCAAGAATATGGAGTGGGTTGGTATGGCGAAAATGGAATTGATTATGAAGCTCGTATGGAAGCACCCGGTATCCGGCCTCAAATGCTGGTTCAGGTTGAAGTAAAACCATTAAGAGGAATTTTCGAGAAGGAGAGTCCGGATCGGGCAGTATTTAAAGGTAGCGTTAAATTGATTGTTCATGCTGTTCAACATCAGACAACCGGGATCATCAGTGATATTAACGTTCAGAGTCCATCTACCATCAGTTTGGTAAAGGATAGTTTGGCAGTCGAGGAAATCCTGGAGACGAAAAAATTTACCCTGCCGGTTCGTTCGAATCTGGCTCTGTCGAATCTCAAACCGGGAATAGCCAGAGTCTTGGAAATTTCGGCTATCCCAACTGGAATTAGCCAAGAAATAGCCAAAGGGAAACTATTTGTGAAAGGTGCCATTGCGCTTTCTCTGATTTATGTCGGTTCTAATGACGAGGGTGATCCTACCGAGATATTTAGTCATGATTGGAATCAGGCAACGGGTTCGGTCATGCCTTTTGAGACACATATTGATTTAAATAATACGGACGGTGAAGTATTAGCGCTGGCGCGAGTAAACACTCGAAATGTCCAGATCGAGCTGAGTACGCCTCATGACTTGCACTGTCAGCTCGATCTGGACCTTGAAGTTAATTTGAGCCAAATTCATCAGAAGGAATTGGTAGTTGATGCGATTCCGGGTGAAAATGAGCTGATGGACAGCAAGAAGTACTTAGTCAATTTAGAAGAATATAGTGGCGAAACGGGTGGCCAATTGGATTTGGAACAGCAAATCCAATTGCCGGGCAGTAACGCCGGCATGGAAAGAATCCTAAGCTGTTCCGGTATGATCGAAGAGGTAACGGTCGAAGCGGCTGAGGGAAAAGCGCTAGTCGAAGGAAGTCTTAATCTCCGGGTGGCCTATATCTCAGAAGGCGATCTGGAAAGAAAACTGCATATTGCTACCTGGAGTCAAGGGACGGAAAATAGAATACCGCTGGCCGGTGTCTTGGAATTCTCCGGTTTGCAGTCGGGAACCCTCCTGCGTACTCAACCGATACTGGAATCGTTAAAAGTAGAGTTAGTCGATGACCGAATAATTAAACTAAACGGGACGGTCCAATTTCGGATACTGGCCCGAACTCCGCGGGCGTTATTTGTAATGCAGGACTGCGCCATGGTGGTTCCGGTTGAGGAGTCTACCCGACCCAGTATGTTGTTTTATGTGGTTCAAGCGGACGATACACTTTGGAAGATCGCCCGTCGTTATCAAACAACAATGGAAACATTGTTAAAGGCTAATACAATAACTAATCCGGATAATATCATGATCGGACAGAAGCTGGTGATACCCAAAAAGGTAATAAATGGCTAAAAATTATCAAGGGGCTGTCTCAAAAGTAAATAGAGACAGCCCGCTTTTCTATATTGATTAAAATTTAGATATTCAAATTAGTCAATAATCCATGCAGGGCTTTATATATTTCCGGTTGACGGGTAAGCAGTATCGGACCGTAATTTTGAGGATCCCAGATTTCGTTGGCCAATATAGTTTTAGGCATAAATTTTTTATTGGTATATTGGGGGCAACCGTCCGCGAGATAAGCGGCATTCACGATATTTATTTTATGGCGATTGATTTCGGTGATATCGTTTAGTTCCTTATTATTTTCTAATGCAGTCAACATTTTCGCCCAGGATTGACGCAGTACTTCATTGGTTTCAATGTTGGGGAGGGCAAAACAGACGGAGTAAGGAATCCCAACCTCAAGTTTGACCTTTTTCGGTAGCGGCATGTCCAAATTTCGTTCTTTTAGGCCCGGGTGCAGATATTCATGGGCGCAAAACCATCCCCAGGTTTCTTTCAATTTGTAAGG
>DNPP01000165.1:0-2326 GCA_003501365.1 Bacillota bacterium
CTGTTTTGTTATGACAAAAAAAGAGTGCAATTCGCTATCCTGACCGGAGGGGGCCCAAAAATCTCCCATGCAGGTAGGTCCGATGATACTAGTGCCTCCTTTAGGCACAACTGCATCGAGTTGTTCGACAAAATCAGCATAGTTAATTTCGGCCGGAATACCGGAGATGCAAATAATAGCCTTAGGATAGGGTCCAGCCAAATTCTTTACAAACTCGATGGTAAATTGAGCCGGTGCCGAATAAACCACTAATTCCACACTTTCGGGAATATCGGTCATACTCCGGTAAAGCGGATAGGAGGCAGAGGCACCGTCAAATTGGATAGTGCCCCCTTTGGCATTAACAAAATAGATATCGCGACGTCCAAGGTCGTGCAGTAAATGAGCTATTTCCCGTCCCAGATTGTATTTGTTTACATCACCGGAGACTCCAATCACGGCAATTCCATGAGGAGCAAAAAAGCTGCTCAAATTGGCCAAATTCAGCTCCGGAACTGCCAGATTCCTGGTTAAACTCGGTTCAAATTCGGCAAATCCATCGATCGCCATAAAACGGTTATCTTCAGTAATCACAAAAGGATTGACATCAAAGGCCTTAATAATGAATTCAGGTCGGGTCTCGGCGATAAACGAATACTCATAAGCCAAATGACTAAGTTGTGAAACCGCTTGCGCCAGAAGCTCCAGATATTCGGGGTGTCCCTTTTTGAGAAATTTATGTCTAATCTTCAGACTATGTACCATTTTTAAAGCATCCTGAAAGTCTAACGGCGGTAAGAAGAGGCTGGCCGGGTCGAAATATTGGGCAAAAAATTCGGCATCATCCCCACCCTTGGTAATCGTAAGAACCGGACCAAAAGCAACATCCTCTTTGATTCCAATCAACTGCTCATAACCCAGGGCCTCTGTGTACGACACGTATTCCACGATTAAGAAACCCCGGATCGCAGGTTGGGCGGCAGGAGAAAAATGCGCCAACACTTCCTGCTGCATCTGAAGTAATACAAATTGAACGAATAACGGATCGTGGCTCTTAATCTTCTTAACGCCCCCCACAATCTGTTTATGCGCGATCTGTGGGGAAACAATTTTTACAACAATGTCCGGACCGAACTTTTCAAGTAGACTTGGGTTGATCGCTTGTGGATTGTCGATGAAAACGAACCGGGGCGCGTTCAACCCTACCTGTTCTAATATTTGATAAACTTCAAATTCATACAAGGAGTTGCGGCCTTCGTTAGCGGCATTATTAAAAATTTGATTGATGTTCCGGATGGTTTGAGCGGAAAAATAAGCCATGGTTTACCTGCCTTTAGGATCATTTTGTATAGATCAAGCCGTCTTCGTATTCCGACTATAGTATAACACAGATAGGAAAGAAATTAATTTACCCTAGAAATTTAAGCAGGATTTGCATTGAATATAGAGAATTCTTACAAAGTTTAAAGTTAAAAATCTATCAATTTTGTGAGGGCGCATGAAAACAACTGGAATTGTACGTAAACTGGATGATCTAGGCAGGATAGTCATTCCCAAAGAAACGCGAGAACAGTTATATATCGACATCAAGGAACCTTTGGAAATTTTCCTGGATGAAGAGGAATCGGCGATCATTTTAAAGAAATATACCCCCGGCTGTATTTTTTGTGGTGACATGGGGGAAGGAAAAAATTTCTCCGGAAAAATCGTCTGCCTAAAGTGTTTGGAAGCCGTCAAACGCGAATTTTAATTTATGTTCAACTCAAGAAGCTATAAGAATCGACCATCCTTTTTCTAAAGTTTACATATTATATTTAAGGGGCTAACTTAGAAATTCTAAGACAGCCCCTTTACTATAATTTGTTTACGCTTGAAATATGAACTTTAACGATTTGTTTTATTGTTCTATTTTGGGAGTATAGGTCCTTAACAGTTTATGAATCTTATCCGAGGGGTCAAACAAAGAACTGATGGATTGATCCAGATTGAGCATGTCGATAAGATGAGCCAGAAATTCCGACATATTGACATCAACATACCACGATGCCTTTAAGAGTTCTTCCCTCCGGTAGGTAAGATTGGTAGCATAAAGGCGGTCGAAGATTCCCTCTTTAAAACAGGCTTCAAATTCGGCAATCCCTTCGGTAAATAACGCAAAGGTCACTCCGATAAAAATCCGTCTGGCCTTACGCTTTTTAAGCTCCCTGGCAATATCCAAAATCGAGTCACCCGAGGATAGCATATCATCGATGATTAAAACATCTTTGCCGTTAACATCATCCCCCAGAAACTCATGTTTCATAATAGGGTTCTTGCCGTTAACGATTCGTGTATAATCCCGCCGTTT
>DNPP01000165.1:2683-3414 GCA_003501365.1 Bacillota bacterium
GACTTATTGATTTCCAGGTCTTTTTCATTACTGAGAAAAGCCTTGATAATCTGGTATGATGAATGGAGATTTTCAAAACTCTTTAATGGAACCGCATTATTAACTCTTGGGTCATGGGCATCAAAGGTGATAATATTATCGACTCCCAGATTGGCTAACTCTTGCAGGGCAATCGCACAATCCAACGACTCCCGGGATTGTCTTTTATGCTGACGGCCTTCATATAAAAAGGGCATAATCACTGTAAGATGTCTGGCTTTGCCTGCTATCGCCGCAATAGTACGTTTAATATCTTGAAAATGATCGTCCGGGCTCATTGGATGTTCTATCCCGAACAGATTGTATTTGCAATGGTAGTTTCCTACATCGGCAATGATATATATATCATAACCGCGTACCGTTTCTTCAAGGGTCGCCTTGCCTTCCCCATTAGCGAAACGGCTGCAACTGCAATTTATGATAAATGAATCTCTGATAAAACCCGCGAAAGGCAGGCTGTCCGCATTTTTCTGAATAAACTCCAAACGCCGCCTGAGTATGAAATCATTCACCAACTCCACTAATTCTCTGCTACCGTCCAGGGCAATAATCCCCAGTGGTCCAACCGGAACTATTTGAAATCTTCTCCCTAACTCCTCAATCGAGCTCATTCATACTCTCCTCTGCAGTATTTGTCGGCTTTGAACCAGGTTTCTCAGTCTTCAAACTTTTTTATAATTCGACATAATCAT
>DNPP01000165.1:3741-6790 GCA_003501365.1 Bacillota bacterium
AACTGTAAAGAAAAAACCCCATATAGGGGCTTTTTCCCGAGCGATTTCTTTTTTGACCATGCTCTTTGTTTGTCTTATTTAACATCATAGCCTTGATCTTCAATCGCCGCTTTAATCTTTTCATCGGTGACCAAATCCCCGTTGTAATCAACCTTGACTTTCTTGGTCGTCAGATTAACCTCAACGGTACCGACCCCCTCCAATTCCCCCACCGCTTTTTTGATACTATTGACACAATGATTGCAAGACATTCCTTCCACATCAAAAACAGTCGATACATTCGGCATTGCCGGACACTTCCTTTCTTATTTATTTTACCTTAAATCTCTTTAAACTCAAAGAGTTGGTTACTACCGATACCGAGCTGAAGGCCATCGCCGCACCGGCAATTACCGGATTCAGCATTCCCATGGCTGCAAAGGGAATCCCGATTATATTATAGAAGAAAGCCCAAAACAAATTTTGTTTGATTTTATTCATGGTCCGCCTGGATAATCGAATGGCAGTGGCTATCGAACGCAAGTCGCCTCGCATCAATGTGATATCAGCGGCCTCCATTGCCACATCGGTTCCAGTCCCAATCGCCATCCCGATATCGGCTGTAGCCAATGCCGGAGCGTCGTTTATGCCGTCACCCACCATCGCCACGACTTTGCCGGCCTTTTTAAGTTTTTCAACCTCAAGCGCCTTATTTTCCGGTAATACTTCGGCCAAAACATTGGTAATACCCACTTGTCTGGCGATGGCCCCGGCGGTTCGTTGATTATCGCCGGTCAACATAAATACTTCGATCCCTAACTTCTGCAACTCGGCAATTGCAGTGGTTGAATTTTCTTTGACCACATCGGCTACGGCGATTAATCCCGCCAATTGACGGTTAAGGGCCATAAACATCACGGTCTTGCCGGCATTCTCCAATTCGGCGGCAGCCGTCTCACTATTCAACATCGAAATACTGTTTTCCGCCATCAGTTTGCGAGTACCAATCAAAACCTCTCTCTCATCAATGACGGCCGACACTCCTTGACCCGGGATAGCGCTAAACTGACTGGGTTCAAGGACCTCTCCCATTTTCTCTTTCCCTTGCTTGTAAATTGCTACTCCCAAAGGGTGTTCTGAATTCTTCTCGGCCCTCGCCGCAAACTTTAACAAGTCCTCTCTGTCCAATCCGGCCAATGGTATCAGGTCGGTCAATTCCGGTTCGCCTTTGGTGATGGTGCCGGTTTTATCCAGAACTACCGCATTGATCCGATAGGCTTTTTCAAGATGTTCCCCGCCCTTAATCAAAATCCCATTTTCAGCTCCCTTTCCGGTACCTACCATGATTGCGGTTGGAGTAGCCAGCCCCAAGGCGCAGGGGCATGCTATGACCAATACTGCTACCGCACTCACAATACCCATATTGAAGTTATAACCTCCAAAAGTCCAAACCAAAAAAGTGGCTGCGGCGATCCCTAAAACAACGGGCACAAAAACTCCCGATACCTGATCGGCAATCTTTTGAATCGGCGCTTTGGAGCCCTGGGCATCCTCCACCATTTGAATGATCTGGGATAGAACAGTATCTTTGCCGATCTTGGTGGTCTCAAATTTGAATGAACCGAATTTATTGATAGTCGCGCCAATCACCGCATCGCCAACCTTTTTTTCAACCGGTAAACTCTCCCCGGTTAACATGGATTCGTCAAGGGCTGAGCTTCCTTCCACAATCTTGCCATCTACCGGAACTTTCTCACCGGGACGAACCACAATCACATCGCCAACTTCAACTTCTTCGATAGGCAGATCGGCTTCAATCCCATCCCGGATGACCCGGGCGGTTTTGGCCCTGAGCCCCATCAGTTTCTTAATAGCCTCCGAAGTTTTTCCTTTAGCTACCGCTTCGAAATATTTACCTAATAAAATCAGGGTAATAATGGTGGCGGCGGCTTCGAAATAAAGATCTTTCATTAATGTGCCGGGCATCGGTTTTTGAAAGAATGCATTATACACACTATAAACATAAGCCGCTGTGGTGCCCATGGCAATCAATACATCCATATTGGGACTCTTGGCTCGCAAAGCATAAAAAGCATGCTTATAAAAACGGTACCCGATAACAAACTGTACCGGAGTGGCTAAGAGAATTTGGAACCGCCAATCATGCAAAAAAGGAATATTAATCCCGACTAAGCTAAGGATCATCGCCAAAATCAGTGGGGCGCTTAAGATAGCTGAAATAATCAATTCTTTACGTAATCTTGCGATCTCCTTTTCCCGCTGTTCTTTTTCACGGTCCTGGCTTAACTCCTGGTCTCTGGTAGCCCCATAGCCTAACCCGACAATAGCGGCGATAAGAGCTGATCCTTTTATTTTGCCGCCCTCAAATTCAACAGTAGCTTTTTCAGTTGCCAAATTGACAGTTGCCTTGATCACGCCATCCAATTTGTTTAACTTTTTCTCAATCCTGGCGGCGCAAGCGGCACAGGTCATGCCGGAAATCTTAAGAGTTACTTTATCATCAGCGCTTTTCTCTTTAATGATTCCATAACCGAGCTTGGTGATAGCCGTTTCAAAAGTTTGTTCACCGGCTTGAGCCGAATCATACTCGACGGTTGCTTTTTCGGTGCCGAAATTTACATTGGCCTGTTTCACACCGGGAAGCTTCGCCAAACCTTTCTCAATGCGCAAGGCACAGGCCGCGCAAGACATACCGCTTATTTTTAAAGTTGTTTTCTTGTCCATTAAACACACTTCCTTAGAATTAGTTCATTAAATATGGCCCATAGAATAAAGACACTAAACCACAGAGGTCACAGAGAACACTGAGCAGAGCAAATTAAGCATTACCCTCCGCAACATCCGCCGCCTCCGGCCGGTTTATGTGCCTCGATCTCTTTTTTGACAGCCCGTAAATCAACTTTATTAAGATCATCAACTACTTTACCATACCCATGAAGCATACCCATCCCGCATTGGAAGGTAAAGTCCTGAGTCGCTGTAAATTCGGGAGTCTCAGTTTGTCCTTTACTTAAATCCAACTGCCCTTGATATTCAGGAAAGACTACCC
>DNPP01000192.1 GCA_003501365.1 Bacillota bacterium
CTTTTTGGATTAGCGGTAACATTAAGAAAAGCACGATACCCTTTCCCATATAATTTTTTCTTTTTGCCATTTACAACTATATCCATATCTCCTCTATCAAATCTTACAGAAGTAAAATTCTCAAACTTACACAATTCCAGCAATTCATTTAGATATTCATCGATAATGTCTAAAATACCACGCTCTAGATGCTCTTTTGGCTTGAACTTTAATGTGGATTCTTCTTCAGATTCTATCTCAACTAAATCCGCCATTTTGTCGGTTGAAAACTGTTTTATAATATCAATTTCATTTTGGGTTGCGACTACAGCACGATATTGTGATAACTTATGTTGGAGTTCAGCAATCTGAGGTCTTAATTCTGTACTAACAAGATTTTCTATATCTTGTTTTTCATTTGATAAGTTAGTAGCTACTTGCTCCAATGATAGTCTTTCATTGTTAATCGCAGTAATAGCCCTTTCTAAATCTTTTAATTGGAGGATGATTTTTTTAAATTCCGCTTTTGAAGCTTCGATATAATTAGGTGTGCTTTTTGGTACAAGATTCCCATCACAGAATGGGCATCTTGAATTATAGTCAATTTCTTTGTTTGCTTCGCCATCTACAATAAAACTCAACCGTTGGACATCTGAAGTATATTGAGATTTAAGTTCTTGATAACGGTTAAATAAAGTATTGCACTCAGATAAATGCTCATTCGTATTGGTTAATTCTTTCAGTAGTTGCTGATTTCGGTTTATTGCTGCTGTAATAGCTGTTTCCTTTAAAGAAATTTCATCGACAAGACTAGAAATTTCTTCATCTAAATCCACTGAGCCATTGAGTTTCAAAGTCTCGATTAGCTGTCCTTTACGCTCGGCAAATTTTGATAATTCGTTGTTTATGTAAGCAACCACAGCTTTTTTCTTTGCTTCTTTGATGTTCTTTTCTTCCTGCGGCATCATATCGCCAAAATCATTTCCATTTGCCAAGAACAGTAATGATGTAATTGCTGCCGTGTCAGCAAATCCTGTTGTTGGTAACATTATTGATTTTTTATCGATAATACGGTTTTCAAAAAGCAAAAACATATGAATAAAAGTTCTCCAAGTAAGTGTTTGTTTTACAAAGTGTTCATTCTTTATTATTGAATAACACTCATTTATTCCAATTAAGCGAAACCAAATAGAGTTGAGAGTTTTTTCATATTTTCCGGTAAGTTTATATGTACCAGAGTTAATACTATTGTCTGTACTTGAAACTTCAACTTTATTCGTGTCAATTTTTCGACTTAGTTTTAAGGAACCATTAGAAGTTTTTATTATCAAATTTATGCAGTCATATCCCGTTGCTGCATCAATGGGTGTCTCATCACTACCAAATAAGTAATCAATACAGTTTATAATATAGCTTTTGCCAGTATCCGATGGCCCACAAATAATGTTAAGACCATTTGAAAACTCAATAATAGAATCTGTTTTCCCTGTACCGGAAATAATTAATTTTTCGATAAAAAACTTACTCATTTGCTCACCCCTGTAATGCAATTATTGAATAGCTGTTTATTTGATTAGCTAGATACCGATCAGATGTTTTATCTATATAGGTGAGGGTATTTTCAACAATTGCACTATATGCATCTGCGTATGTGTTATTGAATTTTGAACAGTATTTCCTTCCAGTGTCACTTATAGAATAAAAGAATCCGGTTTTTAGACATGTTACTTTTACTAACCCGTCGATAACAAGCGTTTTAATTGCTTTTGTTATCAAATCTCTCCTACAAGTAAATTCACTGAACCGAAAATCGTTGTCACCATGTAAATTATGGTCAGAAACGCCAAAATCTTTCCCGTATACTGTAATAAAATCAATAGCTGCAATTCTATCACTCGAGACCTTCTTAATACCTGAAGAATTTAAAATTAATAATATGCGTAACAATAATTCAAACTCAGTATTAAAAACATCAATCATCATTATTCACCCACTTCAAGCGTCCATCATTTACCAATATGTGACAAACACCTTTTTTCTCGCTATTTCCAATACAATGGAGTTTACTGCTCAATAAACTCTTATCTGTAGTCACCATCGATGCATGTTTAGTAACGGCATTAAGTCGTCCGAATCCATTTGGATACTCTGCTTCATGTACTTCAATTATTCCATCATACGTCTCATCTTTTAGAACTTCAAATTGTTTGGAATCTGTGAATACATCTCTGACAAATCGCCTAATAGTTTCTGCTGAATAGTAATCTTTTCTTTGTCGTTCAAAATTTTGGTTATATTTAGCGTATTTTTCTAGCATATCCATCGGAAGTTCATCAATACCTAAAGCTTCTGCATATACTTTAAGCAACTCTATCACATAAATAAGTTCATCTGAATCAAGGGCTTCAGGGGGATCAACCTTATCCGGAATTTTTACTGATACTCCTCCAAAACGTATGGTTCCATAAATTGTTCTGATATGATCATCAATAACTGATTGAATTGGGCAGTGATGAATAATCGAAAAATCAAAAGAATCAACATATTTCTCAAAAACACCGTTCAAAGCAATTTCATTTGTTTTAGTTATGGCATTTTTACAATAACCATCCCAGTTTATCTTTAGCTCACTTCGTAATTCATTAGGGTTTTCAATCAACCTGTTAAGTGTAGGTCCGATATCATTAGATGCTACAATATAGTAATTCTTAGGGATTGCATATTCTTTGGAAAAAGTAAAATAACATAACTTACCTAACTCTATATAATAGTGCGATGGCATCAATGCGGATGCATAATGCTTGCACTGATAATAGTCTACAGTTCCATTATTATAATAACCTATAACATCTCTGCCTTTGTCTCCAGCGCCACCAATTTTTCTAATTGAGGTATACATATTTCTTTTGCATGTATATAGCCATTCCACTGTGAAGTGCTCGAAAGAATCCTCATCCATCATTCTCACCTGATTTATTGGAGAAATATTTGCTCCCATTCCAAAGTTTTCAATATCTATTTTGGGTTTGCTAAGAGATTTAAATTGTGGCACTTTGTACACCTCTTTGTTTTTTCACAGTAGTTTGTTGATTGTGAATCAGTAGGATCAAGCATCGTAATAATCCCGCTTAATAAACGTCCCCAGCCGGTTATGGGCTAGACATCTCCATATCAAACTGCAGTCAACGTGGCTACCGCACACCAAAATGAAATGATTTTCACGCTATCGCATCCCAAAAATCATTCTCATTCACAATCACAATATTAATCCCCTTTTTCCGGTAATTAATCTCTTGCTCCACCTTCCGGCCATAAAACGAAAACGCCCAGCAGGGGTTAGTATGATTACCGACGACCAAATAATTTAAATCCTGCCTGATGTTATCGATATAAGTACCCCCGGCAACCTCAATTTCTTTGGCGATTGCACTGCGGCTGGCTCTTGAGGAGATTCCGGTAAAACAGAAAATTTTGCCATCAATTTCGATCTGCGGGCAAAAAGTGCAAATACCGGGAAGGGTAATTGACTTTTTTAATTGGATAATTCATTTGGGTCGATTGTTGAATGGGTTGGCAATGAAATGAATTACCTAAAAATACCTTCAGCATATCTTGTTCCAAAAATCATTGAGCATAAAATTAAAACGGTCTCATGAACCGTCTTATATTGCATTATTCTCTTTGCTCAATTCAAAACATTTCCTATCGCGCTTCGTTCTTATTACAATAATAACACCATTCAGTAAATTTTAGCAATAATTAGATTTCTTATTTCATTTTAATAATTTTATAAAATCCAAATATCTCAGGTGGCCCTGAAACTACGAAAGTGTAAGCCTTTCAATGGCAGCCCACGGATTCCATCGGCCGGGTGACTTTTTTACCGCCAAAAAAGTCACCAAAAAGGCGCCGACACCCATGTGTTTCGCCAGATTCCAAAGAATCTGCCTTTCTTTCATTTCTCCGGTCATCCAGTTGCCGAAGTAGGAACATCTACTGACGATGCCATCGTGTCATCGTTTTCTTGGGTTGTTCTGATGACCAACGGCTAATTTTCATCCTCAAAATAAGCCGTGCCGCTGCCATCCCTGGCAGCGGGTACATATTCAAACATTATGCTTTAGTTTTTCATCCCTTTAATTTTGTCAATGTATCAAATCCAAACTTCAAGCAACCCGCTTGGCTATATTCCCTTTTCACCGAAACCCCACCGCCGAACAGGACGTGAGGCAGCGCGGCTCTAAGACAGGACGTCTTTAGCCGTCGCCCCCAGCGCACGTCCCAGAAGGACGCCGACACGATGTCGGTGTCCTGTCAAATCGTTCCGACCCCGAGCACGGACGCGAGGGGATATGAAGAAGGGACCGGGGAACATGGGTCCCCGGCGGCCTTTTGGTGACTTTTGGGCCGCTCCAAAAGTCACTCAGCCGGTGAAATCCGTGGACCCTCAAAACAGCCATTCATTCATTATTTTGGCCAATCCTCATTCTATCTTTCTCCCTCCAGGGAGCGAACTGTCATTGTATCAAATCCAAACTTCAAGCTATCCACTTGGCATTATTCCCTTTCCACCGAAACCCCACCGCCGAACAAGGACGTAAGGCAGCGCGGCTTTAAGACAGGACGTCTTTAGCCGTCGCCATCAGTGCACTTCCCAGAAGGACGCCGACACGATGTCGGTGTCCTGTTAAATCATTCCAACCCCGAGCACGGACGCGAGGGGATATGAAGGAGGGACAACGGGGAACATGGGTCCCCGGCGCTTTTTTGGTGACTTTTTGGGCGTCCAAAAAGTCACTCAGCCGGTGAAATCCGTGGACCCTCAAAACCGTCATTCATTCAATACCGGAGCCAACCCTCTTCTATCTTTCTTCCTCCAGGGCCATACATTACCCCTATCCCTCGTATAACAAACAATAGAATATTTATAAAATATTAATGCTTATTCTGTCCGCCGCGGGTTAAAACCGCACGGCTAGGCAATTTAAACAATTCTAAATCCCCTCCGGGGATCGGCTAATAATTGCTGTTTTGCCTTTGAAATGGGCTTCGAAGCATCACGGAGCCCAGGGAAAACTGGGCTTTTAAATGGATTTTTTGCTTAGTCGTGTTGGCTCTTTTGGACCGCTCAAAAGGGAAACGAACTGTCAAGTTCAAACTTCAAGCATTCCGTTCAGCATTATTCCCTATCCACCCAAACCCCACCGCCGAACAGGACGTGAGGCGGCGCGGCTTTAAGACAGGACGTCTTTAGCCGTCGCCATCAGCGCACTTCCCAGAAGGACGCCGACACGATGTCGGTGTCCTGTTAAATCGTTCCGACCCCGAGCACGGACGCGAGGGGATATGAAGGAGGGACCGGGGAACATGGGTCCCCGGCGCTTTTTTGGTGACTTTTTGGGCGTCCAAAAAGTCACTCAGCCGGTGAAATCCGTGGGCCCTCAAAACCGTCATTCATTCATTATTTTGGCCAACCCTCATTCTTTCTCGGGCTGTCCCAAAAGATATTTTTTAAACAGGATTAACTGGATTGACAGGATTTATGATTTGCGAAAATCATTTTAACAGGATTATTGAAGTACTTGAGGAAGGTTTGGCGATTTCGCAGAAGTAAGTTTATATTGTCAAATCAAAAATAATTATTGATTCATTGTCCAAATTTTTGAAAAAGGAAGCTCTATCACAGACGCTTCCTTTTTTATTTGGCTATATAATTCTTACTATTGATTTTATATAGGTTGAAATAAATTTTAATATTATCATAAATATTGTTAGAAAGTGAATTGCCTACTTGACCTAACCCTTGCCCTTCCCCTTGTGGAGCTAGAACAAAATTGTCGATTCAAGTGGAAGGGTAACCCTAGCCGATGTCGCCTAAATTCTTTAGGTTCCAAAGGTATCGGTTACTCTCCCACTGAATCCGCTTCTTCGTATTGGCTTCGTTGGGGGAGAGCCAGAGAGAGGTTGGATTTTGGGCCAAGTTATTTATTTCAACTTATATA
>DNPP01000127.1 GCA_003501365.1 Bacillota bacterium
TTACTGGAGGAGATGCCTCCTTGGCAAGGTGGGGGGGGAATGATTAAGCAAGTTACATTTGAAAAAACCAGCTATCAAAACCTGCCTTATAAATTTGAGGCGGGAACCGTCAACATCGGCGATGCCATCGGTTTGGGCGCAGCCATTGATTATCTTCAGAAAATCGGCTTAAACAACGTTGAACGTCATGAGCGAAACTTGACCGGCTATGCGATGAATGCTCTCACGGCCATACCCGGCCTATGTTTAATCGGTACCGCTTCCGATAAAATCAGTGTGATCACTTTTATCGTCAGAAATTTCTCTCCTGAAGAACTGGCGCACCATCTGGACCAGGCGGGTATCGCGGTTCGGATCGGGCATCATTGCGCACAACCGACACTGGAACGTTTTGGGGTAACCAACACCATCCGGGTCTCGTTAGGTTTATATAATACCCGGGAAGAAGTCGATACTTTATGGCAGGTATTAAATAAATTAGCCGGACAAACTCGAATTTTTTAATTCTGAAACGATAACAATAAATGTTGTGAATATCGGCATTGTCGGTATTCACAACAAACTTACAACTTTTGCTTCACTGCGGCTCTGGCGGAAATTAAAAATTTTGTTGAATTCCCATTTTGTTTTCAAGAAGTCTCCCAACCATTTATCGGCATTTGAAACAATACCTAGTGTTGATTATCGATTTTTTAATGCCCTTCCACCCATTCAATGGCCTCCCCTTACTTCCTAAATTAAGTTGCTATTTTTTTTTCTAATATAAAATCCTTTTTGATTTAATATCAAATTATCGGATATGCTCCATTTATGGCTTGCCATTGTTATTTTGTCCCAGACAAAAAATTAATTTTATCAAAAGGTAACTGTCGTTTAATAAAAAATGATTGATATCTACTATCTACTTGAAGTTTATGAAGAGTAGCTTTATAATATTATTAGTTTTTTGAATATATTATTATTTTTAATATAAAAAGGGGGAATTTGAATTGAACAAATTTTTAGCTATTCTTTTGGCAACAATTTTGGCGCTAACCATTGCCGGATGCGGTGGCGGGAAAGGCTCTACGGGAAGTTTGAGTTCGGATTATTATGGGCTTGAGACGGGATTTGAGCTTATTACTACTGCGGAAGAGAAAGATTCAATTGCAGTCACCACGATTTCTGGTACAATAACAACCTTGGTAACGGGTGAAACTGCATCCGGAAGTGGCATTTATAAAGTTGCCCGGGGAATTGATAGTACTAGCGAAACTATTAAGCTCGGTACGGAGGGTGATTATATCCAAAAATCAGGCACCGATTATAACAACTATGGATACTGGGAGGAAGGAGAAGATACCAAAGTGAATTCTGGCCTAATCTTGAAAAATCCGGTTACATCTACATCTACAAGTGAATATTGGGAAATGAATGTCACGGGACAAGAAACGGTTACGGTACCTGCCGGCACTTTTACGGCCTGGGTTTTTGAAAGTAGCGAAGACCATACCGATTATGAGGATAAAGGCTATGGCCCTGGTACCGATGTCGAGAAGAAGTGGTTTGTAGCTCAGTTAGGAGTTGTAAAAGAAAGTGGGACCTATACGAGGACAGGTGATAGCAAAACCGTGACATTTTTGTCTCAACTCACTTCCTACAAAAAAGGAGTTACGCTCAATGCCAATTCGTTGACATCCGCGCAAACAGCTACTGAAGCTGGTACTGATTCAAAGATATTACGCCGTTTCAGACATTAACAGTAAAGTGTTCGGTGAACTAATACATTATCTACCTATCTTTTATAGCCTATAATTCACCTTTCGAATGGTAAATTTATGTCTAATTATAGGCAAAAACAAAATCAGTTGCTCTTATTTCTGTTATAAAAAAACCCTCAGTTTTGTCGAGGGTTTTTCCGTTTTCAGGGTTAGCTCTCAGTCATAATTCCAGCCAGACTACTGAGTGATATCCAAGCCAAAATGTAAACGTACTAAAGCGTCATCTTTATCAACTTTCACCGTATCGATCCGGATATCCAAGTCATTGTTTCGAGGGGCACTCTGAACATAACGGTTCTCCATATCATCCCGATAATATTCGCGGTGTGGCCTTTCCCGGTTTAGGGTGATTACCTGAAAAGCAATATCCCGGGCACGTAATGAATGATAAATAGCTTCCCGGTATAAGCCATCCTGGTATAACTCACGAGCCCTTTGTTGGTGGGCAATTGATTGCCGTAAGCCATTATAATGCCGTCCCCGTTCAGCCGCTTGCTGAGCACCGAAAATCGTTTCAGCGGTTCGATGAATTATGTAACGGGCATCCTCCCGTTCTTGCAAACGAACCGGCCGACCATAGCCATAATCTTGATCTCCCCTGAACTTATTATTGTGTTTTGCATCAATACCAATCGAAAAAGCTACTGCCAAAACCACCACCATCATTCCAAACAACCATTTCCTCATTGTCGCTCCTCCTGTGATATTTACCACTTTGACCAGTGGTTCTTTTGTTTGAATTTATCTTACTATAGAACCATCCATCGGCGATAGCGGAAAAAAAAGGATATGATAATGAGGAAGACCTTATATGGGACAAACGCAGAAATGATCGCAGTGGAGCGAATCCCTACCAGGGCTATATTATTTCAAAGCTTTTATCTCAAATAAAACTGTGCCGCCTGAACTTTCCGGAGGACCGGGATCGATACATTGGACCGTCCTCTGAGTCAAGCCTAAGTCTTTGATATCATGGCCCAGACGAGCTGCAAAGATCACCGGATATAGATTGGCGAGAGCAAAACTGCAGATCCGGTCGCTCTCCGATAATGAAATATTAGCCCCCCGCAGTACGAATTGATCACCTTCCTTAATTCCTGCCGAACAATGTCCTTTTACCTCTTTGGCCGTAATAACCAGATCAGCCATTCGAATTCCTCCTTATTTATTATTGATTAGAAATGATAACAAACTATTGTCGGAACAAAGCCTTTTAAATTGATCATCCCCCACGGTCTTAATTAAAATATTGCCCCAAATATCATGTTTGATATATTCTTTGGCCAACAATACAACCGTGGGAGTTTCGGTCCAAATACCGACGGTATCGTGAATCCCATTCATTTCACTGATGATTACTTCTTTCGAATCTGCAATGATAGTTGTAAAACGCGTCTCTAGCCTTTTATGGGAAGTTTCGCCGCATTTAGTCAGGTTGATAAAATAGGGACTCTCATAGCCGCAATCGCCAAATACTCCGGCAATCACTTTGACGCCCCGTTGCTCCGCTCTGAGTATTTCCCCCCGGATTAATGCAAATTCTTGAGGCCAGAGGGATAACATTAGGACCTCAGTGCAATTGCTAATCAATTCGGCCATTTTTGTTATCATCGTTTCATATCCCAATAGATTCCAAGTTAAATCAATATTCGGTAATGGTTGAAGCTGTTGGAGCTCATGTTCCAACTCTTCAATGGTTGAGATATAATCCTGTCTCAACATATGGATCAATTTTTCATACGGGATGGGGTAATATTGCACCGGCTCTACCTGATCGTCGGTGATAATAACCCCCTTATTTTTAAGCCGTTTCAATGTTTCATATACCCTAGACGGAGGAATCTTTGCCAGTTTGCTTACTTCATAGCCATTGGCAGGATGTTTACGCATCAAAGCGATAAACGCTTTGGCTTCATAAGACGACAATCCAAGTTTTTCAAGCTTTAAAAGTAAATCATCCATTGTCATTTCTCCATATTGTTATTGTTTATATATTACTGCCCCTTACCACTTCTTGCAATATCTACCAGAGTGGAGTAGGTAAACTTTTTTATAGCAAAGATGATGGTTGGCTTCTCAATAAAACTGTATGAGGTAAAATTATATGATAATTTCCAATTAAGAGTTTGGTATAAAATGTTATTCTTCATAAAAACTTAAAAAGGATTATTTGAGAAATTATCTAAATGAATATATATTATTTAACTCTCCAATAAATGGGCAAACTGTAAAGAAAATGCCTAAATTTTTTGGAATTCTTAAGAGGAGGCATAACTATGCCGGATAAGGCGATACACCCTTTAGCAGGTAAAAAGGCCCGCGTAGAAGACCTTTTTAGTAAAGAACAAATTGCCGAGTGGTATAATCATCCTCAAGGCGATTTAGAGCCGATAAAAAACGGCACTTCGGGACACCGGGGGCATACCGGCAAAGGATTTTCCGAGGCCCATGTGGCCGCCATAACCCAAGCTTTGGTGGATATTCGAAAGGAAAAAGGCACTTTCGGGCCCTATCTTCCTGATACTTTGCGGGATCAACCGTTGGGACCGGTGGTGATGGGCAAGGATGTCCGTTTTGCCTCGGATTTGGCCGAGGTAACCGCCGCGGAAGTTTTTGCCGGAAACGGTATGAGCGTATTGCTGCATAAAGGAGGTAGAAGCACACCTACACCGGTAGTTTCCCATACTATTCTATCCCATGTAGCGAAGGGCGAAAAAACAGAAGGAGTCATCATCACCGCATCCCATAATCCGCCTGAGGATGCCGGCTATAAAAGCAACGGGTTGGATGGCGGGCCCAATACTTGTACCAAACTGATCGACGATCAAGGGAATTATTATTTAGGGCATCCGGACGAGGTTCACCGTATGGCGTACCAACAAGCAATGGATAACGCTTTGGTGCAAGAAATCGACCTCCTGACCCCTTATGTTAAAGACTTAGCCAATGTAGTCGATCTGGATATCATTAAGAGAGAAAGGTTTGCAGTGACACCATTGGGCGGCTCCGCTCACGGCTATTACGAGGCTGTCAATGCCATGCATGGTACCCGGATCGAGGTAGTATTATCCGAGCAAGATCCTACTTGTTCCAATCGTTCCTATGACTGGGACGGTAAATTGCGCGGCGATCCCTCTTCCCAGTATGTAATGATGGCGGTCAAAGGAATCCGGGAAAAATTAGGAGTTCCCTTTGTCGGAGCTAATGACAATGATGCGGATCGGTTTGGCGGTGAAGACAGCAGCGGTATCTTAAATCCCAACCACGTCTTATGCGTTTTATTCGATTATCTAGCGAGTCAGCGCGGATTTAAAGCCAATATGGGGGTGGGACGAACCATCGGTACTACTCACATGATTGAGGCGATCGCTAAAAGCTATGGCCGTCCGTCCTATGAAGTGAATGTCGGTTTTAAACATTATGTAGCCGGTCTAATGGCGGCTAAGTATGTGCTCGCCGGGGAAGAAAGCGCCGGTCTCTCTTTTCCTAGGCGGGACGGCAGTCTATGGGTGACTGAGAAGGACGGCATTGCCGCAGTATTATTAATGATGGAAGCCATGGCCCGGACCGGCAAGGATATCGGTACTCTGTATGCCGAGCTGGTAAAAAAATACGGTCCCTATCAGTACGAAAGAAAAGATATGCCCGCAGAACCCGAAAAGAAAAACTTATTGATTACATTGGCGGCCGACCCCGGACATGTCAAAGCTCTGTTAAGCGGTAAGAAGATCGCCGGCCGTTCCATCGAAAGGTTGGTAATCGGTGACGGCATCAAGGTTGTCTTGGACGGCGGGGTATGGATCTTAAAACGCACCTCCGGTACGGAGAATATCATCAAAGACTATCGGGAAGAACGGGGAGAATCCTTGGAAACCGCAAGGAAGGCGTCGGCAGAGATCGGCGCTCTTCTCGGACTCAACTAAAAGGAGCCTTACCAAACATGAAACCACAGGAACTACGTTCCAACCTGTTGCTGTTAATGACTGCGGCAATTTGGGGATTTGCCTTTGTCGCACAACGGGTGGGCGCCCAATATGTCGG
>DNPP01000174.1:0-2634 GCA_003501365.1 Bacillota bacterium
CCAGAGCAATGGCTGAGGGAGACTTTACCCGGAAATTAACTACCTTTGGTTGCAGGGAATCGTATGAGGTCGTAGAAGAGTTAAATGCTTCATTAGATAGTCTGCGGCTTCTGATCGGTAATCTGAATCAACAATCGGATCAAATTGGGAAAGCCAGTGAAAATTTGAAAACGGCTGCAAGAGATTCGGGCCATTCAGCCGAGGAAGTGGCGAAGGCTATGCAACAATTGGCATACGCCGCTTCGAATCAAGCCGAGCAAGTAACCCAAACAGCCAATACGATCAATAAGTTGGGCACCAGGGTCCGCGAGGTTTCCGATCAGACTCTTGATATTGCTAATTCTTCGGAACAAGTAGCCCTTTCAGCACAGGGTGGACGACAACTTACAAGCGATGTAGCTGAAGAAATCAATCAAATTTATTTGGCGACTAAAGAGATTGGAGAGGTCATCAAAGAACTGAATGGAGCATCAAAAGTTATTGCCGACATTTCTTCGGAAATAAGGGAAATTACTGATGAATCCTCACTGTTGTCACTCAATGCTTCGATTGAAGCTTCCCGGGCGGGTGAACAAGGGAAAGGATTTAGTGTTGTTGCTCAATCTATCGGCAGACTGGCTGAACGATGCCGCGACGCCGCCCAAAAAATCGATGAGCTTACCGACCATATGATGGAACGGGCCGAACAAGCGGTACGGTTAATGGATAACGGAGTTGCCAGGGTTGAGGGAGGCAAAAATTTAGCAGGTAAAGCAGCGGTAACTTTTGAAGGTATTTTTACAGAATTAAAACTCGTTTTGGCCAAAATTAACGCGATGGCCAGGGCGGCTCAAGAAATGAGCCAGGATAACGAAAAAGTTATTACTGCGGTTTCCAATATTGCCGCTATTAGTGAAGAAAGTATGGCCAGCAGCGAAGAAGTTTCCGCTTCGGCGGAAGAACAAAACGCGGCTGCCCAAGAAGTAACTTTGCTGGCTGAAAATTTACTTCATATTTCCAATGAAATGAAGACTTCCGCAAGAGTATTTAAAGTATAAGCTCGCATTTAAAAAAAAGAAATACTCTCTAGAAAATCTAATTGAAATAATAAATACGGATCCATTCTTTGAAATGGAGTGTTGGAATGCCAATGAACGATTTTGTGAATTCTGCCAAAAACCTCCGCAAGGGAAATATGCAACGTTTTACCCCTTTGATTAGCTTATTGATGATTTTTGCCCTTTTAACTTTTCTTTCACCATATTTTTTAACGTGGGATAATTTATTTGCAATCGGTGTCCAAATAGCAGTGACGGTTGTTTTAGCCATTGGTGAGATAATGGTGATTATTTCCGGAGGAATTGATCTCTCAATAGGCTCTGTTTTAGCATTGAGTGGAATTATAACTTCAGTTATGCTAGTCCAAGGATACTCCGAGACATTGAGTATTATAGCCGGTACGTTGGTAGGAGCCGGGTGCGGATTTATTAACGGTTTTTTAATCAGTAAGGGAAAGTTGCCGCCGTTTATCGTGACTTTGGGAATGATGGGGGTGGCCCGGGGGATGGCGCTCATTATTAGCGACGGCGTTGCCATATCCGGCTTTTCGGATTCTTTTTCCTGGTGGGGGATGGGAACCCTTTTCGGTGGTTTTCCGGTGCCGGTTTTTTTAATGATTATCATCGCTTTGATTGGTCACTTTATTTTGAGATTTACGCGCTTTGGGCGTTTGAATTATGCTGTTGGAAGTAATTTGGAGGCGACTCGATTATCCGGTGTTAATGTCGATAATTATTTAATTGGCTATTATACAATGTCCGGAATTTTAGCCGGCTTTGCCGGCATTATTTTGGCATCCCGTTTGAGTACCGGACAACCAACAGCCGGGAGCGGTTATGAATTGGAGGTCATCGCGGCATGTGTTATGGGAGGCGCTTCGCTACGGGGCGGGGTTGGCACCGTTATGGGGGCAATCATCGGCGGCTTGATTATTGGACTGTTGCGGAACGGTTCTAATTTATTGAATGTTTCTGCCTTTTGGCAACAAGTTTTGGTCGGAGTGGTGATTGTGGGAGCTGTTTATTGGGATCAACACCGACAACGGCAAACCAGTAAGACGTAATATTCAAGGTGCAGAAATGGAGTGCGGGTGATGAGAGAACGTTTCAAAATGAAAATCTTATTATTTGTTGGCATCATTATGCTTTTTTCACTGGCTTATGCTGAACCACCTAAAAAAATGACCATTCTTGTTTGCGGTAAGACGTTATCCAGTTCTTTTTGGTTGACGGTCCGGGCAGGAGCCTACGCAGCCGGTAAAAAATGCGGTGCTGAAGTAATCTGGAAAGGGCCGGCTGTGGAAACGGATATAGCAGGACAAATATCAATTGTTGAAGATTATACCAATAAAAAGGTTAATGCGATTGCCCTTGCTGCCTGTGATGTCAAGGCGTTATATGCCCCGGTAAAAAAGGCCCTCGATAATGGTATTCCGGTTATTTCACTTGATTCGGGATTAGATCCCGATCCTACCCTGAGTTTGGTTGCTACCGACAACCTAAAAGGCGCTATCGATGCCGGAAACACATTAGCTGCCTTAATAGGTGAAAAGGGGAAAGTTGCATGTATTCCTTATATTCCGGGTGCCTCCACTTC
>DNPP01000174.1:3006-5713 GCA_003501365.1 Bacillota bacterium
TTAGTAGCAATTCAGTATTCTGAGAGTGATGTGGCCAAAGCAATGTCGGTAACGGAAAATATTTTAACTGCCAACCCTAATTTAAGCGGAATTTTTGCTGCTAATGAACCGAGTGCTATTGGCGTCTCGCGCGCGGTTAAAGCGCGCGGCTTGACGGGGAAAGTCAAAATTGTAGCCTTTGATGCATCTCCACTGGAGATTGAAATGCTTCAAAATGGGATAATTCAAGGGCTGGTTGTTCAAAATCCTTATAATATGGGATATACGGCGGTAACAGCCTGTATTGACGTTTTGCAGGGGAAAAAGATTGCCAAACGAATCGATACAGGGGTAGAAGTAGTAACGATGCACAATTATAATCAACCAACTATTCAAAAACTGCTATTTCCCCTCAAGAAAACAAATTGGAAAGGCAGCAGCCTTTTTTCGAATAGCAGTTTTTATAGCCTGAACCGTTAAATCTATAAAATATAATTATTATCATTTTGCAGGAATTTGATTTATTATGCTGAATATTTATGAAAGGGGTTTCATATTAAATAGTATTTTACTAAGACTAATCTCATATGTTTTACTGTTAATACGCATGAAAAGGCTTTCATAAGGAGAACCATGGCAACAATATATGATATTGCGAAAAAAGCGGGAGTTTCAATTACCACAGTTTCCCGGGTTATCAATAACCACCCGTATGTTCAAGAAGAAACACGCCAAAGAGTCAAGCAGATTTTAGCGGAAACTAATTTTATTCCCAATAGCAATGCCAGTAGTCTGGTACGAAAAACCACCAACACTCTGGCAGTGATGATACCGGATATTACCAATAATTTTTTTACCACTTTGTTGCGCGGCATTGAAGATAAGGCGAATGAAAATGGGTTTGCTGTTATTTTCGGGAATACGGACGAAAACAGTAGCAAGGAATATTCCTATCTTCAAACTTTTATGGAACGCAGGGTTGACGGCCTGATCATCGATGCAGTTTTGGAAGAGAGCAAGAATTTAAAATCAATTATCAAGCGAGAAATCCCCGTGGTGCTTATCGACCGCCAAGTTAATGATTTACCAATCGATTATGTAGGCTCCAATAATTCGAAAGGAGCAGAAGATATAGTGCATTATCTTATTGAATTAGGACATCGGCAAATTGCACTGGTTTCGGGAGCCCCGGAGATATCCGTTTACCGGCAACGACTGGAAGGATATAAAACAGCCCAACAAAAGGCCGGACTTACCGTTGATCCGAAGCTGATTTTCTGGGGTGAAAAGCCCAATCAAGAAACGGGCTATCGGTTGACCAAGAAGCTCCTGCAAAATCCGCTGCGGCCAACAGCTATTTTTGCGGCCAACAACTTTTTGGCAATTGGAGCCTTTAGGGCATTACATGAAGCCCATTTGGAAGTACCTAAGGATATGAGCGTTGTCTGTTTTGATGCCGCTGATACCGACGCAACCCTCAATCCTTTTTTTACCAGCATGGTTCAGCCATCCCACACAATAGGGGAAATGGCCGTAGAACTTTTAATGCGTCGACTGAAGAATAAGAAAAGCGCACCCACAAAGGTAATTTTGGAACCGCAATTTTTTAGGCGGGAATCAACTGCAAAAGTTGAAATGGAAAGAGGAGGGGAGAGTGTTGAAAAAGGAAATCCATATGCTGGCCTTTGATTTCGGAGCTTCCAGCGGGCGAGCGATTTTGGGAAGTTTTAACGGCGAGCGGATTCGTTTTGAGGAGATACACCGCTTTGTCAATGAGCCCGTCTGGGTGAATGATCATTTTCATTGGGATATCTTAAGACTTTGGCACGAAGTAAAGATTGGACTCAGAAAAGCCCTTGCCAAAGGGGTGGAAATATCCAGCATTGGAGTTGATACCTGGGGTGTTGATTATGGTTTGGTGGATAACCAAGGCAGACTACTTGCCAATCCCCACCATTACCGGGACCAACGTACAGTACCGGTCATGAATGCTCTGATCAGGCAATACGGTGAAGATTACTTTTATGAGCGATCCGGCGTTCAGTTTATGAGTTTCAATACGCTTTTTCAACTGGGTGATGATATCCGTAACCAACCGGAATTAATGAAGTTGGTAAATAAAATCTTGTTAATGCCCGATCTTTTTAATTATCTATTCACCGGAGAACGGGCAGCCGAGTTTTCCATCGCTTCAACCACCGGACTCATGAATATTCAAACCCGCTCCTGGGATAGAAAGGTAATGGATACCATCGGACTTGACCCCGAAAAGTTGCTACCGATTATCCCGGCGGGTACTCGTTTGGGAGTATTGACAAAATCTTTGCAGAACGAACTCGGATGCGGGCCTATTCCGGTGGTGGCGGTAACCGGACACGATACGGCGGCTGCAATAGCCGCTGCCCCCCTTGCCTCACCAAGCGCCGGATTTTTAAGCAGCGGCACCTGGTCATTATTGGGAGTGAAAAACCCGGAGCCGGTCGTTACGATAACTGCCCGTAAATTAGACTTCACCAATGAAGGCGGTTTGGATTACGCCTCATTGTTGTTTAAAAATATCAACGCTTTATGGCTGCTTCAAGAGTGCCGACGGATTTGGCAGCTTCAAGATCCAGGTTTAACTTTTGCAACGATTTCCGAGACTGCCAAGGGAGTGAAATCACCGGGCCCGCTGGTGAATATGAATGACCAACGTTTCTTTGCACCGCAAAATATGGTCACTGAGATT
>DNPP01000311.1:0-894 GCA_003501365.1 Bacillota bacterium
AGACTTTTCTTCAGCACCAGATGATCGATTAATGCCCGGCCTATTTGCGTATAATCGCCAGTGAACTCCGGCGCCGAGTTTCGCCGGCTTGCCGCTAAGTATTGTAATTGGTCGTCATAGACCGGTAAAAAGTATACTCCTTCACTACTGGCAATGGTTTGGATCATGCTATTGTATTGACCAACTTGGCGATTGGCTTCCGAATGGATGGCTTCTCCGAGCATAGGCAATGAGACCAGAGCGATCTTGGCTTTCGTCCTTTGTTTTAAAATACTCACGATTAATGATAGATTCTCCCGATACCAGTCGCGCTCAGGCTTGTGCGGTAACTGCCGGGTCCATTGATAACAGGTGCCGAAGTTCGGATAAAGAGAACCCAGCAAATCCGCGGTACCGATCTGAATGACAACGTAGGCCGGTTTGCATGCGATTACCGGCTCCAGCCTTTGCAATAGATTATACGCCAGATCACAATTGATGCCGGCATTAATAAATTGGTATTCTTGCAGATTCGGCTCCCCGGCCAAGTAATTAACATAATTAAAACTAAGCTGTCCCCTGACAATACTATCGCCGGCGCAAACCACAATCTTCCTGCCGGGCCGGTGCAGATTGCCGCTGGCCAGCCGCATTGGATTATTAACCGCCGGTTTAAAGAATTCTTGATAGCCAAGTGTGATTACAAAAGCTAAAAAAATTAAAGCGAGAAACCAAACCGCCTTCCCAATCGGAAATCCCTTTCTTTTTCCTCGCGCCATATGAACCCCTTTTTTCTATTAAATTGTTAAATAATAATACATTCCTAATTAGTAAGCAAGCTTAGGGCAATTGAAAGTAAAAATAAGCCAAAGTGCGACCTAACTCTTGCTCTTCCCCAATGAAGTTATTCAGATT
>DNPP01000311.1:1166-8602 GCA_003501365.1 Bacillota bacterium
GACTTCCTATTTTGTTATCGGAGGAAATACCATAGATCTAAATAAAAATCAATATAAAAAAACCAGGAATTTTATCCTGGTTACGATAATCAACTGACTTCCAATCTCATGGTCAAATCCTTGCGTTTTCTTACTTTTAGCGGGATTTCCGGATTTAAAAACGAACCATAGCGGAATAAAAGTTTCTTCAGTTTCAACCTGGCTCGGGTCCGGGCGTTATCGATCACTTTTAAAGAAAGGTCCAATTGCTTTTGGATATCACTCAAATTATAATCCTGAAGAAACATTTTCACCACCAAATATTCAACCGGTGAAAGATAGACCTGAAGGACCCGATCGATCTTTTTACCAATCCAATCATTTTCAACCCAGGCAAACGGTTCACTGGAATTGTCCGCTATCGAATCCAGGATAGTCCGGGAATCATCCTCACTCAGATTGATATTTAAGGAGATGGCCCGGTTGACAAATAAAGCCTTTTTGGTTAAGGATTGTTTAATCATATTATAAATCCGCCGCAAAATGCAAATATAGGCGAAAGTGCTAAACTTGATGGTATAATGCTCCGAATCATATTCTTCGATGGCCTTTAAAAGTCCAATCGCTCCCTCCTGGAGATAATCTTCAAAATCAATTCTTCGAGAGCTTTGATTTTTAACGATATGACGGATCATCGGTAGATACTTCTTTACCAATTCCTCCTTGGCGACAGGATCATTGTGAGAACGAATTTGTGCAATCAACCAGAGATCTTTCTCCTGACTCATCCCGACACCCCCATCTGGAATACCCTCATAAAAAATATATGGTTGGGTTGTCCGGGATATGTCTATAACAACAACAAAAAAACCGCTTTTGGCGGTTTGTTGTGTGGATTAACGTGGTTCAACTATAAACTTGATGGCGGTACGAATCTGCCCATCAATAGTAATTTCTGAAAACCCGGGAGTGCAGACTAAATTAATACCATTTGGAGCGACATATCCTCTGGTTATTGCGATTGCCTTTACAGCTTGATTCACTGCACCGGCTCCTACGGCCTGAATCTCAGCGGTAGTCTTCTCGCGTAATACTGCTGCCAAAGCACCGGCAACCGATTTTGGACTGGAATTTGCGGAAACTTTTAATACATCCATTAGAATAGCCCCCCACCGAAAAATATCGCTTTCTCCCCCTATCATATTCAATAATAGTCAAAAAAAATCCTGACTCCGGCAAAATCATTGCTTAAATTGATGAATAGCCGTTATAGCAGCTTTGTTTTGTGCTTCCTTTAAACTTTTACCGACCCCGCATCCTAAAACCTGATCCAAAAGCCGAACTTCCACCGTAAAAGTTCTATCGTGGGGGGGACCCTCTTCAGTAACCATCCGGTATTCCGGTTTCAATCCCTGGGACTGGGCTAGTTCCTGCAGACAAGTTTTGGCATCGATCTGCTCCGACTGGGAAAATATCTCCGGTAATACTCTCTCCACAAATGGAATAATAAATTTTGTGGTTGCTTCAAGACCAAAATTCAGGTAATAAGCACCAATAAATGCTTCAAATAAATCGGCCGAGATGTTCTGCTTGCTGCCGCCATTGGCGCGGATTTCACCCGCACCCAATAAGATATATTTATCGAGGCCCAATTGTTTACTAAAACCGGCCAACAAGGGAGCGCTGACAATAATTGCCTTAAGTTTTGATAATTGACCTTCATCATACAAACGATAATGGCAATATAAGTATTGACAGACTATCAACGATACAACACTATCACCCAGAAATTCCAAACGTTCATTGCTGGGGATACGATGCTCATTAGCATAAGAGGAATGGGTTAGGGCTTCAATGAAAAGGATTTCTTGAGTCGGTTGAATATTAAGTCGGACCGTCAATTCTTTAATTGACGGTCCCCATTGTTTTAAAATCATGGAATTACTATTTGCATTTGCGGACTTCTTAACCATGATATTTCCTAAAAAGTAGACAAGCGTTATGTCCACCAAACCCTAAAGAATCAGATAATACATATTCCAATTCAGCTTGTCTTGCCTGATTAGGGACATAATCGAGGTCACAATCCGGATCAGCGGTTTGATAGTTAATCGTAGGGGGAATCAAACTATGATTAATGGCTAATACTGAAGCGATCGCCTCAACCCCGCCTGCCGCTCCTAAAAGGTGCCCGGTCATTGATTTCGTAGAACTAATCGCCACTTTTCGGGCATAGTCGGCAAACACTTTCTTAATTGCTAATGTTTCGATACGATCATTGACTGAGGTTGAGGTACCATGGGCATTGATATAAGAAACTTGTTCCCGCTCGATACCTGCATCTTGGATAACCCGGATCATCGCTCGGGCGGCCCCGTTACCTTCGGGATCGGGTGAAGTCATATGATAGGCATCCCCGGTTTCCCCAAAGCCTACAAGCTCAGCATAGATTGAAGCGCCACGCTTTAAGGCGATTTCCAATTCTTCCAGGATTATGACACCGGCTCCTTCCCCCATGATGAAACCGTCACGATTACGATCAAAGGGGCGGCTGGCTTCTTTGGGATTATCATTATTTTTCGATAAGGCGCCTGCCGAAGTAAACCCGGCATAAGCTAAACCGGTAATAGCGGCTTCGGTGCCTCCAGTAATCATTACCTCCGCTTCGCCATTTTGAATAATTCGGAAAGAATCGCCAATCGAATGCGTTGCCGAAGCGCAAGCAGTAACTACCGTGTGATTGGGTCCCTTAGCCCCGGTAACAATTGAAACACATCCGGAACTCATATCCGGGATCATCATCGGGATAAAAAACGGACTTACCCGGCTAGGTCCCTTCTCTACAAAAGTCCTTGCTTGTTCCTCGAGCGTCTTGATACCGCCAATTCCAGACCCGATGATTACCCCGATTTGATCTGCATTATTACTATCAATGGATAATTTGGCATCAGCCAAAGCCATTTTGGATGCCGCTACTGCAAATTGAGAGGCCCTGTCCATCCGCTTGATTTCTTTTCGGTCAAGATATTGACCGGGATCGAAATCCTTAACTTCAGCGCCAATTTTGACCTCGAATTTGCTGGTATCAAAGGCAGTAACGTAATCAACACCGCTAACTCCGGTTGTCAAAGATTGCCAAAATTTTGAAATACCGGTTCCAATAGGAGATACAACACCTAAACCGGTTACAACAACACGATGTTTCATATTTCCACCCTCTGCTCCCAACTTAGTCAATCAAGAAGGAAAGCTCCCCTGATTATGTATAAAAATATAATTTTAGAGAGTCTCGCATATTTACGAGACTCTCTTAAAAAACTTACTGACCATTCTCTTTAATGTAATTTACTGCATCTCCAACGGTTGCGATCTTTTCGGCATCCTCATCCGGTATTTCCAGGTCGAACTCCTCCTCTAGAGCCATAACGAGTTCAACGATATCCAGTGAATCTGCACCCAAGTCGTCAACAAAAGAAGCTTGTTCAGTAACTTCCTCTTCGTCAACACCCAACTGCTCAACAACTATGTCCTTCACTTTACTGAAGATATCCAACCATTTCACCTCCTTCCAAACAAGGTTGGTTAATGCTTCAAATTAATTAAAACACATATTATTTACATCACCATTCCGCCATCTACATTCAAAACCTGCCCAGTCGTATAACAAGCATCCCCTGAAGCCAGGAAAACAACTGCTTTCGCTACATATTCCGGCTTACCGAGAGTACCTAAAGGGATGGCTTTCGTTAATTTATCTTTGGCATCATCGGAAAGGACTTCGGTCATTTTTGATTCGATAAAACCTGGTGCAATGGCATTGACTCGGATATTTCGCGAGCCAAGTTCTTTGGCCATGGTCTTGGTAAAAGCAATCACGCCGCCTTTGGAGGCTGAATAATTTGCTTGACCGGGATTTCCCATCAGTCCAATCACTGAAGCGATATTAACGATCTTACCCGAACGTTGCTTCATCATCGGCTTGATTGCCGCTTTAGTGCATAAAAAAGTCCCTTTGAGATTAATATCTAAAACCGCATCCCAATCGGCTTCACTCATGCGCAATAATAAATTGTCTTTGGTAATTCCAGCATTGTTGACCAAAATATCAAGCTTACCGAAAGTTTTAACGGCTTCATTCACCATTGCTTCACAATCGGCTTCTTTGGTAACATTACCGACCAATGAAGCGGCTTGCCCGCCTAAGTTACGGATTTCAGCGGCAGTTTCATGGACCGCTTCACTAACATCCGACAGAAAAACAGTCGCGCCTTCTGCGCTTAAAGCTAGGGCAATTGCTCTACCGATACCTCTAGCACCACCTGTAATGATTGCCACCTCACGCGCTAATCTCATATTACTAGACCTCCCTTAAAATTGCAAGTGCTTTTTTAATAGAACTTAAATCCTCACAATTTACAAATGTAGCATCCTTTAAGGTCTTTTTAACCAATCCCGAAAGCACCTTACCGGGGCCAACTTCCACAAACATCCGGACTCCATGATTCCATAAATGATTCAAACTGTCCTCCCATAAAACTGAGGAAAAGATTTGACGATAAAGACTATCGGCGAGGAGCGTCCGACCTGCAGGCAACGCCGACACGTTGGCAATCACCGGAGGCGCTGGTTCATTCCATTGCACTTTTTCAAGCTCGGGACGAAAAGCATCGGCGGCTTTTTGCATGAAGCTGGAATGAAAAGCGCCGCTTACTGCAAGCGGTATGACCTTACCGCCATTGGTACTGACCAGCTCTTGGAGCTTGGTTATCCCATTTTTAGCCCCTGAAGCCACGATTTGTCCGGGACAATTATAGTTTGCCGCCTCAACTTTACCAACTGCGGAAGCCTCTTGAAGTAACCCGGCCAAAGTGTTACGGTCAATTCCCAAAATTGCCGCCATAGCTCCTTGCTGAGCCGGATCAGCATCAGCCATCAATCGAGAACGGGTTTGAACCAACTCCAATCCCACAGGGAACGAAATCGCGGCTGAAGTAATTAAGGCGCTATACTCACCCAAACTGTGCCCAGCGCAATAATCCGGTTTAATCCCTTCCCCCTGCAACACTCTCATCAACGCGATACTGGTGGTGACTATTGCCGGTTGGGCATTTCGGGTGTCTTTTAATTGGTCCTCCGGGCCCTCAAAACAAAGTTTGGAAATACTTCGCCCCAAAACTTGATCGGCTTCCTTAAATACTGCTTGAGCCTCGGAATAATTATCGTAAATTTCTTTCGCCATTCCAACATGTTGGGAACCTTGTCCCGGAAAAATGAATGCAATTTTTCTCATCAATCTTCCTTTATATTTATTCAATTTTAGCTACAGCTTGACCGATTTTACCAACGATATCCTGGTTTACAGCTTTGGTTGCAGCCTTAATGGCATTCTTAACCGCCTTAGCTTTTGAACTACCATGCCCAATCATGCTGATTCCATTCAAACCAAGTAGCGGCATGCCGCCATACTCGGCCGGATCCATCCGCCGCAATATTTTCTTAAGTGAACCTTTGATTAAAAAACCGCCGGTCATTGAAAGAATATTGTCGGTAATGGCCTCCTTAACCCAGCTTAACATAACCGAAGCTAAGCCTTCAGACATTTTAAGTACGATATTACCAACAAAACCATCACAGACTATGACATCGCAAACACCGCGGTGAATATCCCGGCCCTCAATATTACCGATAAAATTTAGTTTGCCACTACCCTTTAATAATTGGTGGGCCTCGACAGTTAACTTATTCCCTTTGGTTTCTTCCTCACCAATACTTAACAAACCGATTTTAGGATTGGATAACCCCAATACCTGTTCGGCATAAGCGGAACCCATTAAAGCAAACTCCAACAAGTTATCCGGCTCACAATCAGCATTGGCGCCCGCATCCAAAATGATGCTAATGCCGGTTTTAGTCGGCATCAAGGAGGCGATTGCCGGCCGCTTTATCCCGGGAATTCGTCCCAAGGTCAATAAAGATGCAGCCATGGCGGCTCCGGTGTTGCCAAGCGAGATTACCGCATTTGCTTTTCCCTCTTTAACTAAACGATTGGCTACCATTAATGAAGAGTCTTTTTTACGTTTTACCGCGTTTGCCGGATGTTCATCCATGGCAATAGTCTCCGCGGCATGGCAAATCTCCAGTTTTAAACCGGAAAGCGACTGCCCGTTAAGTTCTTTTTTGATCTCATTTTCAATACCGACTAAAATCACTTCAGCACCAAATTCACGGCAAGCAACAACCGCTCCTAGAACAATTTCTTTAGGAGCAAAATCCCCACCCATAGCGTCAAGCGCAATTTTCAAATTACACCAGCACTCCTTATATGAATTGAAAAATGAGAATGAAGAATGAAATGAATACCGCCGAGAAAAAAATAAGGTCAAGAATGACCCGCGGCCAAAATGACCTTATCCAATTTTGGTTTTAAATACAATTAATTAGGCATTGTTAGCTTTAGCAATTATTTCCCGACCGTTATAAAACCCGCAATTACCACAAACAATATGAGCTAATTTGGGTTCATGACACTGCGGACAAGCACCGACAGTTGGTGCTGTCGTTTTATAGTTTGAGCGTCTTAATCTTTTACGGGTCCGGGAGGTTCTATTTTTTGGATTTGCCATTCGGTCCACCTCCTTCTATGGATAACAAATTTCGTAATTTTTCAAATTGCGGATTGAGCTGTTGTGGCACACAGGTACAAGATTCGATATTTCGATCTTTACCACACTCCGGGCACAAACCTTTACATTCCGGTGTACAGATAAAACTCATTGGCAAAGCGAATAATACATTTTCAGAAATACAATCTTTTAAATCAATAATGTCCCCGCTAAAACGAAAAAACAGATCGTCCTCACCCGGTTCCACAGGTCCAGCCATAAATTCTTCAACTACCTCAGTTTCCTGGGCTCTGTCAAATTCCTTTAAGCAGCGGTCACAATTGACTTTATATTGAAAACTTAATAACGCTTTAACTAAAAAGCCTTCACCGGTATTGGTGACTGATCCGTTAACAGCAACCGGCGCAGTAAAAACCAAACCCGTTTGAAGATTGGGAGCTTCCTGCCGGCCGTTAAATTCGACCACACCACCGGGCATGTCACAAATTGGACCAATATTTACCTTCACCAAAAATCACCTTTGCTTATTATATAAGTTAATTTTCCAAAAGTCAATCTTTTAGGCGTTACCAGCTTGGTTATTTACGTTGTTAAAATTTAAGCATCCTGGATAAACTGAAAAGAGAGGTGATTTTCTTGAACCGACATTTTCCGCATCACAAATTAAAAAACATTAACCCGGCCGGACATTTGGATCGTCCCTTGGTAACCTCCGTTTGGAAGTTAAGTCCTTATGAAATCGCCCAATTCTCCGGTGAATTAATCCAGGTTATGGCTAGTGCGGCCCAGAATTATATTTATGAAAAAAGCTTATCCGAAATTAAAAAGGAATTT
>DNPP01000271.1 GCA_003501365.1 Bacillota bacterium
ATAGCGATAATCATTGCGATCATACTAACAATTACCACAAAGATAACCGTAAGAAAGCCCACATTATTTATTTCTTTAAACAAATAAACATTTGATGAAATACCGAGCAAATACCAATTTCTGCTGTTAATTTGATCATAAGTGACCAGTACACTATCGTTGCTAAAATGGTCATACAACATCCCTTTTTGACTTTGATTTTGTTTTAAAACTTCCGCCATTTTTGAACTACGTAATAATTGGGTAAGATTCTTTCCAATATCATCAACATTGGGGGATGTCAGTATTTCACCGTCTCGTCTGACAATAATGGTATAGGGGAGATCCTTCGCCGATTCCCCGGAATTCTCATACCTGCCGGGACTCATCTTTTTGGTAAGCTGGTAGCCAAAGAAAACTACACCATATACCCCGATTGGCTCTCCGGTTGAGAAGTCTTTAATAACTCTGATCATGACCATATCACTGTCATATATGCCCCAATAGGTTTGATCCGGCTCTTTAAGAGCTTCGGTAAAAGCCTTGGTTTGTTTTAATTTCAAAAAAAGATTCGTAAGATTGGGATCCTCAAATCCCGCTCCTACGCATGAACCATCATTTATTGAACCGATGAAAAGCGAACGTACATTTTCATCCCCTCCAACAGTTGATTTTAACAAATCTTTTAGTTGCTCGGCGCCCGATCCGTTATTAATAAAAGATACAACCGTGTTGTTGGTCTCACTGTTAATGATTAGTTGCATCGCTAAATCTTCATATTTCTTCAGGGATAATTGGAGGTTTAAGGAGGCCTGGATCAAGCTCTCCTGCGAATAGGTAACAATTTTGTTACTAATAGCCGCTCTCGAAGAGGTATAGGACAAATAACCCATAAATACGATCGGAATAATTGAAAGGATTAAGAAAAAAAGGATTAATCGACGCTGAATTGATATCTTACTAATTACTTTGATCAATTTTAAAAAACCGGGTATTTTTTCAACGCGCTTCGCTAAGCTAGTCCCAGCCATTTTAACCTTTTTGGTTAATTTGCTGCTACTCCAACCTCCCATTAGAATCAACTCCTTAACAATTCTATTGCCCAAACAAAGGGGAACCAATCCTTTTCTAGATGTTTGGTCCCCCTACTACTCAATACATAAAGTTGTTTTAGACTACAAATTTTATTTCTTGGTTAAATATTTACGGATATCAACAGCCACCGCAAAGATAATGATTAATCCCTTAATGATTTGTTGCCAATAAGGGTTAAGTCCGATAAATGTAAGTCCATAGTTGATAATGGTAAGAATAAACACACCGGCCAAAATCCCTTGAATGGTTCCAATACCGCCGGTTGTGGAAACACCGCCAACGACGCACGCCGTAATGGCATCAAATTCATAGCCGTTACCATAGTTATTGGTGGCGCCGCCGGTTCTCGCTGCTTCAAGCACACCACCCAAAGCAAATAAGCCGCCGGCGATCGTAAACATGGCCAAGATGTGTTTGGATACATTAATACCGGAAACTTTAGCAGCATTTATATTACCGCCGATAGCATAGCAGTTCTTACCGAAACGGGTTTTATTCATGAGTATAAACATTAAAGCAGCTATAATGATTGCAATAATCAAAATATAGGGAATGGAAAAAGCTTGAGGACCGATTGCGCCGGTGCCGAGCTCGGTAAAATCGGCCCGCAATCCGCCGATAGGTTGTGAATTGTTAGGCGCCATGTCAAAATAAATGGAGTTGATACCATAGATGATAACCATGGAACCCAAAGTAGCAATAAATGGAGGCAAGCCTAATTTTGCCACACAAAATCCGTTAAATAAACCAAATAATACACCTACTAGAATAGCAAGGATAATTGGTATTATTAAAGGCAACTGCGGTAGATTTGGGAAAAACAGCCGCAAATAAGTAGGAGCCTGCAGCATTGAAGCTGCTATAACAGCGCCAAATCCCACCATACGTCCGGCGGAAAGATCGCAGCCGGCGATTAATATCGCAAAAAAAGCGCCCATGGCAATAATAATACGGGTTGAGGACTGCAACAAGATATCGCGCAAACAAGTCAAGGATAGAAAACTAGAATCGATGAATGCGATAACAACAACTAATAACACTAACACAAAGTAAATTGCATGATCACTGAGAAATTTTAAAGCTTTTTTGAAATCCATAAGTTGAAACCCTCCTTCAATTAAGCGATAAACTTAGCGGCCAAACGCATAATTTCTTCCTGCGTTGCACTTTTCCCATCAATGAAACCGGAGAGACGTCCTTCGCACATTACCATGATCCGGTCGGACATTCCAATCAATTCAGGCATTTCAGAGGTGATCATAATGATACTCTTACCCTGTTTTGCCAGATCGGCAATCAGGGTATAAATCTCATATTTTGCCCCGACATCAATACCCCGGGTCGGCTCATCAAGTAACAAAATATCCGGTTCGGTAAGCAACCATCTGCCAAATAATACTTTTTGTTGGTTACCGCCCGATAAATCTTTGATCAACGTCTTAGTGGATGGAGTCTTTACTTTAAGTTGAGCGACAGTCTTGTCGGCATCCGCTTTTCTCTTCTTACCATTTAACAAACCATATCTGACATAGCGGGCCAGATTGGCAATCAATGTGTTCTCCAATACCGAAAGTGCTCCGAAAATACCCGATACCCGTCGATCTTCGGTTAGCAAAGCCAACTTATATTTTTTGGCTTCTTCCGGTGATTTAATCACAACCTGTTTTCCATCCAGATAAACACTACCGGAAGCAATCACTCGTAGTCCAAATAAAGCCTCAATTAACTCGGTGCGTTGCGCGCCAACCAAACCGCCGACACCCAAAATCTCGCCCCTGTGTAGCTCAAATGAAATATCTTTGAAAGATTTTGGTGAAGGCGAAGTGAGTCCTTCAACTTTTAAAATCACGTCCCCGGGTACATTACTGCGTTCGGGAAAACGATTGGTTAAATCACGGCCAACCATCTTGGAGATGATTAAATCGTCAGTTAATTCAGCTGCGGGCCAAGTACCGACGCGTTGACCATCCCGCATAATTGTAACTTCATCGGAAATTTGCAGGATTTCTTCAATTTTATGAGAGATATAAATAATCGCAACACCACGGCCCCGGAGTTCCCGAATAATCTTAAACAAATGCTCCACTTCATTTTCAGTTAATGAAGAGGTCGGTTCATCCATAATGATAACCTTCGAATTATAGGAAACTGCTTTGGCAATTTCCATAGATTGCACTTTGGAAACAGACATATTTCCCACAATTGTTGCGGGATTGATATTCATTTCAAGACTTTTAAAGAGGTCTTCGGTATCCCGATACATTTTTTTGTGATCAATAAATTTTAACGGCCCGAGACTTTTTAATGGAAAACGCCCTAACCAGATGTTCTCCATGACATTACGGTAAGGTATCGGGTGTAACTCCTGATGAATCATGGAAATACCATTATCTAAAGCAATTTTTGAATTTTCTATCTCAACTTTACTACCTTTTAGCAGTATATCTCCGGAATCTTGTAAATAAATCCCAAACAGACATTTCATTAATGTCGATTTACCGGCGCCATTCTCACCCATCAATGCGTGTACAGTACCGGGACGTACTTGCAAAGTCACATTATCAAGTGCTTTTACACCCGGAAATTCCTTCGAAATATTATTCATTTCAAGCAAAAAACCTTTTTCACTCATTGCAACGCCCCCTGCGGTCAAAATCGTGACAATAGGACCCTTAACCAATAATCAGTA
>DNPP01000190.1:0-2068 GCA_003501365.1 Bacillota bacterium
TTGGGAGCGATCGTCATGCCGCATAACTTGTTCCTGCATTCGGAGATTATTCAGAGCAAGCAATACAACCTAGCTGATGAGTCGGTCGTTATCAGGCAACTAAAGTATGAATTTTGGGATACCTCGATTTCGATGCTGGTGGGTTGGGCGATTAATAGTGCAATGGTTTTGGTGGCTGCCGCGACTTTTTTTCAACACCATATTCAGGTGGCCGAGTTGGAACAGGCTGGGCAATTGCTAAGCCCTTTGTTGGGCAATTCCGCTTCGTTCGTTTTCGCCCTGGCCTTGTTATTTGCCGGTATTTCAGCCTTGGTTACGGCTGGAATGGCCGGGGGGTCGATTTTTGCCGGAATTTTTGGCGAACCTTATAACATTCATGACCTTCATACCCAGTTGGGAGTATTGGCAACATTCATCCCGGCGCTAATGGCCATCTTTTTTATTAATAACCCGCTGCAGGGTTTGATTTACTCACAGATGTTACTCAGCATCCAACTACCGCTAACCATATTTCTACAGCTTTATCTTACTTCGTCGAAACGAGTGATGGGTAAGTTCGCCAACTCCCGGCTGGACCGGATCATGTTATGGTTGATTGCCATCATCGTAGTGAGTTTCAATCTATTGCTTTTATGGAGCTTGGTGAGCGGTTAAACTCCGGCAAGCTCTACGTTGAAAGGATTTTGAAGTTACTTGCCGGATTCCATTAAAAAATCATAAACTCAAAAAGCCCGCCTTCACGGCGGGCTTTACTGTTTTTTGGCGGAGAATAATTGATATACCCGGAATAAAGGACTTGAATTCTCTTATGAAACGACATGAAGATATTGAAAAATATGGTAATTTAATAGAGATTTAAATGAACTCCAATATTAAGTTGCTTTCAATTGGATAATAAATCAAGAAGCAACTTAGTATAGTTGATAAAGCATATGTCTTGGGAGGCGAACCGATTGATGGATGGCCAATTGCTTCAAAGGGCTGTCAGAGAGCAATCTACATTGAGGATCTATTGTTTAGGAGTATTCCGGGTGTTAAGACCCGACGAGCAGCAGGCTATCGGCACTGTAAGCAGACATAAAATGTGGTTGCTCTTTAAATACTTGGTGGTCCACAAAGGGTCGGCGATCCAAACGGAAAAGATTATGGAACTCCTTTGGCCTGGAAATAATGACCCCAGCGATACCGCGACTTTGCGTACCACAATCTCCCGGCTTAAATCATTGCTGGAACCGTCGCATATCGGCTATCAACGTTCGGCCTATATTATTTACTCCAAAGAGAGCTGCGCCTTTAATTTACATGCCCCTTTTTGGCTGGATGCCGAAGAATTTGAGAATTTATGCGCCAGCGCTCACCGGTTGGGAAATGATAATCGTCAAGCTGCGATCGAACTCTATCTACAGGCTCTCGATCTTTATCAGGGAGATTTCCTAGTCGAGGACCCTGACTTGGAGTGGGCCGTGGTTCCGCGTGAACATTACCGGTGTCTATTTATTGACTCTATTACCGAGGTAGTATCATGGTTGTTGGAATTCCAAGAATATCCCAAGGCTGAAGCGCTGTTAAAAAGAGCAATTAAAATTGATCCTTATGTCGAGGGCTTACAAATACTATTGATGAAAACGTTGCTGGGAATGGGTAATTTAAAAGCCGCCGCCGAGCATTACAGCCACTGTTCAAGCTTTCTCTATAAAGAACTGGGGGTTAAACCTTCGGAGGAATGGAAAAGTCTCTATAAACAATTGCGGGGACCCGGAATTGAGTCGCCGGACAAGCGAATTTTGGACGGCAATATTGAAATACTGACCCAAGAGAACGGGCCGTTGGTCTGCGAGACGGATTTTTTTTGGAATTTCCTGTTGCTTGAACGCCGGCGTCTAGTCCGTAATGGCGGGGAATCCAGTTTAATTATTCTGGAATTGGAGGGCAGAGGGGGGAGCCTTAACCGAAATTCACTAGGATGTTTGAAAGATTTAGAGTCAATCGTCTATCAGAGGTTGCGTAAATCAGATATCTTATGCAGACTGGATCAGAGGCACCTGGCAATACTGCTGCCTTCAACCGG
>DNPP01000190.1:2151-3539 GCA_003501365.1 Bacillota bacterium
ATGTCACGATTAAGCCGATAACTCCATAATAGATTAACCATCTTCATAATGTTTTCAAATACAGGTCCTTTCTCCCGAAAGGGCTTTTTTGTTTGGTAGATCACTTACCAGGCGGTTACTTCTTGGGAGGGCCATGGCGTAACAATCCAGTAACAACAATGGATAGAATATAAGTTGGAAATTATGATATATGGTAATCGAAACAGCGTGGGAAAATTTGCTATTTGCTTAATAACCCAGATGTATTTGTGGTATAAAAGGTAGCTATTTGCATATTATATTTTTGCCAAAACTGGAGATTATAGAGAGTATAAAACTTGTCTTATTTTGAACATTTTGTTTGGTAAGTATGTGGAATAATATCGGCAACAGCTCCGAGTAGTTGGGAGCAGATATAGGTTAATGATATACAAGAAAGATAGCATTTAAAGGGGGGTGGTTCGAGGCCAACCGTATTCTCGATAATTAAGGTTTATTAAGAACATTTGAGCCCTTGATAGAGCGATTTTAAGATTATCGTGGTAAATATTTACCGGAGAGCTTGTTAGTCATCTTTCAAACTTGGGCTGTATGAGAAATTACGGTTGCCACGATGAGAATCAATCTGATATTGAAGTATCAAGATTATGGCATTGGCCTCCCCTCACCTGGGAGAAAGTAAAAGTTTAGCTTCTTTCAGGGGAGTTAATTAGTCGATTGAAGTGGCTTTTGTAGGTGCGGAATTTTGTTCACCCAGAGGGCGGGGCGAAATCTCAAGGTTGTTAGTGGGCTGAAGGACATAGGAAAACCATAAGTACTATTATGAACGAATAACGAGGAGGAAAAAATGAGAAATAAATTACTTTTTGTAATAATTGCCTGCGTAGTTTTGGCTTTTGGGACTTCTGTTTTTGCATTCCCACAGCCGAAGACTCAAGCCGAGTCAGGCCCCTTTGGTAAGTATTTAAATGGACCATTTGGAGTTGATGAGGTCTATGGACACGGTAAGATTCATGCTTATGTTCCCCAATGGGTAAAGGTTACTTTCAAAGATGGCGCGTCTGCCACTACTTTTGTAAATAGAGACGGCATTGGCAATTTTGGGTTTGATGTAGAAGCCAATTGCTTCCCACTTATGGGCAGATTTGAAGGCACAGCATTCAGACAAGGGGTATATCCGGCTGTTTACTTGAAAGAAACCAAATACACATACGGAATGGGTTGGGGAGCAAAATCTGATAAATTGAACACATTTAATATGTTTGTAGCTCCCAAAAATAATCCCTGGGCAAAAGCAGAGATTAATGGCATTCCGTTATTCTCATTTATTGGGAAAACGACTCAATGGTTTGGTTTTTCGTGTGAGCAATTTGACAATCAACCAGCTGGTAAATATGACGCCGACGTAT
>DNPP01000484.1 GCA_003501365.1 Bacillota bacterium
CTAAGTTTGACCGGGGGCAACAATATGCTGCTCCTGAGCAATGGCGATTTGAACGAGCAACCAAGGCAACAGATATTTATGCTTTTGGTTGTATCGCATTTGCTCTTGTAACAGGAAATCCTCCATTTACTTCCGGTGATTTACGGCAGCGACATCTCAATGAGGAACCAGTTCGTCCACCCGTATCGACAAGGTTACAACAGTTAATTTCTTTGTGCCTTAGAAAAAATCCTAATGCTAGACCAATAATAGAATCTATTCTATAGGTAAAAAGCTTTGAAAGGAAAATAAACATGGACGATGAAGACGCTAATCCGAAGGAGAACGTATAACTTGAAAACTCCAATTGTAAGTGTCATCAATCACATAAACTCTGTTCAAACTTTCTTTCAAAAAAATCGCTCCCAGGAATGATTTGTTCATACTTTCTTTCAAAAAACAAGCAGAAAGGATATTAGAAAACCGCTTAAAAACATATAATTTTGTTCAAATTTTCTTTCAAAATAACAACGGGTGATTTTGTATAATAAAGTTGGAAACTCACAAATAAAGATGGAAACTGAGCCACGAGAAATTAGTGGTTCAGTTTTTTTATAGACTTAATAAATCGATCTTAAAGTCTAAATGGCTTAAGCGATAAATGAATGCTTTAAAACTGACTTGATATTTTGTCGACAGCTGTTGGAGGCTTTCCTTATCCCAAGTTTTTAAAGCTGCCATATCAGCTCTAATGAAACTCTCTGGCATCAATAATTCGGCTGCAAAGGCTTATAGTCTGTCATAATAAGTAAATTTGTAGCCGCATTTAGCCTACATTTAGCCAAGTATTGTTTATAGGTAATACCTGTGTACTCACGAAATTTTGTTGAGCAGTAATATGGAGGGTATCCCACATGGGAGGACATACCTTCTAATGTCGGGTTTTCCAAAACATTATTGTCAAGCCATTTGACCATAGATTCCATGGTTTGAACAGACAAATAACTCACTTCCTTATTCATTATATCAATTCCTCTGATAAAATGCCTGACATAAGTTGCACAAATTACTTGGATTAAAAAAATAATTATCAAGCTTTCATGAATATTCACTAAGTAAAACACAAGTTAATTATGCTTGTCAGGACACCACCCAACAGTCCTAACGTTTTTCTAAATTTATTAAGGGCACGGAGCTACTTGTAAATTGTAGAATTGTTACGTAAAAATTTATTATCTATATAGGTTGAAATAAGTATGTTGAATGTCTGACTACAACTCACCCCCTGCGAACTATTCTGCTTATTGTAACTCTTGAGCCATCCCCCTCTCTTTCGCGAAAGAGAGGGGGACCGAGGAGGTGAGTTGTCTTTAGACATCTTGATTTTGAAAGAAAAATTAATTCAATTATTTATTTCAACATATATAGTTTTCTTTTTATTCGGAACTATTAGCATATCTTATCTTGGGCCTTTTTCACATTATTCTGATTAGTCGAGCCTCGTATAGATATGTCCAAAATCAACTTGTAATAAGATAAAAAAGACGATATTCTTATTATATGTGTCCGAATACATAGGAGGAAAAAGAAAAGGAATGTTTCAGATATTACTTGTAATTATATATATTTCATTTATAAGTCTTGGATTACCGGATTCACTTTTAGGCTCTGCTTGGCCTAGTATGTATACTGGGTTGGGTGTGCCGGTTTCATATGCCGGCATAATCGCTCTGATTATTGCCGGGGGTACCATTATATCCAGCCTATTTAGTGACCTTTTAGTACGAAAATTGGGAACAGGACGGATAACCGTTATCAGTATAGGAATGACTGCAACTGCATTAATGGGTTTTTCGCTTGCTCATTCATTCACAGGACTTTGTTTATGGGCAATTCCTTATGGGTTAGGCGCCGGATCGGTAGATGCAACATTAAACAATTTTGTCGCTCTACATTATAAAGCTAAACATATGAATTGGTTACACTGCTTTTGGGGAGTAGGCGCTACAGTTGGTCCTTATATTATGGGAGTATGTTTGGCTGGAAATTTGGGTTGGAGCCATGGCTATCGAATCATTTCCTACATTCAAATCGCCCTAACGGCCATACTGATTTTTTCCCTGCCGCTGTGGAAATCCCAAAATAAAAAAGGGGAGCCTGAACAGGGTGCCCCATCGCCGCTAAGGATTAAACAGTTACTTGCATTACCCGGTGCAAAACAAATTTTGATAGCTTTCTTTTGTTACTGTTCCCTGGAACTAGTAACGGGGTTATGGGGTAGCAGTTACATGGTCTTGAAAAAAGGGATAGCACCAGAATTAGCGGCATCGTTAATTTCTTTATTCTATTTTGGTATTACCGGGGGTCGTTTTTTAAGTGGTTTCTTAACTTTGAAATTGAATACCAAAAGAATGATTAGATTAGGACAGGGACTTGCTGTGTTGGGCATCGTATTATTGTACTTTTCTATCAATACCCTAATAATAGGTATAGGATTTGTATTGATTGGATTTGGTTGTGCGCCGATTTATCCCAGCTTATTACATCAAACACCGGAACGATTTGGAAAAAATGTTTCTCAATCAATGATGGGGTTACAAATGGCCTGTGCATATATTGGAAGTGCTTTTTCTCCGCCTTTAATCGGAGTTATTGCCGAAAAAACCAGCATAACAATATATCCTTTATTTCAGTTAGCTTTTGTTGTTATGATGTTCTTTATGGTTGAATATTGCAATCACCGCTTATCCAATCTAAAAGAGGATGTTGGTCAATGGTAAATAATATAAGCTTTCTCAGTATCTGTGTCCGTTGCTGAAATTTAACCACACTGGCATGGAGAAAAGATATTTTAGGTCAAAAAAACATCTGGATTATGTGAATAACCATGGGTATACATTTTCAAAGGTTAAAAAGTATATCAGACTTTCGGGTCTCAATGCATCCTCATTTTTTAATACAAATATTGCCTTTATGGGATAGAGAGGTTATACTAATATAAATACTTTTATAAAAGTGATAGGTGAATATGAAAAAGAATCGAGTCAGCAACCCGGAAGTCAAAAAAATAAATCGCAATCAAATTTATCGATATGTGAATAAATATGAAAAAGTATCCAAGCCGGATATTGCTTCTACACTTGGAATCAGCATGCCTACTGTTTTGCAAAATATCAAAGAGTTAACCGAGCGGGGGTTAATTTGTGAGGTTGGCGCTTTTGAATCAACGGGGGGCAGGAAGGCGAGGGTTATTGCGCCTATCTATGATGCTAGGTATGCAATTGGCATTGATATCACCCAAAACCATGTTGGATTTGTCCTGACTGACTTATCCGGCAGTGTTTTAATGCATACAAGAGAGTATAAACCTTTTACGAACGAAAGAAAATATTTTATGAATTTGGGTGAGTTGGCAATAAAGTTTTTAACAAGTGCCAATATTCCGGAAGATCGTTTTTTAGGATTCGGCATTTCCATTCCCGGGATTGTTAGTTCAGAGAATGCAAAAATTACTTTTTCTCATGCACTGGGCATCACGGATGTACCATATACGGTATTTTCTCAGAACATCCCTAATCACTGTATATTTACCAATGATGCAAATGCTGCCATCATTGCAGAAATGTATAGTATACAGGAGAGATATACTACAGTGTATCTCTCACTAAGTAATAGCGTTGGAGGTGCGATATTTATGGAAAAATCCAACGGTTTGAAAGGTAATCAGGTTATTGATAATTTATATTTTGGAGATAACTGCAGAAGCGGAGAATTCGGGCATATGACTTTAATACCAGGTGACAGAAAGTGTTATTGTGGAAAGGTTGGATGTGTTGATGCTTATTGCTCGGCAAAGATTCTTGCAAAACTAACGGATGGGAAATTAGAAAGGTTTTTTAAGGAACTGGCGGATGGGAATGAAGAATTTACAAGAATTTGGGAGGATTACTTATCAAATCTTATCATAGTCGTAAACAACCTAAGAATGGCTTTCGACTGCCAAGTTATTATTGGCGGTTACGTTGGCAGTTTTATTGAGCCTTATATTTCGCATTTACACGAAAAAGCTGCATTGTTAAATACGTTTGAAAATAACGCTATATATATTAAGCCGTGCCGTTATAAAATCGAGGCTTCCGCTTTGGGAGCAGCGCTTAGACATATCGAAGGGTTTATTAGTACAATCTAAAGTCATTTACCCTCTTCAATAATCCTCTATTTAATTTAATGGAACAGGGTTCTTTCCGATGTTTTCCAGACTTAAGTACAACGCCATTTTTAAAATTCAAATGTCTATGGTATTGACTTATTAGTATCAAGGTGGTATTATGCAAGTAGTTTTATAAAACGTTTTATAAAAGTAATTACATAAAATTCCCTCTTTTATTGATGCTTTAAAAATATGAAACAAGTTAGCTTTATAAGCTAATTGTTAATAAATCTAATGATATGAAAAGGGAGGAAGTTCGATGAAAAAAAGGTCTCTATTTAGTCTCTTGGGTGTGGCTATCATGGCAATATGCCTTGTAGGTAATGGCATCGCCGCTCCTAAAAAAGTTCTCAAAGTTGGTATGACCGTACAAAGTGTTAGCAATCCGATTTGGGCAGGTATTTGCTCAGAAACTCAGAAAGCGGTCAAAGCAGATGGCGGTGAAATGACATACATGGCTTGTGATAGCAATATTACAACCCAGATTCAGCAAGTGGAAAACTTTATTTCCAGTAAAGTGAATGTTATTGTCTGTCATCCCGCTGATCCTAAAGGGATTGAAAACGTACTTATGCAAGCTAGGAAAGCCGGTATCAAAGTCATTTCTTGGGATGACAAACTAGAAAATGCCGATCTGGCTTATGTAATCAACAATTATGACCTTGGTAAGATGATTGGTGAAGAGGCTGCCAAATGGATCAATAAAAAACTAGGCGGTAAGGCTGAAGTTGCTGTTCTAGATTGGCCGCAATTACCAATTTTACTTGAACGCGCTAATGGTATTGTTGATGCGCTCAAGAAGAACGCTCCCAAAGCTAAAATCGTCGCTCAACAACCAGCAATCGATGCTGCCGGCGGACAGACTAAGATGGAGTCCATCTTTCAAGCTCATCCCAATGTTAAAGTAGTTGCATGCATAGGCGGCGGCGGTGCTATCGGTGCAAACGAAGCGGCTAAAGCTGCTAATAAAATCTCTCCTGATTTTGGCATTTTTGCAGCGGATGCAACCGAACAAGAACTTCAGGCCATTAAGAATCACGAAGGGAACAGAATGTCGGTTATGATTACCGGCGGACCTGTGACGATGGCGAAAGAAATCTATGGTCTAATTAAGAAAGTGGCCTCCGGCAAAAAAGTTGACAAGGTATTTTACCGTAAGATATTCCCGGTTACGATTGAAAACGTTGGTAATGTACCGAACTGATTTATAAAGGCACCGGGCTGTCGCAGTATTTGCAGCAGCTCCATTCAAGTGGGGTAGTAGACAATGTCTTCTGCCCCCTATTATTAATTAGGGTATTACGTAAAGACAGATCTCGGGATGGTAAAAATATGTTCTTACAGTTAAATAACATAACCAAGACTTACCCTGGCGTCACGGCACTGAATAATATCACCTTGCATGTTTCCAAAGGCGAAGTCCATGCATTGGTTGGTGAAAACGGCGCAGGTAAATCAACGCTGATCAAGACATGCACCGGTGCTGTAATTCCCGATAGCGGTCATATTATTGTCGACGGGGAAAAATTTTCATCTATGACACCGAAGTTGTCGAAACAACAAGGAATAGCTGTTATTTATCAGGAGTTTAATCTTGTTGGACAAATGTCTGTGGCTGAAAATATTTTTTTAGGTCGAGCAATTTGCAAAGGACTTAGGATTGATAAGAAAGCAATGGCTGCTGAGGCACTGAAGATTTTTCGACAGTTTGATATTGATATCGATCCAAACACATTGGTTAGTAACTTGACTGTTGGTTATCAACAGCTGGTTGAAATCGCCAAAGCGATTTCTCAGAAAGCCAAAATTTTAATTATGGATGAACCTTCAGCGCCTTTAACCAAAGCGGAAGTTGAACGTATGTATCGGATCGTCGATAAGCTTAAAGCTGAGGGAGTCACCATTATTTATATATCGCATCGCTTGGAAGAAATCTTCCGGCTGACAGACCGGGTAACAGTCATGCGTGACGGTAATATCGTCGAAACTATGAATACCGGTGATACGAATATTGAAAAATTGATAAAGCGGATGGTTGGCCGGGAAATCAAGGAGACTTATCCGGTCCGAGGATGTTGTATAAAAGATGAGGTGTTGCTGGATGTCCGAAATCTAAGCGGCAACGGATTGTTCAATATTTCCTTTAAAGTCAAACGCGGCGAGGTACTAGGCTTTGCGGGATTAATCGGCTCGGGTCGGAGCGAACTGGCGGAACTCATCTTTGGCGTTAAGCCCAAAACCGGCGGGCAAATCTTTTTTAAAGGAAAGGAAATATCACCCAAAACACCGCGTTCGGCAATTGACTATGGAATTGCGCTCGTTCCTGAAGACCGAAAGAAACAGGGCGCATTGCTTGATATTGATATTAAGGGAAATATATGCATGCCCATTCTGGAGCGGATATCAAAACTGTCTTTCTTGAATAAGGGCGAAGAAAAAAGAATAGCCAATCAATATAAAGAAAGCATTAAAATCAAAACACCAAGTTTGGAACAGAAAATTAAAAATTTGAGCGGCGGTAACCAGCAAAAAGTCATTGTTGCCAAATGGCTCGCTTCCGATGCGGAGTTGATCATTTTCGATGAACCAACCAGAGGTATCGATGTCGGGGCAAAGTATGAGATCTATAAACTGGTGAACTCCTTGGTCGAAGCCGGAAAAACCGTCTTGATGATCTCGTCGGAGATGGGAGAAATTATGGGTATGTCCGATCGGATTATTGTTTTGTCGGAAGGGAAAATGACCGGTTTTTTGGACAAAAAGGAATTTAACCAGGAAGATATCATGACGATGGCGTCAATTACTAAAGGGAAGGTATAATCCTATGAAATACATGGAATTTTTTAAGAAGTATGGAATTTTTGCAGTGCTTTTGATGCTTGTGATATTTTTTTCGATTACTTCAGATAATTTCCTTGTCACCGGCAATTTATTAATTATTGCAAGGCAAGTTTCAATGCTTGGAATTGCTGCTGTAGGTATGACCTTTGTGTTGTTGTTAGGAGGCATCGACTTATCGATTGGTTCGATAGTCACTTTAGTCAATATTGTGACAGCCTGGATGATGGTCAACGGTAAGATGAACCCAATCGCTGCTATTGCTGTCGCCGTTGCACTTAGTACCGCTATTGGATTTATTAATGGTCTGATTATTGCAAGAATTAAAATGCCTGCGATTATCGTAACCCTCGGCACACAGATCATAGTAGAGGGGCTTGCTTATATCATCAGCGGTGGATTGCCTATATTCGGGTTTGACAAATCATTTGCTATTCTCGGGCAAGGATATATCGGTATCATTCCGATTCCGGTGATTGTTATGATTATTATCATGTTGATAGGCGCCTTCATCCTAAATTCAACTTACTTTGGTCGCTATTTTTATGCGGTCGGCGGTAATGAAGAAGCTGCCAATCTATCCGGTATCAACGTTATTCGTGTCAAATACCTTGTCTATGCTTTATCCGGTTTTTTTGCTGGAATTGCCGGAATCGTTTTGTTGTCTAGGACCAATTCCGGACAAGTTCTATCCGGCAAAGGTTTTGAATTTGATGCCCTGACTGCTTGCGTTTTGGGCGGTGTTAGTATTAACGGAGGTTATGGCAAAATTTCCAATGTCGTTGCCGGTATTTTGATTTTGGGAGTTTTAAGCAACGGGATGGTTTTACTTAATGCCAGCGCATATACACAGATGGTTATTAAAGGATCAGTCCTAATGTTTGCGGTTGCTTTTGACTGTATCCAGAAGAATCGCAAAACAAAAGTAGCTAAAGTTGCTTCTGCAACGGTATGACTTGAAGCCCGATTATTAAGTAGCCATATCGCCCGTCAAGGTAGGGATCGCTAATCAGCCTTGGAAAACAATAAGAAAATTATGGAGAGGGGATTGTTTTACCGTGAAAGGAAAAATGAAGACAGCAGTAATGCTGGGTATCGGCAAAATGGGATTTGAGGAAAGGGACATCCCGGAGACCGGCGATGATGAAGTTCTTGTGAAACTCGAGTATGTAGGCATTTGCGGTTCAGATATGCATTATTATGAAACAGGCCGTATCGGTAATTATATTGTTAAACCTCCTTTTGTTTTGGGGCATGAACCGGGTGGCGTTGTTGTCGAAGTTGGCCGGAATGTAAAGCATCTTAAAGTTGGAGACCGTGTGGCGCTCGAACCGGGGAAAACCTGTGGGAAATGCGAATTTTGCAGGACTGGCAATTATAATCTTTGTCCGGATGTTATTTTTTTTGCAACCCCGCCGGTAGATGGCGTGTTCCAGGAATATGTTGCCCATGAGGCCGCTCTTTGTTTTAAACTCCCTGATAATGTAAGCACCCTGGAGGGGGCTTTGGTTGAGCCGTTGGCCGTTGGTTTCCACGGTGCGACTCAGGGAGGCGCCCATGTGGGCCAGACTGCCGTGGTAATGGGCGCCGGTTGTATCGGCCTGGTTTCGATGATGGCATTAAAAGCAATGGGCGTTTTGAAAGTTTATGTAGTAGATATTATGCAGAATCGTCTGGATAAGGCCATGAATCTAGGAGCAACCGGAGTCATCAACGCTAAAGAACAAGATGTAGTTAACGAAGTGATGAAATTGACAGGCGGGTTCGGTTGTGATTTGGTAATCGAAACTGCGGGTACTGAAATAACCACGGAGCAGGCTATTCATATGGCAAGAAAAGGAGCTAATGTTGTACTGATTGGTTACGGGAAATCCGGCATGATGAATTTGCCTATGAGTCTTGCTCTAGATAAAGAATTGAATTTCAAAACGGTATTCCGTTACCGACATATTTATCCAATGGCAATTGAAGCCATTGCCAATGGGAAGGTTGACTTGAAAAACATCGTGACCAATATCTTTGAATTTAATGATATTCAAAATGCAATGGATTTTAGCATTCATAATAAATCGGAAATTGTCAAGGCAGTCGTCAGAATATCAAAATAAAAAAACAACTATCGTTTGATTGGGAAACGTTATATCGAAATCAATAGGTGATGAAGATGATGTATGATGTAAGTGCTTTGGGAGAATTATTAATCGATTTCACTCCGAGTGGCGAGTCTACGCAAAATAATCCTTTG
>DNPP01000398.1 GCA_003501365.1 Bacillota bacterium
CCGGCGATGCCGATCCGGTAAAAGAACGTTCCCATGATATCGGTGGAATAATCGGGGGCGCCGTTGGCATTTTCCAAGCCGAATACAATGTCGAAGGCATTAAAGTTTCCTACAAAGGTTAAAATGGAAACTAAACCGATCACCGGCATCAGTAAAGGAGCTTTAATCTTCCAAAACACTTGCCGCCGTGAAGCCCCATCGATGCTGGCCGCTTCAAATAAATCTTCCGATATGCCTTGAAATCCTGCCAGAAATATCATGGTCGGTATCCCTACCCATTGCCAGGCCGTAACCAGCCCAACGATGATCATGGCGACCTTGGGCTCACCCAACCAAGGGTAACTTGAGAATTGGGTCAATCCCAGCATGGAGAGGACTTGGTTTAGAGCGCCCCAATTGGGATTTAAAATCAACCGCCATAAAAACCCGGTTACTAGGACCGATAAGGTGACCGGTAAAAAGATTACCGTGCGAAAAATCGAACGGCCTTTTAGGGAACCGGAAAGAATGTTGGCAAACATTAAACCGAGAGTATTTTGGACTCCCATACAGATCGCGAAGAGAATGCAGGTGTGAATCAATGCTCCGATTAAGCGATCCCGGTAGATGGGGTTGGTAAATAAATCGATATAGTTTTTTATTCCGACGAAATGGGTGGGAACAAATCCCGAGCCGGTATAGAGGCTCAGACGCATTGAATTAAACAAGGGAAAGGCCATAAACCAAATATATATAACAAGAGCAGGCAGCGTATAAAGAAACCAATAATCTTTGGCTTTTCGCTTTTTTCCTTTGAGCAATGTGGGAATGTTCAGTAAGGTTTTTTGCTCCATAATTAACTCCTTTATTGATACCAATTTATAACGAAAATTGAAGTATATTACGAGTAAATTGGCATTTAATTCATCAGTTGCGCTACGTTTCACACACAGATCTTTGCTTAAATATACTTTTAAGCGCAACGTAGTATGAAAACTCACTTGGGTTCCAGCCAGGTGTATTAAATTCTCTTTGATTTCACTGATATCCGTTTTGAGCGGTTTTCAGAAAGATTGAGAAAAGTGCCTGGTATAAAATAAATTACTCTATACCAGGCAACTTCTTAAAAATATACTTGTGGATACGTATTATTTAAAGTGTTGGGTCGGTGCATACCATTGGGCCAATCCGGCCTGAATGGAATCGGCAGCCTGTTTCGGAGTCATAGCTCCTTTTGCGACAGCAAGGGCGGCAGTTTGGGTCAGAGTATAACCATCGGGTTTGCCCTGAGGTGCATCCATGATGACCGGCCAATCAAAGCGCAAGTCGGTTTCTTTACCGTTACTGATTGCTAAGAATTGACTGGCATGAACGCTCTTAACCTTTAAAGCGCTACCATTTTTAGACAACGGATAAAAACCGGGAACTTCATCCGCTAAGATTTGAGCGGCTTCTTTACTGGTTAACCATTCAAGAAATACCCGGGCTTCTTTTTGGTATTTGGATGCTTTGTTAATACCGATACCGCAATCCGGATGGAAACAAACAATGGTCTTTTTGCCGGACGGAGCCGGAGCGGCCATAATACTCCAGTTGAAACCGGGAGCGGTTTTTTCAAACATGGCAACATCCCAGGAACCGCCGAAGAACATAGCGGCTTTACCAAGGAGGAATAGTTGCTGGGCATCATAATAGGAAACACCCTCTTGCCCGGCCGGCAAATAAGGGGCGATATCCTTAATGGCTTGGAATGCTGCGACCATTTTGGCATCATTAAACGGCACTTTGCCGGTTTCATATTCCAAACGGGATGCTCTGCCTCCAATAAAGTCCGGGAGCAGATTCATGAAGACGGTCTCATTCATATCCCATTGATCTTTGGAACCGTTGGAAAATGGAATCACGCCGGCAGCTTTCAGCTTTTTGGCGGCGGCTATCAATTGCTGCCAGGTGGTGGGGACTTTAATCTTATACTTTTTGAACAGGTCGGCATTGTAATAAATACCGTGAGAAACAGCCATGAACGGTAAACCGTAGATTACGCCTTTATCATTGGTCCAGGGGCTTAAGTTACCCTCGGTGTAGTTTGATTTCAATGTCGGCATATCGGTAAGCGACGCTACAAATCCATCTTTATATAAGTCGGCGCTGACTTTGAAAGAACGCAGATACATCAGATCCGGACCGGTGCCGCCGGTTAATTGGGTGCGCAATACGGCGTTATAATCCGGCGGGTTGGTTGGGTTGAACTTGATGTCAATATCGGGATATTTTGCGGAAAAAGTAGCTAATACTTTATGAATGGCATCGACATCATCTGATCGCCAGGAACCTAAGGTTAAGGTGACTTTTTCTGCGCCAAAACTGGTAGCTGCTGTTAAAACACCGACCATTACCATTAGAACTAAGAAAACAACTAAAAAACGTGACTTTCTCAAAACATACACCTCCTAATTAATTTGTGAATTATGGTAAGACTTTAAAAATTAACCGCCGGAACCGAATGCTTGCACACGTGCGGGCTCCGGATAGCAGTTATTACCCATCACCATCCTTCCTATTAATGAATTTTAAGACAAAAAAAAGAGCCAAAAGGAATAATCCTTTCAGCTCTTGCCTTTACGTCGCACGCTGAGAATAGATAATCAAACGATTACATTATTTATTAACTATATTTTAACGGATTCCCCAGGTTGTGTCAAGATGATGTGACAATTAAGTTAAACCTCGATCCGGCAAATTCTTATTTGATACGAATTAATGAAGTCACTTGCCGGATTCAGGTTAAAAAATATGGAATTGAATTGGTATTATTTATTGCTGGTTTAATTCGTTCAATAACATAGTAATCAATTTGACGGCCCGGTTTTCGTCCTTTCCTTCCGCTCGGATAGTGATTTGATCATTTTGGCAAATACCCAGACTTAAGAGAGCCAGTAAACTTTTTAAGTCTGCTTTTTCGCCATCCTTGAGGGCGTATATTTGCGACTTGAATTTGGTGGCAAGGATGACTACTCGGGCTGCCGGGCGGGCATGGAGACCGGTCTCATTTGTAATTCGCATTGTAAACTCTTTCATCCGCATCCCGCCTTTACTTTTAGCCTCGTTCCGCCAAGTTTTTAATTTTAAAGGATTTTGAAGTTACTTGACGGATTCATGCATAATTGATAAATTGTAAAATAAATATCGTCTTACTATCTTTGTTTTTTTTTAATAAATTCCTGCAGGTGTCGATGGAATAAATTAAACCTCGATCCGGCAAGTACATTTTTCAATATGTTATAATAATTTTACCCATTAATGATACCCAAAAGAGGGCGGGAGGTTTGGGGATGCAACCGGCTCAATATATTGTACGCAAGGTTTTTAATAATAATGTTATTTTAGCCGAAGATCAAGGTACAGAAAAAATTTTAATCCGGAAAGGGCTGGGATTTGGCAGAAGGGAAGGCGACTGTCTTGAACCGGGTGATCCGTTTGAAAAAATATTTGCTATCGACAATCAAGAAACCAGTTCCAAGTTTAACCAACTGATTTCTAAAATCGATGCCAGCCTAGTGGGAATCTGTGAAGAAATCATTGCCATGATCAGTATCGAGACCGGACAGCCGGTTGGTGACGAAATTCATGTCCGCTTTATTGATCATATCGCTTTTGCGGTCTATCGCTTAAAAAACAGCGATAAAATTGATAACCCGTTTATGATTGAAATCGAGACCTTGTACCCTCGAGAAGTGTCGATAGCAAGGAAAGCGGTTGCCATACTTGAAAAAAATATTGGAATTGAGATTCCCGACAGTGAAGCCGGTTTTATCGCCCTCCATGTTCACTCATTGAAGAATCAAGGGAAACTCTCGACTACTATAAAATATACTTACCTCTGTAATTCCATTATGGAGATTATCGAAGACGAGCTTAACCTGGAAATTGATCGCAAGTCGATTGATTACGCCCGTTTTATTACCCATCTCCGTTTTGCAATTGAACGAATTACCCAGAATATTCCTATTAAAAACGATTTATTGTCTTCCATTAAAAAAATGTATAAATCATCTTTCAGACTGGCTCAAAAAGTGGCAAAACTCTTGGAAGAGGAGACCAACCTTACGGTTACTACGGCAGAAGTCGGTTATATTGCAATGCATATCGAGAGATTAAAAAATATCTCTAATTATTCCATCCGCTAGCCGGAAGCAATTCTGTCATGTTAAAAACAGTTTCAGTAAAAGTGAGGTGATGCCGATTGCTATTTCAATACAATATTCTTGCCAAGTTGCAGAAATTATCAAAGGCATTGATGGCCCCGATTGCTGTCCTACCGGCGGCGGCCCTTTTAAAACGCTTGGGAGCTCCCGATCTTTTAAATATTCCATGGATGTATGCAGCCGGAGATATTATTTTTAAAGATAATAATTTGTCAATTCTATTTGCAATCGGCATCGCCAGCGGTTTGGCGGAGGAGAATAACGGCATTGCCGGATTGGCCGCTTTAGTAGGCCATCTTATTTTAACGAGTGTCGCCTTGACCTTTGATTCGACCATCAATACCGGTGTTATATCCGGTTTGGTCGTAGGAGTGTTGGCCGGGTTACTTTATAATAAATATCATTTAATAAAACTCCCGTCTTACCTGGGATTTTTCGGCGGTAAACGTTTTGTCCCGATTCTTACCTCATTATGCGCATTGGTACTGGGGGTAATTACCGGCTGGGTTTGGCCGCCTATTCAGCAAGTGATCAATGCTATCGGCAATAATATTGCCGGCTCCGGTTATATCGGCGGTTTCTTTTTTGGCTTTTGTAACCGCTTGTTGATTCCGTTCGGATTACACCATGTTCTGAACACCATTGTCTGGTTTCAGTTTGGACAATTTCAAGCCGCAAACGGCAAGTTTATCCATGGCGACTTAACTCGTTTTTTTGCCGGTGATCCGAATGCGGGTACTTTTATGACCGGCTTCTTCCCGATTATGATGTTTGCCTTGCCGGCTGCCTGTATCGCAATGATCGTTGCTGCCCGTAGAAAACACCGCAAAGCCATTACCGGTATGCTGCTCAGTGTGGCTTTTACCTCCTTTTTGACTGGGATTACCGAGCCGATCGAGTTTCTTTTCATGTTTTTATCACCGTTGTTATATTTGATTCATGCGGCTTTAACCGGACTATCACTGGCTGTTGTTTCAATGCTGGGGATTCGTTCCGGTTTCGGTTTTTCAGCCGGGACCATCGATTATGTATTAAATTTTGGGATAGCCAGTAAGCCTTTGCTTCTGCTATTATTTGGGTTAGGGTACGGAGTTTTATATTATTTTATCTTTCTATACGCTATCAAAAAATGGAACATCCCCACTCCGGGACGGCTAGATGAAGAAGAATCAGTTAACCTGGTGGGATTAAGCATCACAGAGCTGAAGGAACGTTGTGTCGCTTTATTGAAAGCGATGGGCGGCTCTACTAACATTATTGTCATCGATGCTTGTGTTACCCGGATCCGTTTGGAGGCAAAGGATAGCAAGCGGGTCAATGAAAAGCGGCTGATGGAGTTGGGGGCAGCAAATATCTTAAAAATGTCCGGCAATAATTATCAGATTGTGGTGGGCACCATGGCCGACCCAATCGTTAGTCATATCAGAACCCTTATCAAAGAAGGGGATAACGCCACAAAAATTGGAATTTGACATTGGGTTCTTTGTGGATAAAAATATGATTTATTCTGCTGCATACAGCATGATTTTAATAGGAGGAATTTGATGTTTCGTTTTTTTCTAAGGAATAAAGTAGTGGAGTTCAGCTCGCCGGTGATCGGAAACGCAATGCCCCTCACCGCTGTTCCTGATCAAGTTTTTGCGGCTAAAATGGTGGGGGACGGTATGGCCTTCGAAGCGAAGGAAGGGATTATTTATTCCCCGGTCGATGGTGTTGTCGACAGTGTTTTTCCCACCAAACATGCCATTGGAATCAGAACCCGTGAAGGCTTGAAAGTCATCATCCACATCGGGATCGACACTGTCAACCTGAAGGGAAACGGCTTTGAGAGCCTGGTTCACCGCAATCAAGTCGTAAAAAGCGGCGCTAAACTATTGGCCTTTGATATGGATTTACTAAAAGAAAAAGTCAAATCATTGGTGATTCCAATGATCATCACCAATATTGCTCGGATTGAGACCATTAATTTTAGCTATGGCGACGTCGATCTCAACACAACGGTGATGACGGTAAAACTGAAGTAATATCCCGGCCCTATTTTTGAATTTCTGGCGGAATAATCTTGCTGGGGTTGACCAGAAATAGAAATAATAAGCCGGAAATGATGCAAACCCCGGCGGTGGAAAAGAAGATCGGCGGTTTGGAGATTTTTTCGGCCAATCCGAAAAGGGGCGGGCCAATCGCCACTCCGAAGAAGCGCACGGTTCCGTATAAACAAGTGACCAGACCCCGTTCGGTTTTGGGGGCGGAAGAAGTAATCAAAGTATTCAGGGAGGGTAAGACGGCTCCGGTCCCAAGTCCCAGGATTGAAGCGGCGATGGTTAACCAGCAGAGGCTTTTGACCGGGCAAAATAAAGCGAGTCCGGCGGCTAAAAAAAACAATCCTATCACTGCCGCCCATTTTATGATCCGGGTGAGTTGCTGTTGCATCACAGTTCCCAGAACATAGGCAGTGATGGCCATAATCAGAACCGGAATGCCCAAAATCAAACCCCGGGGAAACGTATCGATATGAAATTGTTTCTCTAAAACATCCGCGAAAAAGCTGAGTAATCCGAAAAGCGCAAACAACGCCAAAAAGCCGCTGACAAAGGCAATAGCCAGCGCCCCTCCTTTGGTTTTGAAAATTTTTAGTAAATCTTGAAAGTATTTAGGAATCGGCTGGACTTGTTGCTTTAGTTTTTGGATATCCTCTTTTACTAGCCATAAAATTAAGAAACCAATCGGAATAGCCAATACTCCGTATACAAAGAACGGCATGTACCATGTGATCAAGGCTAGGGCCGCACCAGCCAAAGGACTGACTACTTTCCCCAGGCCGTTGAATGCTTCCAGCAACCCCAAAATTTTTGACCGTTCATTGGATTGAATCAAATCTCCGGCCAAGGCCATTCCTAACTGATAAGTTCCACCCGCGCCAATACCTTGAATGATTCGGGCCCCGATAATAAAGGGGAAAGCTTTATCTTTAAACATCAAGGCAAATACTCCCGCGAGTATTCCTCCAACTCCATAAACGAGTAAAGCTGGAAACATGATTTTCTTCCGGCCGATACGATCAGACAGCATTCCGGCAAAAG
>DNPP01000026.1 GCA_003501365.1 Bacillota bacterium
TGAAACGTCGGATCGCCATCATACCTAGACATCAATGATGCAAGCGCAACCATAACTGTCCTAACATCCATTTGTTGCAATAAAATCATAGGTGTAAAAAGGTCATTCCACATCATAATAAAGTAAAAAATAATCGTCAAAAATATGGCGGGTCTCCCCATCGGTATGATTACATTTCTTACAATATTAAAATAATTGCACCCATCTATTTCTGCTGCCTCAATCATCTCATTAGGTATGCTCTTGAAATTCGAGGTCATGAGCATAATTACTTCAGGCAAATATGCCGCAAGGTAAGCAAAAATTACTCCCCAATATGTATTAACCAGTTTTATCTTTGAAAACATCACATACATGGGTATCATGGTCACTTGAGCAGGAATAAACAGGGTAACAATTACCGCCATGTATACAAAATTTTGTCCTCTAAATTGTAGCTTTGCAAATGCATAGCTTGCAAATATTCCGAAGAATAGAAGGAAAATAACACTCACTCCACTCACGATAAAAGAATTGCAAAAAAGATTTAGTATTTTAAATTGACTTATCATCGTGAGGTAATTATTTAACTGTAAATGCGAATCTGGCAAAGAAAAAGGGCTTGTATAATATTGTGTCCTTGTTTTAAACGAGTTAATAACCATAAAAAACAAGGGATATAAGAAAGCAGCAGTCATCATGATCATAGCTACAAAAATAACATTCTTTTTTGCATTTTGGACTAATCTCGGCGTCATGCCTCATTCACCCCAATCATTCGACTTATTTAAAAATTTTATTTCAATTACCGTCATTATACCAATAACAACAAGCAATATGACTGCAATGGCACAAGCCTCACCAAGTCTGTTACCATAAACAAAGGCTTTATCATATATTAAATAGTCAAGAGTTGAAGTATCATAACCTGGGCCGCCTTTAGTCATTGAGTAAATGAAAGGAAACAATTGAGTAAAGGTCCAAACGCAAGACAACACAATTGAATATTCCAACACATTAGTTAGCATTGGAAGAACAACCTTGAATGTTCGTTGCCAGAAGTTCGCCCCATCTATTTCAGCGGCTTCAAGTACCGATGGAGATATGGATGCCATACCACCAAGGAAAAGAATAGTCTGCCAACCTAAGTTAAACCATACTAAACAAACCACTATAACTCCCAAAGCTGTTGCCGGATCTGCAAACCATTCTCTAGAAAAAAGTCCAAGACCGATCTTACTCAATATTAAATTAAAGGGACCACTCAGGCCGAAGAATACTTTGAAGAGATAACCGATTATAATAGCTGAAATTACCTGGGGTACATAAAACACTGCACGGAAAAACTTCCAACCACAAACCCGCTCATAAAGCAACACCGCTATAATAATACCTAGAATCAACTGTATTGGAACATTTATCAGCAGTACCAAGCTGTTTCTTAAAGCAATCCAAAAATTTATATTCTTAAAAAGATGAATGTAATTACTAAAACCTATAAAATTCTGTTGAAAAAGCCCATCCCAATTTGTAAAGCTCATCTTAAAAGCAACAACTATTGGGTAGGCGCGAATCGCTAACAAAATGATTAATACTGGTATAATGGAAAGCCAGGAATGAAGTAAACGCCTTTTACCCTTGTCAAAATTCAGCCTTTTAGCTATAGCGGGCATGCTTCTCAACCTCTCCTATTTGATAATTTTTCCTGCCGGCAAACATAACCGGCAGGAAAATAATACTGGCTATTTGTGCTAATTCTTGCCCTCTTTAACTTGATCGTCAAGCTGTTTTGCTAGTTGCTGCGGTGTTAATTTTCCTGTTAACGTAAGAGGAGCTATTTTGTCAAAAATGTTAACAACATCAGATGATAACTGATCGTCACACCAATAAACATAGTTTTTACTCCAATTAAAAATCTTAAAAATAGCAGTTCCTTCTTTCCAACCTAATTCCCGTGTCGTAACATCCCTACGGAGGGGCACTTTAGCCTGTATCTTTTGAAACTTCATAACTTCTGACTTCGAGCTAATAAATGATAGAAGCTTTACCGCCATTTTAGGATTTTTACAATCCTTTGAAACTACTAAACTTTGTCCAGGTCCACCGACTTGGCGATTTTTAAATAATATATTTCCATCCATATCGGGTGGTAAGATAACCCCCACATTATCACTGCCCAAAGCTTTTTCCGCATCGCTCAAAACACTTGTTACTTGCGGAGTGATCGCCCCTTTGCCTTGAAGAAACTTGTTCCATGAATCTGATGAGGTTAAAGCGTCTGGGTTTATATATCCGTTTTTGTATAACGAATTGTAGTACGCCAACATAGTCGACAATCCCTTATCATTTACGAATTTCGCATCACCATTGCATTCTTTTAGAATTGTCTTTGTTCCTGTAAGCTGCATCCACCAATAAACACCCTGATAGATGATAAAGGTAGGATAGCTTTCATCTGTAATAATTGGTGTTACTCCTGTTTCCTTTATCTGTTTAAGTGCTTCATCAAAGGCCTTCATAGTTCTTGGAGGATTGGCTTCAAAGTCAAGTCCAGCCGCCTTCACCAGCTTTTTATTATACAACATAAACGCCATTTGAACTTCACCACAAGGGTAACCCATAATCTTGCCATGAGGGTTAAACCCAAGTCTAACTGTATCCCAGCCTTGGATATTATTAAGATCATCTTTTGGCACTAAATCGTCAATAGGTCGAATCACATCTTTCTCAGCAAAAGTAAACTGACCCGTCCAGAGGTTCGCAATATCAGGAGCGTTCCCGGCAAGTCCCGCAGCCTTAAACTGTTGGTGCGCTTCAAATTGATCTGGCGGCACAATCATTTGAATTTTAACTCCCGGATTAGCCTGTTCAAATCTCCTGAAACACTGTGAAATATACCATTGGTCCTGTGGCAACTTCTGTTCTTCAGGCCCTATATAGCTATCACGACCGTTAATCCAGACCGTAAGCTTTATATCTTTCGCTTTTCCGAAACTGGTTACAGATAAGATTAAAACAACCAACATCAACAAAGACAGTAGCAACATAACGCGCTTTCTCATTGACTCATCTCCTCGATTTCTTAAAATATCATCAACTAAGGGTATACTCATTATAAATTTGTCTACCACCTCCTGATTTCTTAAAATACTATGGTTATCCCCCAAAAAGCCTGAAATAAGATATAAATATATTGGGTTTCGTGCTCATATTGGCCGACTATTATATAAATGAAATTAACAAGAAAACTTTTTTGGGGTCTAACCATATATTAATTGATATGAAATAAACATAATTATCCCTTATCGTCTGGGCCTACAAAAGACTCCCATTTACATTTCGAAAATGACATATTTGTAAAAGCAGCTTCAACAGATGACCTATTAGGGCTGCAAGCATAAACGCCCACATTTACAAAAGATAGCTGCTTATGCATGTGGAATATCCGCATTAAATGGTATTCCTCCCCATCAAGAGAAGTATCAATGCAAAAGTCTTGTCCTCGCCTGCTCAAGCGGTAGTACACATCTGTAATGGAAGAATCAACATCTGTAGAAGCCCAATCAGAATAACCTAAGTTAGTTACTACACTTCCAAGCTTTGATACATTTTCCCGATCATATTCCAACGAGGCTTTTACCCAGTTATCACTATTCTGATAGATAACAATGCCGCATTGATCAAATAATTTCTGTAACTTAAAGTGTGCTTTTACTTCGAATGTAAATTCTGTATCTTCTACTTTTGTTACAAAAGAATGCGCATTATCATTCCTAAAGCCATAATAAGTCCGTTGCCAGAAATCAGTACCTGGACAAGTGGAAAAAACGACTTTGTCTGCTGTAATACTATATTCCGTTGGTTTGAAAAACCAAAAAAACTTCGTAAAATCAATACTGTCCACTAAAGACACCTCTTAAAATTTCAATTTCTAATTTATGAGTACTTTTACATTCTCTACTTCTGCATTAAGTTAAACTGTCATTCACCTACTATTTGAACTCTTACTGTACGTTCTCTTGCCCGAACCTGATCAAAATCCGCAAAATATATGCGTCCGAACTCTCCCAGTGTCATTTCGCCATCCACAACCGGTATAGTCTCAGAACGCCCTAGTAAAACAGAACGCAAATGGGCATCTGTATTGAGACTCCAAAAAGCTTTTTCAGACCGCTCTCGTTCAGCAATTTCAATGTGCATAGGACCCGGATGAAGATATTGGCCTTCCGTTTGACAGGTAGGAATAATTTTTTCAAATATATTGACCATATCCTGTAAGATGAACTGATTTCCCCTGTAGTTTACATCATCTGATTGCTCCTGAATGAGTACGCTACACGTAGTATGCTGGGAAAATACTGTTACAATTCCATTTTTAATTCCTGACTTTTCCAAAGCCGACTTCACTCTCTCAGTAACATCATCAAAGGTTGGCCTGCATTCCGACTGAATTTTAAAAGCCTCATGATAAACCGCCATGTTTTTCCTCCTAGTTTTTAATTGTTTATATATTTAATACATCATGTCTTTCGTCCCACGCGCAACGTACTGATGCGATCATCCTATCTAGCATGGAAAAAGGATCCTCTGCTTTAAGTATTCCGCTAGTTGATCCCGTAGCATCTGCTCCATCAGTGATCACATTGAAAACATCCTTTTCATCTTTTATACCAGCGCCATGCAATACACGTATAAGGGGGTTAATCGATCTGACTGTTTCATTTGTTTTTCTTAGTTGTGCAGCATCTTCTGCACTCCTTTTCCCAACACCAATGAGTGAAGGTGACTCAGCCAAAACAATATTAGGACCAAGCTGCGCTATTGACGCCGCTTCCTCCGGCGTATCAGCACAAACCATCGTTGCCAGACCAACCTCATCTGCGCGCTTTATTGAACGGTTAATCATAGCCAGTGTTAGTGGCTTTTCAACATGATTAAGCATTACACCTACCGCTCCCGCAGCTTTTAGGGCCTCTGGTAAAACTGCCCCAACTCCTCTTCCCGGCTCAATTGCATCCATATGCTGTGCAAACACAAAAATGTTCTTGACTTGTGATGCAATTGTATAAATGTCTGTATACTGGGCCGTAAAAATAATATCAACCCCATATTTTTCTGATACGCTATCAGCATACTTTGCCAGCTCCACAGCACTTTCTCCATAAAGATACACTTTAGGTCCTACCTCAAAAAAAGGAGCCTTGAGCTTAAATTCCTTATACATCGGTAACTCACCTTTCTATAAAGGCTTTTATGCTTTTATACTTACAGAACAGTTCCAACTCATCTGCAAGGTCAGCATAAACAAGTGCATAATGATGGCTGCCTAAATTCTGGGCAAATCTATCAAAATCCGTATCGATTTTCATCTCAGTAAAAGAGTATTGTGGCGCTCCAAACTCCGAAACCTTTCCAATGTTACCAAGCGCTTCACCGGTAACACAATGTAACGAAAAACCGCCATTGACTTCTTTTAGAAAACGAGCCGCAGTCATACGTCCGGCTTTAAGATAATTTTTATTGGTGATATAATCCTTGAAAGTAGCTCCAAGGCCCGTTGCCGAAGCTGCTGGAAGCTCACAAATTATTTTCCCGTCAATACACATTCCTGCCGGAGCAAAACCACATGCTCCCCAAAGTACACGAGCGCCGGTCAGCTCATGGGTATCTGCATATGTTGTAAGCTCACCACATGATAGATAATGCATGGCTAATTGTGTGAGAACTAAAGGAATATCAGCTTCGCATGATGCAACCACCTTATTGCCAATTACCGATAATGGTACACAAGCTGTTAAGCCGAATTCTTGACTAAGGGCAAAATGACATTTGAGCGTTATTGCCTGCGCTTTGTATTCACTAACGAACTGCTTGAGAACCGCATACATCCTAGTTATCTTTTCAAGTTTCGCACCGATCGGTTCAGCCAGCAGCTCTACTACCTCTTTTTCTGCAATATTGTATTCTTCGCTTGATTTATCGATTGCCTGCATTCTAGTAATGAGCGTATAACTATCAAGTTCAATTAAATCTGGTCCAAATTTGGTCCGCATCTTTGTTAAATCAATATCCCCAAGAGTCATACCGCCAAACTGGTATCCAACAGAAATGATTCTGGAACGACTCATAAGTGAGATAGCTCGTGAAACATTAGCCACTTTCCAAATCTTATTTTTTATTTCTTCATCTTTGCCCATGCCAGGAGAATAGTAAATGTATTCGTGATTCACACCCATCTCCCTAAGAGTGCCTTTTATAACTCCAGCCCCTGCCGAGGAGCCGAGATTCACCCTCTCGCCCTTGTATATAAAATTGCTGAAACCCCATACAATGATTGGCATATTAAAGAAGTTTGTTGTAGCTCTCACTGCGGTCACAGGTTCAAACCAAGTAGGTACAAGTAATATGGTAAAATCATACTGGTTCGGATTGTACTTTTCACTGACAAAGTCAGCATCAGAATCAAATATAACGTTTTCAGTGACCGTATAGTCAATATTGTTCTGTTCTACAAGCATAATTGCACGCGCAATTAACGGATCTACAAATTCATTAGGATAACCCTCACGAAATTTGAAAGGAATAATTAGTGCTTTTGGTTTTCTTATCATCTTTATCTACTCCTTTATTAACTCTCTAAGAAACGTTGCAGTCTGCGCTAAAAGCTCTTCTGGCTTTCCGATAATTGCACACTCAAGATTTAAATAACCTTGGAAATCTACCTTTTTAAGTGCTCCTATACAGCCCTTCCAATCAATATTCCCGTATCCTGGTAATAACCTGTTGTTATCTCCAAGGTGAACATGCTTAATCAAAGACCCTGCCGCAATAATAGCAGCCCTAAGATCACGTTCCTCAATAGACATATGGAAAAAATCTGCCAGTAACCCTGTATTGGGCATGTTAAGCTCTTCAACTACAATCTGGCAATCCTTTAAACTGTTAAGGTATGGACTCTCATATCTATTTATTGGCTCAATAAGTACATATGCTTTTGTCCCTTCGGCAATTTCTGCCAGCTCAGTATACATTTCCATGAAACTTTTTTTCTCCTCAACCGACATCTGGGCATATGGATTGAATAAAGGCAAAGGATCTTGTATCCCATACTCATACTCCATCTCAGTGATTGCTCCTATTAAAGAGCATACCGTGATAGCATCCTTATACATTTTCCTGGCTTTTTTACGTATATCTTCATTTTTGTCCATTAAATGGCCATAAACAGGATCCATAAAAACAAACTCGCAAGGGGTTACACCAGTGTTCTCTTTGAGTGAAAGGACTTCTTCAAGCAGCTTTTTATTCCATTCTGCGTAATCAGCAAATACCGCTATCCCGTCATACCCCCATTCAGCCAGTTTCAGCGCCTTCTCTGTAAACGAACCACCTGGAATCATCGTACTAGTGCAAGATAGTTTCATATAAAAAGCCCTCCTTATTTAAAATAAAGTTATATATTAATTTTATACTCTTACCACAGCGAACCCAATGTAAGCAATAGGTTTGCGTATTCTCTGGTTTCACCAGTCTGTATTACTAGTGCCGTCTGGTCAGTTGCCACAATTTCGTAGAATTTAAAACGTTCAAGAACTTCCAAATGAATCTTATTCCCACTTTCATTGAAACATCTTTTGTATTCATCCCATATCTCCGGTTGTCCCTGACCCTCTGGAACATCCATTACCATTGCAGCTTCGACAGGTACAATCGTAAGAATAGCGTTTAATACTTGATTAGTTCCAACAACCCCTGGCGATAGATTCAGATGTACAACAGAAGCGTTTTTACCCAAAGTTGTAGAAACCGGATAATCTCCATCAGCTAACAATACTTTTGCGCCATGCCCCGCTTTGCCGAGTGCAAATAATATTTCAGGGTGTATAAGCTCAGTTCTTATCATTTTTTAACCCTCTTCTTTTTTCATCTGGTTTCATCTGGTTTTAATAAATAATTATAACGTTGTAAATACTGCGACTCGGTATTTATTATGTATTGATAATAAATGATGTCGGCCATTGCCGATTTGATATATTTTATTACAACGTTATTATATTGTGATTATTAGCCAATGTCAACTATTTTTTCGGTATATCAATATATAAATATTTGTACCTTTTTTAACGCTAAACGCACTTATAATATTTCGCATTTAGCAAGGCTTCATCAATATTTGCTTTCCACAATGGCGTTCTCCAAAATAGTATTGACAAAATGTACAGATAATGATTAAATAATTACAACGTTGTAATTATTGCATTGTTGATACATTTGCGGCGTCTTGAAAAATAATTTCGCGAAACACGAAAGTGTATTTAAAACAATTGAGGGGTGATTTAAGTGGCGATTGTTTCTATTGATCTTGGAACCACCAACATAAAGGTCGCAGTTTATAACAGCAACCTAAAGCTGCTTTCTATGGATTCGGAAAATGTAAAATACTTAAGGGATGAGGATATGGTTGAATTTGACGCGGAACAATATTTTGATACTTTACTATCAACTATACAGCGATGCTGCTTAAGTAGTTCAATAAGTATGCCTTATGATATTACGCAAATTGTTCTTACCGGTCAGGCAGAGTCATTAGTGGTTGTCGATAAAAATGGTAAGTCACTCCGAAACGGGATCTCATGGCTTGATATGCGTTCTAAGGAAGAGTGTGAGGAGCTTAAAAATGCATTCAATGGCCAAATGTGCTATAGGACAACTGGTCAACCTGCAATCATTCCTACCTGGCCGATTACAAAAATTCTTTGGTTACGCAGACATGAACCAGAGATCTATTCACAGGTTAATAAATATTTGTTATTAAAAGATTTTATTCAATTCAGGCTGACAGGAAAAATATATGGTGAATATTCAATCTATAATTTTTCACATTACTTTGATATAACCCGAAAAAAGTACTGGGACGACATACTCTCCTATTGCGGTGTTAAAGAAGAACAATTGCCTCCTCTGATTGAGCCATGCACCAATATAGGTCGGATTACTAAAGCCGTAGCTGAGAAGCTCAATTGTAATCTTGAGACCACCGTTAATGTTGGGACTCTTGATCATTTTGCAGGTATGATCGGCACAGGAAATATAAAGGAAGGCATTATAAGTGAATCCACCGGTACGGTCCTATCGATTGCGACAATGATAAAGTCACCGGTTTTTGATATAGAATCCGTTCCATGTCATTACGGACCTTTTAAAGACACTTATGTATTACTACCTGTCTGTGAAAGTGGAGGAGTTAGTCTAGAATGGTTTAAAAAGAATTTCATTGCAGATCAAAGTTATGGAGAGATTGATAAAGCATTTCAGAAAAAGCCAATTCCGAATGAAATTATTTTCCTACCATATATTACCGGTGTAAATGCGCCGGATTATAATGAGAATGCAAGTGGGGTGTTCTACGGAATCAAGGTTAAGCACGATAAACTGGATTTTGCTCTTGCTGTTATGGAGGGGGTTTCTCACTTACTAAAGGAGAATATTGATTGCATCGAAAAAAGCGGTATTCATACCAAAACTGTAATATCTACAGGTGGAGGTGCCCGTTCTGAGATCTGGTCGCAGTTAAAGGCAGATATTACTGGGTATACTGTTGCGATTCCAGAAAATGAAGAAGCTGCTTGCTTGGGGGCAGCAATGATAGGTGCTGTATCAGAAGGAATTTTTAGGGATTACACTGAAGCGGTTGAAAAGTGTGTTTCTATCAAGAAACTGTACCATCCTAATGATGATGAAAAGTTCAGAAAAAGACATGAACTATTCAGAATGCTGTATAATCAAATATGCCCCGTCTATGAATATGAATATGACATAGAAAACAGTAAAGATAGAAATTAAATGATGAAATCCAGGAAGGTTTAACTTTCGAGAACCCCTCTCTGATTTTGCATAACCCTCAGAATAGTAAGAAATAAAAAAACCAATTTGGGTTTATTAGTGATGGCCCGACCCCAACGAAGGTAACCCGTTTTCCAGCCAAAGATGTAGTCTCCAAAGCTAGACATTCCTGGATTGCTTCATGCTTCTGGTCTATCCCGTTTTTCACTAGGACATTTTTTCTTACGTTTTCAAAGTGACAGCTCGGCTTGTTTGTATAAGTGATAAACCCGCTTATGGTTAATATTTTTACCTTCCCGAGTCAATCGAATATGTAATCGTCGGTAGCCAAACCTTCTCCAACGGGCGGCAAGTTGCTAGACGTTCTTTAATTGCTTCGTTTTCCGGGGTAATAATAGGTTTAACTTCATTGGCCCCCCTCCCATATTACCAAATTTTGATTTCCAACGGTACAAAATTGTTTACTGTTATATTTTTATTTGCGAACTAAATCTTTGGCTTTAGCAGCTTGTTCATGCCGTTTCAGAATACCAATAATCTGTTCTTCTCTGTATATGAAAAATGAATCTTGTCCAACGGCATTTTATACAAATTTGCATTGGCAATGGTTTACTTTTGAAATTCAGGTTCATATTGACAACGTTTTTTATATCATATATTATCATTTAGTGTAATAACGTTTTCATTAATTTATATTTTCACAGTTATATTTATGATAAAAATAACTAATATTACAACTAATCGATGTTACTATTAGTCTCACTTGGGGATTATTATGAAAAATAAAGAAGAAAAGAATGTTACCATAAAATCAATCGCCAAAGAATTGGGTATTTCGTTTTCTACCGTATCAAAGGCCTTAAACGATAACCCTCTAGTAAATAAGGATACCAAGCAGCGGGTACTGGAAAAAGCAGAAGAACTCAACTATTCTCCCAATATACTCGCCAGGGGTCTACGGAGTAAGGATACAAAGTCGATTGGAATTATTCTGAATGACCTTGAAAATCCCGCCCATGCGAACATCGTAAAAAAAATCGCTATTGACCTCACCCCATACGGATATACAACCCTTTTATGTGACTCACAATTCGACCAATCCATAGAAAGAAATAATATCCTTACGGTTCTTTCGAAGATGCCGGACAGTGTAATCATTTCTCCGGTTAGCTTAAAACCGGACAATTTATTTCTGCTTAGTAATATGTTAGATAAAACGATTCTACTCGATCATGTTTCGAATTCAATACAGACAAACTATGTACATGTAAATCATTTGCGGTCAGGGTACATTTCCGCGATGACCATGTTGAAAAACGGTCATACTCAAAACATTATACTCACTGCACCTATTGATTTCCCCGGCAGCGCCCAGTATGTTGAAGGTGTTAAGGAAGCATATAAGGAATCCCAGGTAACGTTCAGCGATCAAATGATCACACAATGTATCCCTTCTTTAGAAAATGGATATAAAGCCATGCTTGATAACTTTAATCAGCATGGTGCTAACTTTAAAGACAAATTTACAGGTGTTATTTCATTCTGTGATTCAATGGCTTATGGAGTGTACAAAGCTGCCTTAAGGCTAGGTCTTAAAATTCCTGACGATGTTAGCGTCATCGGCTATGATGATAATCCCTTATCATTTTTTTCATCACCTCCTCTAACTACCATCCATCTTCCTAAAGAACGTATAGCTTCCCATTGTTCTGAAATACTCATATCTAAACTTGTGAACAATGAAACAAGTATGAAGTTTTTTTCTTTAGAGCCGTACCTTGTCGAGAGAGGATCGGTTCGAAAAATCGAATAAAATAAAAAAGTTATCAATTGGCATCTAACATTGCTTAGTAGATATTATCCTGACAATTTTCTCAAAAGTTTCCGATGAAAGATTTCCCGGACCTATTATTGGGTTTGAGGATTATTTAATTCTAAAATTTTCCTTTTTACTTCTCATAATCAAAAAAATTGAAAATATTTCTACGAAGGAACCCCGGGTATTCTATCCTGCTTTCAAATAAAGCAATTCTTCTTGGAAAATAGTCTTCTCCAAGTAACGAAATAATCTGTTTTAATTGATTATTCGTTTGAGGGAGAAAGATAGATGAGGGTTGACCTGAATTATTTCATTTCAACAATTGTCTGAGACAGAGCCAAATTTATAGCTTACTTTTTCTCTTAAACCCCGCTGAGCTTTCCGCCATAATAAAAAGGACCACCTGATGGTGATCTTTGTTTTTAAATCTTTATTCCTTTTTTCACCCTTCTACGCGCGTATGCGCGCGACTTCACCCTTCAAACTTAAAAAAATCACCCTAAGGTGATCTTGAATTGTTAAATGGTGCGCCCGACAAGATTCGAACTTGTGACCCTTTGATTCGTAGTCAAATACTCTATCCAACTGAGCTACGGGCGCATTATATATCAAAAGCCTTTCGGCTATTGAATTCTGGCGGAGAGGGAGGGATTCGAACCCTCGCTAGGATTACTCCTACTAATGGTTTAGCAAACCATCCCCTTCAACCGGCTTGGGTACCTCTCCATGGTTGAAATGTAAAGTTTGAAATTTAAAATCAAATACATTCCGGGTCTATTTCGCCCGTAACAATTCATTCTTCACTCTTTGAACTTCTAACTTGCTTTTATCTGGCGGAGGAGGAGGGATTCGAACCCACGGTACCTTGCGGTACAACGGTTTTCAAGACCGCCTCCTTAAACCACTCGGACACTCCTCCGAACAAGCATTCTCTAGAATGAACATTCTTTAGAATAACATTCGCTAGAATAACATTCTTCAGAACGAGTTCTCGGAATGCATGAATTATTTTAACATACCACTCCACGGGTGTCAAGTCTTGGAAGAATAAGGCAGACGTCACTGGGTCTGCAATTCATGAATCCTTTCCATATACAGTTGGCCTAGTGCATCCGCCTCTTCGCTGGTATTGGCTTCGGAATATATTTTAAAGATGGGTTCATCGGCATCCGGCAAAACTAAAGCCCAGCCTTGTTCGTGGAATACCTTTAACCCGTCCGTCATTTCTACCTGCCGATCCTTACTTTCCTCAAACAAACTGCGCATAATCCGGCCCTTATCTTCCCAGCGGCACTCCGCCTCCTGATAGCCCCGTTCAACCTTGGGTACCAGTAATTTGGCCTCCGCCAGTGACAATTGCTCTCTAGCCAATAACTCCATTACTTTAACAAAGCAAAATAACGCATCAAACTCCGGTTGATATTGATTTTTACCATCTGCCGAGGGAAACAGCCTTTCCTGGGCCACCTTTTCCATCATCGACCTGGGGTTGGCCTTAGTCCGGATAACTTGTCCGTGAAACTGCTTGGCTAATTCTTCAATATATTGAGGCGCCGTTACCTGGACCGGCATCGTAGCCTGCGGTTTATATTTAAGTACCAAAAACGACAAAAAAGCGGTCAGTTCTTCATCCCTTAGCAATTCACCATGTTCATCCAATAATATCAGTTTTTCACCGTCATTGCCGGCGATCATCCCCAGATCGGCTCCACTCGCCTTGATTTGACCGCTCACCGTATTCATGGCTCCCGCCAGTTCCTTTAAGGTCCGGAGCCGGAGTCGCTCCCTCATTGGACTGGGCTTGGTCTCTACATTAATTACCTCACAGCCCAACTGCTGGAGTAGACTGGGTAACATCAACGACAAACTGCCGCCTTCGACGCTGGCAACGATCTTGAAACGGCGGCTTATTACTAATTCCCTAATCTCCGCATCGACCAGACCTTCTAGATAGGGTTGGACCAGTTGAGGCACAAAAGTCAATTCACCCATGGCATTCGCATCAGCCCGTAAATAGTCCTCGCAAAAAAAGGCGTTTTCCAAAGCCCGCTCGCTATTTTTATCAAGATACAACCCGGACTGGTCAAAAAACTCGATGATAATATCGTCCGCCTGTTGGGGGCTCATCCTCAAATGGACCCCGCCCTTGACTTCTAATGAAGGAATAGCATAGCGGGTCACCGACGCCGATATCGTGCCCAGGTCGTATACATGAACGCCGGATGCTAAGGCGCCTGCCACCATCGCTCTTTTCAAGACCCTAGCCGCGCGGAAATTATCGGAACTCATCACCATCTTGGCCCCGGGCTTTAGAAAAGCGCCGAAAACACTACCCAACTTCACGGCGAGCTCCGGTGTAATCTCCTGGTTTACAGTACCTCGGATCCCGGCATTACCGAATAAATTGCGGGAGCCTTTTTGGGCCCAAATCAGGCTTTCATTGAGTACCGATCCGCTATCGATATTTTTGTGGGGCCAAACTTTGACCCCGTTTTTAACGACGGCCCGGGTCCCCAGGGTTACCGTTTCTCCCAACACCACCCCTTCATAGATGGTATTTCTCCCCTTAAGATGACTGTTATGACAAAGTATGGCTCCGCTAATCTCCGAGTCGGCCCCGACATAACAGTGATCCCACAAGATGCTTCGTTTCAATTCGCTGCCGGTTTGAATAATCCCGTAATTTCCGATTACCGAAAACTCATCAATCTCTGCCTGCTCCCCCACTTTGACATAGTCGCCCAAACAAACCGGGCCATTGATTACCGCCCCGGGAGCTATCTCCACCCCTTCTCCGGTCCAAACCCCCGGTCGAATCTCTCGCCCAGCCGGCCTAATTTTGACTTTTCCGGTTAAAACATCAAAGTGCGCTTGACGGTACTGTTCCAGATTACCGATATCCGACCAATAACCAGGCGCCACATAACCATATAACGGCTCACCACTCGCCAATAATAACGGAAATAAGTCCTTAGCGAAATCAAATGCCTGACCGGTTTGAAAAAAACTAAAAATCTTCGGTTCCAAAATATAGATACCGGTATTCACCGTATCGCTGAAGACCTCACCCCAACCGGGTTTCTCTAAGAAACGCCGGATTTTGCCCTCTTCATCGGTAATCACCACCCCGTATTCTAAAGGATTGTCCACTTTAGTAAGGATTAAGGTGGCTGTGGCTCCTTTAGCTTTATGAAATTTCACTGCCGCAGCCAGATCAATATCGGTCAGGGCATCACCGCTGATCACCAAAAAAGTTTCACTTAAAAAATCCGCTCCGTTTCGAACACTCCCGGCCGTGCCCAAAGGGGTCTCTTCAATAAAATATCGCAACACCTGCAATCCAAAATTGCGGCCATCCCCGAAATAAGCTTCTATTACTTGCGGTAAATAAAATAAGGTCGCCATTACTTCAGTAAATTCATATTTTTTCAGCAAATTGATGATATGTTCCATCATCGGCCGGTTTACAATCGGGGTCATCGGTTTGGGCTTGTAACAGGTTAACGGTTTTAGCCTGGTCCCTTTACCCCCGGCCATAATGACTGCTTTCATATAAGAAATCCCCCTTGAATGATTAGGTTAATGAACATCTCTGTACCTGGTCATTTCCTCCGCTTCAATGGTTTTAACCATATTGGACATGATGATCTCTCGCGCCGCTTCTTCATGCATTACTGCATGCCAATTGGACTGCTTATTTTCATCAATAATTTCCTCATAAACTTGCTTGGTTTGGGTGGCGATCTTGTCCCAACTATAGGTTTGATTAATATCCTTTAAGGCAGTGGCTTTCATTTTACCGCAATGATCCGCGTGCTGCAGGGCCCAGATCATATTATCCGCCAGCGAATTTACATTATCACAATAAACCTTTAACCCATTCTCGCCATGCCGGATAATTTCACCCAATCCGCCCGCATCGGAAACGATCACCGGGGTACCGGCAGCCATCCCCTCTAAGGCAACAATTCCGAACGGCTCATATAAACTGGGGAATACCGCAAAGGTGGCCGCCTTATACAAAGCATTCCGGGTATCGTCATCGACATATCCGGCAAAATAAACCCGGTGGTAAATTCCTAATTGATAAGCACGGTGTTTCAAATCATCCAGATAAGGCCCTTTTCCGGCAATTACCAATTTGGCCTTGGGTTCAACCGCCAGCACTCTGGAGTAGGCATCGAGTAAAACTCCTAATCCTTTCTCCCGTACAATCCTGCCCACATAGAAAATCATCTTCTCATCCGTCGCGCAATAGCGACTGCAAACTTTTGACGGTTCTAAACTGGTCTTTTCAAAGTCAGCCGGATATACTCCATTGGGAATAATCCGAATTTTGTCATCCGGCATTTGGAAAACCCGCTGCAACTCCCCTTTCATATACGAGCTGCAACAGATGACTCGCCATGATTCATATCCGAGCCACCACTCGACATTACTGATATATCGCTGCAATTCATTATGCAGTCCGTTATTGCGGCCATATTCAGTGGCATGAATTGTTGATGCCAATGGAATTCGCCAGGCATGTTTAAGATTTTTGCCCGCAAATGCAGCCAACCAGTCGTGGGCGTGAATAATATCAAAAGTTGCGCCCAGCAGCGCCAGACGGTTGGCCATTTCTGTCATATTTAGGTTCAATTGAAGTACCCAAGTTAGAAAATCGGGAGTTGACGGATTATTCATCACCACCCGATATACTTTTACTCCATGTACGGTCTCATAATCAGCAGCACCTTGGACTCCGCATGTAATTACCGAGACTTCCACATTCTGCTTAACCAAAGCCAACGCCAGATCATAAACATGGCGGGCAATGCCGCCCACAATCTTAGGGGGAAATTCCCAACTTAACATCAATACTTTCATACCCATACGTACCGTCACCTCGAAAATGTTTTAGCCAAAACCCCGCGCGCCGCCCGAGGATGGCCGCCAATTGGTATAAACTCCCTTTTAAGTGCTAAATTAGTTTAACCCGCGGCCTTTATCTCTATAACATTTTTTTTGACACCCCTACCCCTACCTATGACCCTGACCCTGCCTTACTGGTATAAAATAATATACAATAATGGAATATCGTTCCATAAGGTTGACTAATCAAATATTTTATTATAAACTCTTAAAAGTGACTATTTTTCGCTAATCTCATGATTTGCCCAATTTTATATTTTTTGGAAATAAAGTGAGTTGGAGAGGAGAATTTTATTGCAACCGGTATGGTTTAAATCCTATGAGAGCGGAATTTCCCACTATCTTGAATATCCCGCCCATACTCTTTCGGAAATATTACACCTTACCACCGGCAAATTTCCCGATCAAATTGCTTTAGTATACATGGATTGTCAGTGGACTTATCAAGAGTTAGATATCTTAGTCTCCAAAATAGCTAACCTCCTACTTAGCCTGGGGGTAAAAACCGGAGATCGGGTGGGACGTCAACTTCCAAAGTCCCCTCAATTTGTGATTACTTATTTCGGAATA
>DNPP01000316.1:0-4246 GCA_003501365.1 Bacillota bacterium
GACGCATTAGAGAGAATGCCGCCAAAATTAAATAACTGATCAACAAACTCCAAAGGACCGGATGCCGCCGACGGCTTAATTTAGGCAGATCCGGACTATAATCCCCCAGATGCCTGGATCTCCGGCTCAAATAGGTCTGGATGGATAAGAAAAAAGCTAATATCAGAGTTTGGACTGTGGCGATTACAGTTGCCTGATTGAAGTTTAGCTTTTGATTGTATTCGATATAAATTAAAACTTCAAATGTCTTATACAGATAACCTCCCAATACCAAAACGACGGTGAAACTAAGAAAAGAATACAAAAACACCAACCCAAATAGATACGCCATGGTTGGCATAAGTAAGGGTAAAGTGATCCGTTTCCAAGTGGAATAAGGGCCGGCTCCCAGCAGTTTGGAAGCTTCCATCAATTTTGGGTCGATCCGTTGCCAACTCTCGCCCAACATTCGCAAACAAAATGTAAAATTATAAATCACATTAGCTAAGACAATGCCCCAGAATCCATATAAATGGTTGAATTTCCAATTTAACCAGGGCATCCCTTGGACCAGATGATTAAAGATTCCGTTATTCCCATAAAAGATAATCATCCCTAAAACCACCAGTATTCCTGGGAACATAAATGGCAGCACCATGATGCTGCGCATTATTTTTTTGCCCGGGAACTGGTAACGCCCGAAAAAGTAAGCCCCCGGAAGGGCCAACAATAAACTAAGTCCGGCGCTAAGGAAAGCCTCTTGGGCGGAAAAAGATAACGTATGAACAAACAGCGGCGAAGTGACAAACTGCCCCAAATTAGCAAAAGCGTTCCTGGTGAGGAACGCTTTTGCTAAAACCAACAACACCGGAAGATAAAAAGCCATCAAAAAAATAAGGTAAATGAACTTTTGAATGAAATTGACCGAGAGAAACGGAACCTCCGTTTTAACTCTCGTTTCTTTGGTTACTGGTTTATTCATTAATAACCTTTTCCCATTGATCCAGCCACTTCTCCAAATTGGCATCTACCTTTGAAGTCGGCAGGTTTAATACCTTTTTTACTTGAGCCGCTATCCGGAAACTCTGCGGTAACGGCACATCCTGGCGAACCGGGTACATATATTGATTTTCAGGGATCATGGTTTGAAACTCCGGTGTCAAAACATAGTCAATCAACTTCTGAGCCAATTTCCGATTTTTAGAATCTTTCACGACGGCAGCTCCTTCGATCTGGGCATATGCGGCCCCATCCAGTACCAGGGCTTGATAACGTTCGGTATGATCATGCAGTAAATGATAAACTGGACTGGTCCCGTAAGATAAAACAATGGGCGCTTCACCGTTGGTATATATCCCGTAGGCTTCATCCCAACCAGGCGCAATGGTCAGCAAGTTCTTTTTCAAAGCCCGCCAATAATTAAGATACCCTTTTTCGCCGTATAAAGCCACGGTAGTTAAAAGGAAAACCTGTCCCGGCGAAGAAGTCCTGGGATTTTCGATAATAATCTTGCCCTTATAATAGGGTTCCAGTAGATCTTTATAGGAAAGCGGTACCCGGCCCAGTTTCTCGCGGTCATAATTAAAAACAATGTAACCGTAGTCAAAAGGGGTCATCCGGAATTGTTTATCCATGATGATTTCCTTTTTGATTTGAGCTGCATTTTGGGGCCGATAGGCTAGAAAAAGATCATATTTAACCGCTTTGACCAGATAATTGTTATCGAGACCAATAACCACATCAGCTAAAGGATTTTGCTTCTCCTGGAGCAGCTGATTAAATAATGGACCGGTATCTGAAAAAGATTTAAACTCAACTTTGGCGCCAAGCTCCTTCTGAAAATGATCTTTAACAGCTTGAATTAAAGGTATTGGAAAACTGGCATAGGTATATACTGTTAGCTGTTGCCCCTGTTTCTGGGTAGTTTCACCAAAACAACTGCCCCCCAAAAACATCAATACTAAAAGCGACCAACCAAAAACTTGTTTTCTCAAGTGAAGATACCTCCCGCGTTTTTAGGAGCGCCACCCAAGTGAATAAAATAAACCCCCTGATAAAAAGGGGGGTCTGTTTACTATCCATTCCCTACGCCGGCATTATCCGGATCAGGTTTATAGGGTATAATCTCAGCCCCGCTTAGGAGCACCCCTTATGATTATTCATTTATATTAGCATATTTAGGGAGCGAAGTCAATTTAAACCGGGAATCTTGAATTGTTGAATTGTTCGATCACTCATATTTAATTGTCTCAATAATATTTAGTTTCGCCGATTGGAACGCCGGACTGATGGAGGCGATTATCGTGATCATAATTCCCGCTATCAGCGCGAATAAGAATTGAAGCCATGAATAATGCATTGGAATTGGTATGTTGAGAGACTTCATGACATACGGCACCAACGATATTAATAATAGCCCGGCCATGACTCCCACGATTCCGCCAATCAATCCTCCACTGAATGATTCAATGAAGATCATCTTCAAAGACTGCACTTTACTCATACCCACCGAATGCATCACCGCCAACCACCGTTTGCGCTCAATAAAACTAATGAACAGATTATTGAAGACCCCGAAAATGCCGATTAATAAAGCCAATACTGAAAAGCCTTGCAAGATAAAAAACATCTGCTCATTGGACTGCATGTTCCGTTTTTCCATCTCGGACATTGTCATGATAAAAGGCTGCTCCCGTTGAAACTTCTTTTTTAACTTCGCGGCGATGAGGGCCGGATCCCGGGCGGTTTGGATGAACAAGTCCGTATAATACTGTTCCATCATATCGGATTTTAAATAACGCTCCGGAATAATGGAAAAATCGCCATTTTGCATTAATGAAGTGAAAAAACCGATAATTTGATACGCTTTATTACCGCGTTTGGTTTTGATGGTTAAATAATCTCCGATGCTTACCCCGAATTTATCTCGTAAGGTGGTGGATAATAAGATATTACGACTGTCATCAAACTTTTTTAAAATGGCGGATTGATTTCCGAGAAAATTTATATCCCAAAATTTAAAAAAACTATTTTTGTTGGCCCCGGTGAACCATAAAATACGGTCCTTAACGGCGCGGTTCTTAAGGACCGCGTCATTACTGCCTTCTATTTCCACATTATATGCAGAGTATAATCCATATACATCTCTGACGCCAATCACCGAGAAAAGTCTAGCCTTAAAACTCCGGTCCGCCATCCCGACTCCCATCCAAATATCAAATTTGGCGTCCCGGTAAACATTGATAACTTCTTTGCCCACACTATAGCTGATGGTATTAATCATTAAAAGGCTGGAAATGCCAATCGCCAATAAAGAGATATTATTTAAAATGCTTTGATTCTCTCGCAAATTTTTAGCAGCCAGTATGCCTTCATTTCCAAAAATATAAACAAAGCTGCATTCAAAAAGTTTGGTAAAGCCAGCCGTGATAAAAGGTATTAACATCACAATCGCCGCAATCGCTAACACCATGCCGACCATGGTAATTGGAAAAATAATACTTCTGGGAGAAAAAACCGGCGCCCCGAAGGCAGTCGCCAAACATAGAATTCCCCATATCAATTTGGAACTTTTACGTTTTTTGCTCTTTTCGATTGAATTGAGGATAATATCTTTCACTGCTATTTTAGAGATTTTATAAATAGGAATGAAAGAGCTAACTAAAACTAGAACGATTGCCAAAATAATCGTCATTGCCGACTGTGTAATCGTAAATTGGATCATCGGAGAGGCAGTAGGCTTTAACCATTGCGGCGTCATCAAGATTGACATAATATATAAAATTCCAAGTCCAAGTATCCAACCTAAAACACCGCCTATCACACCATATAAAATACTCTCGGCGAATAAGACCAGGTCGGTTATTCTTTTGGTGGCGCCAATACTTCTAAATGTACCGATCACCGGAAGCCGTTCCCGGGTGATGACTTTAAAAGAAGTATAGATAATAAAGATACTCATGAGTAACACTAAAACGACCATTAACATAAATGGGGTGGAAATCATTCGGATATACTGCTGAAGTTCTTCAAGGGAGATTGCTTCGCGTACGGTATATCTGCGATATACCTTCGTTAGCCGGTTAATACAGTCTGCAATTTGTTGGCGGTCTTTTAATTTAATATAAATAATCGAAACATTACCGGGAGCATTATTTAAAGTGGCCAACGTTTCTCTGGGAATTACCGCAGTGTTGGAACGACCATCTTCCTGAAAAAGTCCAACCGGCTCGGCAATACCGGTAATGCGGAATCGATAACGGTTATC
>DNPP01000316.1:4571-6691 GCA_003501365.1 Bacillota bacterium
TGCTGATTATTATTTTTTTGCCGGTAAAGGGCCGGAGTTGCCTATGCTCTTTGAGAATATATGGATTCAGGGTCTGTAAATCTTCAAGGGTGAATCCCTTTAAATCGATAGTAACCGTTTCTTTACGGTTTTTATAGGTAGCGGAGCTTTCAATCGCTCCCACCACATATTCCGTCAGGTTTGGAAACTGCATAGCCTGAGCGGTATGAAAAAAACCAAAAGGAGACTTTTCGTTGGGATGAATCAGAATATCAGCAGTCCCGATATATTTTTTGATTCGTTGCAGATACATTTGTTCGATAGTCCCTGAAATGGCCGTGGAGGCAAAGAATAACGCTGACGAAAGCGTTATCGAAAGCAGGATTAAAAGAGTACGGAACTTTTTCTCCTGAATGTTTTTCAAAATGAATTTAATAATGATTTGCATTGTACCACCAATACTTATTTAGCAATCTCTACATCCACATTAAAATTGGGGCGCAAAAAGCCATCCGGATTATCCAAGGAAATTTCTACCGCAATATTGGTTTCACCATTCTCTTTCACTGCCATGTCGGCGATTCTTATAACTTTTCCATGATATTTCCGGGTGTTGTCGGCCACTGGCAAAATTGTCACATCCGCGCCAATCCGAACATCTTTGATAAATTCTTCGGCTACATCGGCTGAGATATACAGACTATCTAAATTCATAATGCTGAGTAATTTTTGCTGGGCAGTGGTTGAAGTATCGCTGCCACCTACCGAATAACCTGCTGCACAATTTACATCATAAACTACGGCATTGGGATAATCCGAGACAATCACGTTGCCCTGGAGGAAGCTCTGGTTCAGTTTAGCTTGCATCCGTTTCAAATCATATTCCAGTACCGCCACCTTTTCGGTTTGTACTTCGATACTACTGGAGCCGATAGCCGATTGCCTCATTAATTGAATATCGGTGACGGCTTTCTCCTTTTCTTTAGCCATATCCCGGAAGTCATCCAGGTCTTTTTTGGAAATAGTTCCCTCCGCAAAAAGCCTTTCCCGCTCTGCCAACTGACGTTGGGATCGTTGGTATACTTCCCTGGCATCCTCCAGGTTTTTTCCGGCCTTTACTAATTCAAAACGGGCTTCATTCAATTCATTCTGTTTGCTCTTGATCATCGCCGTAAAATTAGTAATATTCAAATAGATTAACGGTTCCCCCAGTTTGACATTTTGACCGTTTTTTACAGGCACCTTTTGGATCTGAGCCGGAAAATCCAAATTAATATCTTTATAATCGCGGGCTTTAACAACTCCAAACGCTTCCACCACTTGTTTAACATGAACCGGTTTAACGGTTGCGGTTTTCTTGATCTGCCTTTTACAGCCAACCGACCCTATGAGTGCAATCAATAATAAAAATATCGCCGCGAATTTAAGCGCTCTCCTGGCCATTTTCCTCCCACACCTTTCCATCTCGCACATGAATCATCCGATCACCATAGCCGGCAGCTTCCGCTGAATGAGTGACTTGGAGAATCGTCTTTTGGCGTTCCCGGTTAATATGTTTCAATAATTTCATGATCTCCATACCGGTTCTGCTGTCTAAATTACCGATCGGTTCATCGGCCAAAATCAGATCCGGCTCATTAACCAAAGCTCTGGCTATGGCGACTCTTTGCTGTTGACCGCCTGATAATTCCCTGGGTGTATGGTAGCGACGATCCGAGAGTTCCACTTCGTCCAAAATCTGTTCCAGCTTATAACGCTCATCTTTCAAACGTCCGCCGTCAAGCAGTATCGGCAACATGATGTTTTCTTCCACATTTAAATTGGGAATCAAGTTGTAAAACTGAAATATAAAGCCTAGGTTGCGGCGGCGCATGATACTTTCCTGTTGGTCTTTCATGGCGGATAATTCTTGCCCGTTGATTTTAATACTCCCGGAGGTCGGTTTATCCAAACCGCCGATCAAATACAGTAACGTACTCTTCCCTGAACCTGACGGCCCCATAATGGAGACAAACTCTCCCGGTTGAATGGTAAGATTAATATTATTCAATACCGTAACCTCATCATTGCCTAATTTAAATGTTTTACATAGATTTACCGCTTCGACTATCGGTTGCACGTTATCGCTCCTATAATATTTA
>DNPP01000208.1 GCA_003501365.1 Bacillota bacterium
AAACAAGGAATGGGGCGTGCCCGGCAGGAATCGAACCCGCAACCCCCGGCTTAGAAGGCCGGTGCTCTATCCGATTGAGCTACGGGCACGGAGACACGCAGCTGGCGCTCCAGCGACTTTCCTGGTCGGGGTGAGAGGATTTGAACCTCCGGCCTTTCGGTCCCGAACCGAACGCTCTACCAAGCTGAGCCACACCCCGGAAAAGCACAGGTATAAGTATAGCAGAGAGCGGCACGTTTGTCAAAATATTTTATCAGATTGGGGGAAACTTGATGCAGATAACATTTTGTGGCGCCGCCGGTACGGTCACCGGTTCCAGTTACTTGGTGGAGACTACAGGCGGTCGGTTTTTAGTGGATTGCGGGATGTTTCAGGGGAGTAAAGAGATCCGTCAATTAAATCGTCAAGAATTTATTTTTAACCCTGGAAAACTGGATTTTGTGCTGTTAACCCATGCCCACGTGGACCATTCCGGATTACTGCCCAAATTATGGAAATCGGGTTTTAAAAAGAAGATTTTCACTACCAAAGCCACCCGGCAATTATGTGGAATCGTACTACCGGACTCCGGCCATATCCAGGAAATGGAGGTCGAATGGCGTAACCGGAAACACCAAAGGGCCGGTGTTCCTTTGGAAAATCCCTTATATACTGCTGCCGAGGCCTTACAGTGTTTAGGCTTATTTGAGCCCAAAAGCTACAATGAAGAATTTCTACCTTTACCTGGGGTAAGAGTGCGTTTTTTAGATGCGGGGCATATTTTAGGTTCCTCAATCATTGAAGTTTTCATCACGGAAGACGGGGTAACTACCAAAATTGTTTTTTCGGGCGACTTGGGCCAAAACAACCAGCCTATTATCCAGGATCCCACTTTGGTGGCAGAAGCCGATTATGTGCTGATCGAATCCACTTACGGAAACCGGCTTCACGAAGACCATACTCAAAAGGTCGACTTATTGCGCAAGATCATTATTGAAAGTGTAAATTCCGGCGGTAACTTGGTAATCCCGGCTTTTGCAGTAGGCCGGACCCAGGATTTGCTTTATTATATTAAAAACCTGCTGCGAAGCGGCCAGATCCCCCGGATACCGGTTTATATCGACAGCCCGATGGCGGTTTCAGTGACGGAGATTTACCGCGATAATCCTGACTGTTATGATGAAGAGACCCGGCAATTATTTGCCGCTCATGAAAGTCCCTTTGAGTTTCCTAACTTAAAGTTTATTCGGACCGCGGAACAATCTAAACTTTTGAATGCCACCGCCAAAGGAGCCGTTATTATCTCCGCCAATGGCATGTGCGAAGCCGGCCGGATTTTGCATCACTTAAAACATAATCTGTGGCGGCCCGAATCCCATATTTTGTTTGTAGGATATCAAGCCGATGAGACGCTGGGGCGGAGACTGTTGGAGGGCGCCAAAGTAGTTAAGATCATGGGAGAAGAAGTAGGGGTTCACGCCAAAATTCATTCCATCGGCGGTTTTTCGGCTCATGCCGACCAAGCCGGTTTGATGGACTGGCTGGCTGGTTTTACCCAAAAACCCCGGAGCATATTTATTGTCCATGGTGAAAACGGTGCTCAAACAGAACTGGCTGCGCTAATAAAACATCGTCTGAATATTGATTCATTCATCCCCAAATGGGGTGAGCGTTTTACGTTAAATACCGAACCTCGGTTGGAACAGGAATTACAGATACCGCAATTGCCTAATTATACATTGGAAAAGACTGTCAACGATCTGGAACATTGTATAATGCAGCTCCATAATCAAATTAAGCAGTCCGATTTTACCCAGGCAACACCGGAAATCAATCAATTGAAGCAATTGATTTCTCAATTGGAGTCGGAGTATAAAAATTTGGCTTAAAAACATTATTTAAAAGAAGGTTTCCCCCCTTCCCTTCGCCTTACATATGATGATAGTATCATGAATGTTGGCCCGAAGGGGAGGGTTGTCTGGTTGAAGACAGGATTTGGACGGCATTATATGGCTGATCTTTATTTATGTCAAAATGCATTATGGGAAGATCCCGGTGAGCTGGAAGCCGTATTGAATCGATTAACCACCGCTGAGAACATTCATACAACAGCTTGGCGGTTTGAAACCTCTAATTTGCGGGGAATGCGGATCAGCGGGGAGATCAATGATGCATCCTATATAGTAATACAGATATTCCCAGAACAGAACTTTTTGACGGTTGATCTTTTCTCTTGGTTGCCCCAATTGGATTTACAATCATTCAGTGAATCTTTGTTAAACACATTTGCCCCTCAAGTGGTAGCTGAGGAAACGAAGATCAGGGCTGAACACTTATTCAAATAATCAATGACCGATGGAAAATTGAGAATTGAGAATAAGAACAAAGACCATAATAGGTGTGAGAGAACCAAATTATCGACATGCCCGCCAAGTATTGAATGAATAATTGCTATTATTGCTAATTCTAAAATGTCCTGCTCATCAATTGAAGAAAAAGAGGTGCCGAATGAGGGTTGATCGTTATCAACATATTATTGATTTAGTTAAGAAACTGGGAGCTGCCAAAGAGCTTTATTTCGTTTTGCGGATTCAGAGCCGCAAAGATTTGACGGTCCATATCAATAATGGTAAAACCGAAGAAACCAGCAGTGGCAATTTGGAGGGTATGGGGATTCAAATATTTACACCCCAAGGATTTATGGGCTTTGCAGCTGCGGATCAGATTACTGTCCAGTTGGCAGAGGACTTATTTGCAAAAGCAGCTTTCCTGGCGGAACAGAGTCAACGTTTTCAGGGTGAATCCAATCAGGAGATCTTTAAACTAAAGAAATTTAATACCCGGCGGGAAATACAGCTTGCCAATCCATATGGTACTTTAAGTTTGCAGGAGATTGAAACCAAGCTTAAAGAGATCAATAACCAGTTGACCATTATGGATAGTTGCTTTTCAGTCCGTACCCTTTTAAGACTAACCGACGAGGAATGGCGTATCGCTCGGGCGGATGGCACCGATGTAATATTCAATACCCCCCGCTCCATGTTATATCATAGTATCACTGCAAAATCATCGCTGGATACCGCCACCACTTTTGCCAACATACCCGGGAGCGATCTTGGAGTATTAACCCAGCAAGCCAATATTACCAAGTTGCAAGAGCGGGCCAAGAAAGCCGCCAATTTAGCGCTAGACTTATTAACGGCCCCTA
>DNPP01000370.1 GCA_003501365.1 Bacillota bacterium
GATTTAGATGAACTAAGTAAAGCAAAATCCAAAGGAATGAAAGTTTGGCCGTCAGACCATCCCAACGTTAACATTCTAAATCCTTTACAATAACGACTTTTAGCATGGTCAAAGCAACGTGCAAGTAGTTCGACTGCTTTACTACGGTTACGGTCAAACATCGAGTCATCTACGATAAGGCAAGCATCCCTTTTGGTTAAGGAGTGTACTTTTGCTATAGTGGCCGAACTTAAAGATGAAAGAAAGCGTCGCCATGCATATCCACAATGATTTAGAAAACGGTAAACTGTATCTTTACCGGGGAAAGATTCGTTTTTGTTGCTTTCAAGCAATTGAAACCAATTTTTATGATAAAAGACCAGAGTGAATACTAATTGGAACAAATATGAACAGGTAAATCCAAATTTTTTCGAAATCCCGCTTTTCTTAGGTGTTCTAAGATTTGAAGTTCTTTAAAAGCAGCTTTAATTTTATTTGGTAGTTGATTGTTAAGAGCATTTTGCTTTATCATGTAGGAGAACACCTCTTCTTTATGATTGGTAGTGCTTTTTCGCAAATTCACTATACCAAATGAAGGGGTGTTTTTATATTATTTAAGCCTATTTGTCAACTCTTGTTCATATTCGCTAGAATCTCATGCAACTAAACCGTTTTTGTTTGTTTTCTACATGCGAGAGTTGAGTTATAAGAATCAAAATAAAATTGTCAAGTTCTGACAACCCAATTTAACAATGCCTGATTTAAAACTTTTAAACCTTTGATCTCTTCCTGCATCATTGGAAACTGAACGACTGGCAGCTTAAACTTTTCTTGGATTTCTTTTAAATATTTTTGTTGCATTTGCCTTCTCTTTAGGAAAAAGCTATTTTGACAAACCTCTTTTTGAAAGCACCATATTGGCCACAACCAATTGAATATCTAATCCGGCCTTCCGAAGATCATGCATTGCACGATAAGCCTCCATCATTGGAGTGGCTTCCGGATAAAGAACAATATTGAAAACTGTTCTGCTTTTATCTCTCATCATCTCAATTATATTTTTAAATCTTTGCTTGGTATTGTCCTGAACTGATTTACCCTCACCGGTAGAAATCATCATTTCCACTTGTTTGGCGTAATCAAAAGGTAAATCTAACAACCTTAAAGTATGTCCCGTTGGAGCGGTATCAAAGACCAAAGCATCATAATCTTTACTCTCAATGAACTGCGCAAATTTATCAAAGGTTGCCATCTCTTCAGTACATGGTGAATTAAGTTCTTCTGCCATTGCTGCCAGCATATCTTCAGAATATTTTCCGCGGGCTTCGGCCAAGGTTTTTTCCTTATATACTTCAAAAGCCTCCTTGGAATCAATCATCACCGCATGAAGATGATCTGTGATTTGAGTTGGCTTCGTACCGATTTTTAAATCAAAGACTTCCCCAAGATGAGCGGCGGGATCTGTGGTAACTAGTAAAGTTTTAAATCCCTTTTGGGCAATATAAAGCGCGGCAATACAAGAGATAGTAGTTTTCCCTACTCCTCCCTTACCCGTAAAAAAAAGCGCTTTGGTTTCTTGATCCGGCAACCAGAGCCGCTCCAGATCCACCTTCTCAATGACCGCATCTTGAATAGAGGTTAAATCTGCGGTTTGAGTCGACACCAGAGATTTTCGGTTAAAAAACAATTCTTCACTTACGCTAACTAAACTGTTTATTCCCTTAACTTCGTTATCCCGTAGCAACATATAGCGCTTCAAACCCGTTATCGATCGCTCTGCTTCTTTAATAACTCTTTGTTGAACCTCAAATTGCTTTCGAAAGAACTCTATTTGGCATATTTCTTCCGGCAGAATCCCGTTAATAATTAATTCTCCGGGTTTGATTCCGATACTTTGCAACTCTTTGAAAGCCCGATGCGTTTCATAAAGAGAAATTTCATCAGGCCGCATTACCAGGACAAATGTAGTTCTTTCAGGGTTTTTTAACAAAGCGGTTGCATGATCATACTTATCTTTCGATTCTTGAATTGCCTGAACCGGGCCCAAACAAGTCTGTCCGCTTCCCTTGGCTGAATCCTCGATAAATTTCGACCATTCAACAGGAAGCTCAAGTAAACGAATAGTATGCCCTGTAGGCGCCGTATCAAATATGATAAGCTCGAATTCATCAATTTCCATAAAGTCTACGAATCTATCAAAAGAGGCCATCTCAGTAGTACAAGGAGAACTAAACTGTTCTTCCAGAGAAGCCATCACATCATCCGGCATGACCTCTCTAAAGGGGCCAATAATTCTTTCCTTGTATTCTCTGGTTGCCTCATCCGGATCAATCTCCATTGCAAAGAGATTATCAACTCCGCTAATTGGAACCACTTGATGACCAATCGGCTGTTCGAAGACATCTGCTAGATTTGAAGCGGGGTCAGTTGTTACAATTAAAGTCTTTTTGCCAGTTAAGGCATAATGAACGGCCGATGCAGCCGCCATAGTGGTTTTACCAACTCCACCTTTTCCGGAGAAGAAAAAATATTCAGTCATTAGTTAACTCCTTGTATACGAACCCTATTCCTATTCCTCGTCCTCACACTCGCAGCAACAAGTCGGAAGTCCTTTAATAACAAAGCCGGCATTTTCCCCGGATTGCTCGAAATCAATGGTGGCAGCAGATAAACCTTCAGAGGCTTCAGACTGAATAAATATTTTAAGCCCGCCCTTTTCGATTGACTCATCTCCGGGTTCAGCGTTTTCTACAATGTCCAAACCATAGGAAGCACAACATCCATCGCCACTTATAAAAAATCGAATTCCTGCATTCTGCCCGGCATTGGCTTCCGAAATCATCTTTTTAAATTCTTGTACTGCGGATTCAGTAATTTCCACGTCGACATCCTCCATTTAATTTTTTTAATTGAACTTCAAAGTTACTGGTTTCCCTTTTTGCAAAGATTCTATGCCCAAAGCCTTGCATAAATCTTCGTAAGCCGGATACTCACCGGTTTTAAAAATTTCTCCATTAACGATAGTTATGGGTAAAATGGCTTTACCGTTCTTGTGCAGCAACTCAACGGCTATTTTATTGGACATAAACTCTTTCAGTTGCAGTTTGAGGTTATAGCGTTCAATGGTAACACCTTGTTTTTTTAGCGCAAGTACTGCATCATTTACTTTTACTAAAACCGGATCGATACTTGGACCGCAAAGCCCGGAAGAACAACACATCGGCGGATCGTAAATTTCAACCTTCATTCGAATTGCCTCCCATATTTTCAATCGTACGTTTTAAAGCTGTTTTCCACTCATCACTATTTACTCCAATCCTGCAGCTCTTCATCTCCCCACATAATAATAGTTGTCTGCATCTTTCAATCTCTACAATAAAGGTTTCTCTGGGAATAGCCCTTACCGCTCTAAGTATCGTTTGTAAATACACATTGCCAGAGTTTTTTAAAAAATAAAAAACCCAACGTCCTTCTTTTTCTTCACCAAGAAAGCCGGCGCTTTTTAGTATTTTCAAATGACGGGAAACTTTAAATTCACTTTCATTGAGGACTTCAGTAATTTCACAAACACAAATCTTAATCTGCATATTCGCAAGTAGCCAAATAATTCTAACGCGGGTTTGATCAGAAAGTGCTTGAAAAGCAGCGGTATATTCCTCCATCACAGTCTCCGTTATTTTCTAAATGCTATTCAAAAATCTCACCATGCTACTATATGCATTGTATGGCATTATAGCTGCATGGTGTTTTGGGTGCTAGATTTGGTGAAGAAGCTTAATGGTGACTCGACTCTTGTTATATCCTCCGTCACTTTCACATATGCGCTAATATGCAAATGAATTCTCAAAATCCTGGACCTATTTCGTTCACTTGTTAATAACTAATTACCCCATAAATGTTTATAATTAATATAAGGCGACTATTTCTTTTTATTATCGTCTTTAGCATGTTTTTCTGATTTATGACAATCACAATTCGGACCACAATATCCCTTGCCAACAAACAGTGGGAATCCTATTTTTTTCTTGGGTTGCATGGACTCACCTCCGCTCTATCATGCATTATAGTTTATGAATTTAAAAAGCGAGAGTTATCTTACTATTGGCATTACTTTTATATAAAAAAGTTCAGTCCTCTTTAAAATAACGCCGCCTAAAGTATAACGCTACATTAACTAATCCGATTAAAACCGGAACTTCTACTAAAGGACCAATTACCGCTGCAAATGCCGCTCCGGAATTGATGCCGAAAACAGCTACAGCTACAGCAATAGCCAACTCAAAATTATTACTGGCTGCCGTAAAAGAAAGTGTTGCAGTCCTTCGATAATTAGCTCCCGCTTTTTTACCCATGTAAAAACTCACCAGGAACATTACTACAAAGTAAATCAACAACGGAATGGCGATCCTGACTACATCCATTGGGATTTGAACAATTAATTTACCTTTAAGGCTGAACATTACCACAATGGTGAACAACAAGGCAATTAAAGTAATCGGGCTGATTTTGGGTATAAATTTAGTTTGATACCACTCTTTCCCTTTCACTTTAATAAGGGAAAAACGAGTGATCATCCCGGCAATAAAAGGTATCCCTAAATAAATGAAAACACTTTCGGCAATTTGCCCAATACCAATTTGAACGATATTGCCTTTAAAACCGAACAGCGGCGGCAGCACCGTAATAAACAACCAGGCATATACACTATAAAATAAGACCTGAAAAATGCTATTAAAGGCTACTAATCCGGCAGCATATTCCGTATCACCTTTGGCCAACTCATTCCAAACAATGACCATAGCGATACATCGGGCTAGGCCAATCATAATCAAGCCAACCATATACTCCGGATAATGCCCTAAAAAGATAATCGCCAAAAAGAACATTAAAATCGGCCCAACGATCCAGTTTTGTACTAATGAAAGGCCAAGAACCTTCCAGTTCCGGAAGACATCCCCTAATTCCTCGTATTTTACCTTGGCCAGCGGTGGATACATCATTAAAATTAAACCGATTGCAATGGGAATATTGGTGGTGCCTACTTGAAAGCGGTTAATGAGTTTTTCGACTCCGGGAATGATAACTCCCAGTAATACTCCGGCCAACATCCCAACAAAAATCCATAGGGTTAAATACCGATCAAGAAATGACAGCTTTTTTGTCACACTTTCAGACATGAGTATAACCTCCTTTTAGATTACCATTGCCAAGTTACTGATTAATGGTTTACAATATATTTGTACAAGCGCATATTCGGCTATACAAATATACTACATTTTTAAAGCGAGGTCAATCGATGAAAGACATTATAAATATTTTAAAATCCCTTTCTGATGAAACTAGATTGCGTATCGTCAACTTACTTTATGAAAAGGAACTTTGTGTGTGCGATATCATGGAAGTTTTGGAAATATCCCAGACAAAAGCATCCCGTCATTTATCCTATTTAAAAAATGCCGGAATCGTTACTGATCGCAAACAAGCCCAATGGGTTTATTACTCTCTTGCTCCGGAAGGAAAAATGAAATTTGTTCATAGCCTGGTATTTGAACAACTGCGGCAACTGCCACAATCTACTGCTGACTTAACTAAGTTACAGGAATGGTTAAAGTTGAAACAAAAAACCCTGCAATGTGATTGATTGAATAAAAAACCATTCCCATAAAAATGAGGGATGATCTTTAGTTAGACCCGATTATTTATTATTTGCCAAAACAGCCTTTAAAAGTGTAATGATTGTCTATTCTGTTTAATTTATTACAGTTTTCTTTCTAAGCTTTGCACCGCCATCTGCACAGGGTCCCACGGACTACTTAACGGTGGTGTATAACTTAAATCATAATCGCTGAATTCCTTGACTGTTAACTCATGAAATATGGCGGCGGCAAAAATATCGATTCGTTTCGATACCTCCGTCTTATATGTGCCAAGAATTTGCGCTCCTAAAATCTTTTTACTTTTTTGATCTGCGGTTACTCGAATATAAATTTTCTCTGCTGGAGGAAAATATACTTTGTGATCCCAGGTTTCAAAATCAACACTCACCGGCTGAAATCCAGCCTTATTTGCTTCATTCTCATTTAAGCCAGTCCTAGCAACCACTTTATCGAAGATTTTTACCGATTGGGTGCCTAGTGTCCCGGCAAATTCCTTATTACCTCCTATCGCATTTTCGCCAGCAACCCTACCTTGTTTATGAGCGATTGTTCCTAGAGGAAGATAAGTGTAACTTTTTAATATTCGATGCCAGGTTTCCACGCAATCGCCGGCTGCATAAACGTCTGGGATATTGGTTTCCATTTTTATATTGACTTTAAACGCGCCTTTAATTCCGGTATCAATTCCGATGGATTGGCCAAGTGTCGTATTGGGTACACTTCCGACGGCTACTAATACCATATCGGTTGCCATTTCATAATTATTGGTTCCTTTGACAATAAGTTGATCTCCAATTTTATCAATAGATTCAATCGCTATATTATTATTAACAGTGATTCCATTTTGGGTAAGCATCTCCCGAATCTTTATTCCAAAATCAACGTCAACCGAAGGCATGACCGAGTCGGCGGATTCGACTACATTTACTTTTAGACCGCGTTTGGTTAAGCTTTCCGCCATTTCCATACCGATATATCCGGCCCCGATGATTACTGCCGTCTTAGGGCTCTGTTTGTTCAAAAATTCGTCAACCTTAAAACAATCCGGCATCCAGCGCAAAAAGAACACTCCGGGAAAATCGATTCCGATTATTTTGGGTTTCAAAGATATGGCGCCAGTTCCTACAATAAGTTTATCGTAATCTACGGCTTTTATCGCGCCTGATTTATCAACAACATTTACCTGTTTTCTCTCCGGATGAATCGATTGGGCAGTGTGTTCAAGCAATAAATTGATCCCGGCGTTTTCAATATCTTGCCTGGTTCGATGGGCCAAATTTTCCCAGCAAGTTACTTCCTTGCTTATGTAATACGGTAATCCACAGATACTAAAATTAGGGAAACTATCAGCGACGATCATTGTTGGAATAATTTCTGGGTTCAGTTCTCTTATCCTCAAAGCAGCGCTAATACCAGCATCACTACCACCGATTATCACAATATTGCTCATTTTTTATCACCTTTCGCAGTTATCTATTATAATTTAAGCCAGTTAAGCTTTGCTATTTCGTAACGCAGTTGCAAACTCACGAGGTAAATCGGTCGCCTCAACCGCTTTCACCCTGGACTTCACATCATATTCGGATTCTCATTATAAAACCCTCTCCTTTCCTTTATGTGCAAATCACAATTTAGTAATTTGCTACTGAAATGAATAGATTGATATAATTGTTACTTAAAATAGCCTCTGCTATTTGACTACGGGCAGAATTGTAGGTACATCAAAATAAAACCTTCTTTTTCACAGTTTCACTTCCATCCGTTAAGCAGTTGCCAGTTTCTAATCATTCACCCTTGCGTTCACAAATTTTAAATTAAACAGATCTACCGGACAAACGCTCTGCTTCATAACGATGAGCCTGGACAAATAGGTCGATTCGAGCGCTAAGTTCTTGCCGCGTCCGCTTAAAAGCATTGATAAGCTCATCTTCATTCCTATCCATAACCGGATCAACAATACTCCAATGAATCCTTTGATAATCCCCGCTGAAATCCGGGCATTCCTCATTAGCCCGGTCACAGACCGTTATTACATAACGAAACGATTCCTGGTTAAATACACTATAATGTTTGGTTTTAAGCCCCGTTGTATCAAGCCCTATTTCTGCCAGTACCTTTATCGTAAGGGGATGAACTTCCCGAGGATGGGTACCGGCGCTTCGAGCTTCAATCAATCCCGTTCCATAGTGTTGTAGTAGAGCCTCAGCTATCTGGGAACGGGCCGAATTTCCCGAGCATAGAAATAACACTCTGAATTTTTCTCTAGTAAGATTCAGACTTTGTTTAGTTTCGGGTATCCTGCGGTCAACAATTTTGGTCATGTCAAAGACCATGCTTAAAGCACTTTGAATTTCCTTAATGCGTTGAGGATTCAGACTATACCAGACCGCCCTGGCATCTTTATTATCCCGTTCCGCCTGTACCATCCCGGACATTCTTAAAACACGCAAATGTTGGGATACAAGGGTTAGCGGCAATCCCGAAGCATTACAAATATCACCTACCAACATAGAGCCTGCGCTTAATAGAGAAATAATGGCTAGCCGGTTGGGTTCTCCGAAGTTCCGTAAAGCTGATATATTGGTTTCCAAATTTTGATTCAACATAATAGTTTATCCCTCTTGCAATAGTTGGTTATCTATGCAATTAATTTTATAAGATAATTATTAAACCCATATTAAGCAAGAATTAAATAATATAATCCTCGATTGCCGTCCCGGCGCCTGGGTGCGAATAAATTCTTTGCATATCCTTAACGAGGATATGCGCTTTTCGTTGACCGTTCAAAAAGTATTATAAATGAAATATACTCCCGCCAAAATCACCAGAATTCCGCAAGTTTTGCGGAGTATTGAAACCGCTTTGCTTTTTTCAGTCCAATTTAAGTATTGTTGAACTCGTTCAGTCAACGTACCAGCGAGGATAATAACCAGACAATGCCCCAACCCAAACATCAACATGAGCATGATGGCATACGGCAGGTTGGTGGCCGCCACCCGGAAAGCTACACCCAGCATCGGAGCCATATAAGCGAAGGTGCAAGGTCCCAATACAATTCCGAACAATAAGCCCATAATCAATGCTGACAGATAACCTTTGTTAAGGATTTTGCTTTGAGCTGTTGAGTTCCCCCAAGATAGATTAATAATCCCTAATAAATAAAGGCCGATAATGAAAAAGATAATTGCTACAAAATAATTGCCCCATTTACCGATGTCACCCATAATCCGGCCCATTCCGGCGGTAATCGCTCCAATAGCAGCGATAGTGGTTAATATTCCCAAGGCAAATACTAATGATAGCCGAAAAGCTTTTCCTAAGGTAATCCGGCCTTGCTCGTTAATAAAACCAATCACCAAAGGGATACTGGCCAGATGGCAAGGACTTAGAATAATACTTAGGATTCCCCAAACGAAGGCAGCGGTTAGGGCTAATGCCGGACTTGCTTCTATGCTTTTTGATAGCCATTCTAAAAGTGAAAGTATCATTTCAAACCTAATTCTTTTAACTTGGTCATAATTTCCGTTTTTGAAAAAAAGCCCATATGACGGAAGACTTCTTTACCATTCTTGTCAAAAAAGATTTGAGTAGGAATAGCGTAAATCTTATATTTTTCCGCCAGATCGCCCTTTTTATTGACATCGACGAATTGCACATCAAGTTTTCCCTGCAACTCTTTAGCAAGTTCCGCCATAACCGGCACCATCATCTTGCAAGGAATACAAGTGGTCGATCCCAAATCGATCATCATCATGCGTTTGTTTTTGCCGGGTTCCAAATAATTTTGACTTGCCTCAATAACTTTACCAGTTTGTGATTTAGTAGCGGCTATAACCTTCACGGAATTTTGGTTAAAAATAAATCCGCCTAAATAAATTCCAAGTAATATTGAAATCAAAGTAACGAATAACGTTTGTGATAGTTTTTTCAGCATGGGAGCAACCCCCTTTTTAATTTTTATCAACAAAATCTTTCAGAATTGTCAATGGTGGAAAAGAGATCGCTTCCGCGGGACATTGCGGCTGACATCCACTGCAACCAACCACGCAATGATAAGGGTTTTTGACTTCCGGTTTTCCGGTATCATTATTCATTTCATAGGTACCGTGTGAGCAAAAATCCACACAAGCGCCACAACTTAGACATTTTTCTTGGTCAATCGTCGGATACCATGGTATTTCCTCACGGGGAATCCCGTTCCATTTTTCACTCATATTCAATTTAGCCTCCTTGATTTTATTTCGAATTCAGCAAGTGACTTTATAAACATTCCGAATATAGACTTGCTGAATTCGGTATATAAACCCGATTGGGTCAATTTTCCTACGCTTTATCAGAAAAATTGTAACAGTCTGCATGTATTTGATTTACCGAATCGAGGTTTACAGAATCCAGTTGAAAAGATAACCGGTTATCATAATCCCAATGGCTACAACTCCAAAAAAGATTGCTAGTAACCGCGGTTTTAGCACTTTCCGCAAAATAATTCCCTCAGGCAGCGAAAGCGCGGTTACCGCCATCATAAATGAAAGAGCGGTTCCAATCGCCATTCCTTTATCCATCAGTACTTTTACAATTGGGATAACTCCTGCAGCATTGGAATATAGAGGTACGCCGATTAAAACTGCAATCGGCACTGCAAAAGGATTAGAACGCCCGGCTATTTTGGTCAGTAAATTAGCGGGAGCGTAACCGTGCATCAGGCCGCCAAGCGCAATCCCAATTACTACATACAGCCAGACTTTCTGCAGGATTTCCAATACATATCCTTGGGCGTAATTTAGTCGCTCCGGCCAGGTT
>DNPP01000455.1 GCA_003501365.1 Bacillota bacterium
TAAGCCCTCTAGGGGATACTATTTTTGCAATACCGGCTATTCGGGCTTTGCGGAAGCACTTTTTGCAGGCTCGAATTGTTGTTTTAGCCAGTCCTATAGCGGCGCAAGTTTTAAAATATAATCCTTGGCAGTTACAGGTGAAAGCCGCCGACGAAAAATGGGATTTATTACGAATGCTTACCCAGGTTCGCAAAGAACGATTTGATTTGGCGGTTAGTTTATCACAGCGGGGAGGATTTTTTACCAGGTTTTGCGCCACTCCGGTCTGGAGTGATTTTACCCTCACCGCTATTAAGGCGGATCGTTCGGTGGTGGAGATGTGCCAGGATGTCTTACGGATAATCGGTATCGATAGTGATGAACGGGAAACCGAATTTTGGTATCGAAGTCAAGAAGAACATTCAATTGAACTGTTTCTGCGGAGTTCCGCGTTTTCCGGAGAACAACCCTTAGTTGCGGTTCATGTGGGCGGACATTTTTTCATTCGCAAACGCTGGGCGCTTACTAATTTTATTGAGACAATCCGTTTTTTAACGGATTCCTTGGGGCTGCAGGTTGTATTGATTGGCGGTCAAGAGGATGTGGAAGAATCATTGATCATTAAATCCCTTTTTCCTAGGATTATTTCATCAGTTGGCATCCTTAAACTGGCGGAAACTGCCGCCCTGCTGAAACAGTGCTCGCTTTTCATCGGTAATGATTCCGGCCCTTTACACTTGGCGGCAGCACTTCATATACCGACTATAGGACTGTTTGGCCCGACCGATCCAAGGCAGTTTTATCCTTATCGGGCACCGCTTCACCGGTTCATTTATAAGGGCTTATCCTGTAGTCCGTGTTATCGGTTTGGCGGAGGTATTTGGCAATATGTGCCCCGTTGCTCAAAAGCCTACTGTATGGAAGCAATTACTATTAATGAATTAACAAGTGTGGTTAGGGAACTGCTTCTGCTTCCCTTTTTTACTGGAGAACAAAGGGGGGCGTCGTATGCGGGAAGGACGTAAAGTCGGTAGCGGCATTTGGTATACACTGCTATTTAGCATTGTTAGTATCTATCTGATTTTTCGAGTTGTTGTCAAGGTGCCATTGCGGCAAAGTTTTGTAGGAATTAATTGGTTCTATATCGCGCTGGGCTTTGGAGCCTTATTTCTGATGTGGCTGGCCAAAGCTTCACGAATGTATATTATCGGGCGGAGTATGGGGATTCATCTAAAATTTTTTTATTATTTACAGCTTTATCTGGCTACTTGTTTTATCGCACATGTTACACCGTTTAATTCAGGAGGGACTCCACTGCAAATCTACTTGCTGCATAAGCAAGGCATATCGATAGGCGTTGCTACCGTACTAACGGTGGTAGATTTAGGGTTGAACACATTAATGTTTTTGATTCTGATTCCGGTTGCCTTGCTGATAAATATTCAGCTTATCCCCAATAATAATTGGCATTTCACCAAGATAAGACCCGTCTTTACCATATTGGGGATTAGTTTAGGCGGGGTGATCATTTGTTGGTTCTTGTTCTTTCACAGCAAACTTTGGTTAAGGGTCAGACAATGGTCTTGGATAGTAAAGCTACGAAAATTCATTAATCACAAAGATTGGCGTCAACATTTGCACCATGAGTGGAACCAGTTTAAAGAGGGATGGTCATTGTTATCCCAGCAACATCCGTTGACTATGGTTTGGGCCATTGCCGCTGTCGTCTTCTACTGGCTTTGTTATCTGATTATAGCTCCGATGATATTCTGGGCGATGGCCAAAACCATCTCCTTTTTTGATCTCATCGGCCGGCAATTATTGTTTAATTTTGCGCAGATCTTTATCCCAACTCCCGGGGGAAGTGGCGGCTCTGAATTAATACTGGTCTATTTATTTAAGAATTTAACCGGAGCTGCTCGAATCGGGACTTTTGTTTTACTATGGAAAATTTATACGTTTTTTAGTACACTATTAGTGGGAAGCTTTTTCTTTTGGAAGCTGACTAAAAAAGTGGATAGATAGGAGATCCAAATGGCTCAAAATAGATTGAAACGCTCGGCGGGAAATAAGATTTTGGGTGGACTCTGCGGCGGATTGGGTGAGTATTTCAATATTGATCCAACAATAATTCGTTTACTATGGATTGTGGCAATTTTTTGGATGGGGATTCCGGCGATTATTGCCTATTTTATCGCGTTGATCGTTGTCTCGATAACAGATCAAAAAAATACTCCGGCCCCGGAAGAATCGGTTGGGAACGAGGAGGGCGCAGAGAACAAAAAAGCAGCTGTTTCGATCTCAAGATCTCACTTTATCTGGGGATGGCTGATTATTGGCGTAGGTGTGGTTATCCTGATGGAAAGGTTGGGATATTTCAGTCGAATAAAAGATTATGTATTTCCAGGGGCTTTGATTGTAGCCGGGATTTGGGTATTGATTAAAGGCCTTGGACAACGAAAGTAAAAATCGTTATCATGAAAATCTCTCTCCAGGTGCAGAATATGACATGTCAGGGGGATTTTTCTTGTTGGGTAATCAATTATTGCAGCGGGTCCGGGTCAAGTCAAGTACGGATGCCGGCCGGCTAATAAGCGATAAGATGAGGGATTGGATTTTGCCGTATTGGTATACAAGGCAAAATAATCCGTTGCTGCCGACCTATGTATTTGGCGGACTCACATTTTGTAATCTAAGTTATCGTAACTGGACGGCCATCCGGGGAGGCACCGCCGGAGAAGTATTGTTTATTGATCGGATGGGGGTATTATTCCATTCCAGGCTGCGATTATCGTTTGAGATATGGGTGCATACCGGTGAACGGCTATTGACGCCGGGGGGGTTTGAAAAAGTTTTCCAAAGATGGACTCCTGACCCGGGCATTGAAACCGTAAGCTATTATGAGCATGGAATTTGTAAAACTCAGCTGCTACCGTTTGCCAATTCCGTTAATGAAGGGATCATTTGTAACATCAGTTTGGTAAACCGTTCCGAAGATCAGCTTAAACTGAGCGCCATATATCTGGTGATTCGGCCTTGGGATTTCAATGGATTATCGGCAATTCGGCAAATGGAATATAAAGATAATTATTTATTAATCAATAAAAGCAAAGTAATTTTCTTCGAAAAAGAGCCCCAGCATTGTTTTTTCACCGATGGTATCCGGGAAGATGTAACTGAGTATTTTCAGTTGGGAGAAGGGAACGCCGGACTGCTGGCGCAGGATGGATTGGGTACCGGGTTGGTCGGATTTTCAGGCCTCCCTGCGGAATTAAATGCAATAAAGTTATTGATTGGCGATAAGAAAAATTTTAATGGGATTCGGGGATTTCTAGCTAAAAAGAATTTAATGGTTGATGTTTCAAATAGTCTCAACCGGATTCGCACTGATACGGCAATTGATCAGTTACTGGCTGCCAGCCTAGGTTATTTGAGATTTTTTAATCACTGGCCATATTGCGCAAATATTTACCAGATTTTTGTTTTCAACCGTTTTTCCGATGGTTCATGGAGTCGAAATTGTCTGAAAGAATGTTTAAAACAAGTAACTTGGGACGGGTTGATCCATAACGGCGATATACGTCCGGAACAACTTTTGGTGGGCGTTGCCGACTATTTTAAGCTTACTGCCGATCATCATTTTATTGAAAAAAATTGGTCGACCCTAAAACGTATCGGTTACGCTATTTGGCATCAAAAAGTGAAACGGATTTTACTCGCTGATTTTGGCTTGGAAAAGCACTCAAGCCAAGACTTTTTTTACGAGAGATGTCTCTGGTATTGCGCAGCCCTCAGGGAATTGGAGGGATTAGCCAATGCTTTACGGGAGACCCAGGAGTCCCACAATTTTAAGGAGCAATTTTTGGCTTTGTGGTCCAAATTAACCGGATTACTTGAGGATAATATTAAAAGCCGGGGTATCCGTGTAATATCTTTGCGGCAAAGTTGTGATTATGGCGCCGGGATAATTTATAACTTGGCGGGAGCTTATCCCCTGAGACTTTGGGAACAAGGCAATAGTTATGTTCGAGATACCCTGGATTTTGTTTTGCAGAAATATTCTTTTCAAGGAGGCATATACTCTCCGTTTGAGTTTCAAGGGATTGATCTGGCACTCAGTATCCGGGCAGGACAGGTACTGATTCGGGAAGGATATGATTATACCGAGTTATTAAAATTGCTTTTTGCGGCAGCCGGAGACACCTGGAGTCTCCCCGGTCGGATTCACCCTCTAACTAAGAATGGCATCGGCGAATATGGCCATGACCCTGAGGTACTGTATCAACTATTGTTACTGGTCCGAAGCATTTTTGTCATTGAAGAGGGCAGCTGTTTATCATTATTCCCGGGGATTTTTACCAGCAATTTTTGGGAACGTCCACAACTAAAAATTAGCCGGATGATTACTTACTTCGGTGAGATTAGCTGCAGTTGTTCCTGTATTCAGGATCAGATTCAGATTGATTTCTGGCCCCAATATCGTATCAAACCGGAGAAAATTTACATCCGGATAAATAATGCTTTTAGGCCGGTTTATGCGGACAACGATTGGAAAAAACGCGCTTCCTTACTCGAAATGAATCCGGATTTTCATATATTGCGTTTAAAAAAGGTGAAGTCTGCAGGCTTGTCTTGACAACACTTTTCCGGATACGTTATAATATATTATGTCAGTGGCCATTAGGCCAAGTCAAAGAGGAGGAATTGTGGGAGTATGTCGTTAGAGGTTGGCCAGATCGTTGACGGTAAAGTGACCGGTATTACAACTTTTGGAGCATTTATTGAACTTTCCACCGGGCAAACCGGATTGGTGCACATTTCCGAAGTTGCGGACGAGTATGTTAAAGATGTTAATCAGTTTCTTAAACAGAATGATCTGGTCAAAGTAAAGGTTTTGAACCTCGATAAAGGCAAAATCGGTCTTTCGATCAGGCAGGCACAGCCGCGTTCAGAACAGCAACAACAACAGCGTAGACAACAACCACCCCAGAATAAACAAACATTTGAAGATAAGTTGGCTAAGTTTATGAAGGATTCGGATGAGCGACAATCGGATTTGCGTAAAAATACCGATGCCAAGCGTGGCGGTCGTGGCGGTGGCCGAGCCCCTAGTATGTAAACAGTTTATTATGATCCGGCAAGTAGTTGCCGGATTTTTGTTTGTTGCGGTTATTTGTTCAATCAAAGGAGGGGAGTGTTTTGGTCCAATGGTTCCGTTTCCGTATCCGTATCCAATATGTCTTTTTAATCGTGGTCGTTTTGTTTGCAATTGTGATTGCCGGTGCCGAGGGTCAAGATCCAACACTGAATTTTCAACATATGAATACCCAAGTTTTGAATGATTATATTGCGGCAATGATCCGGGAGCAAGAACCGGCTGTCAAAGAAGCGGTTATGAATGGGACACCGGATATTAACGACTTTAAACTAAATGATGCAGTATTTGATATGAATAGCGGTAAACTGTCGCTTAATTTTACCGTACTGGATAAGGGCAGGGATATTTCAGGAACCCTGGGGTTTGAAGTTCGGGTAAGTGGCGAAGCGGATGCTGCTCCGGAATTTGGCGGGTATTGTCAGGGAATTGAAGGGAAATTGCATTCCAGTCAAATCTTGACCAATTTGCTGCTGAATTTTACAACCGGTCATATCAATAAGAGTCTGAAAGGCAAAGAGTTTTGGGCTGACAAACAAAAACGCAAGCAATACCGGGTTTTTAGAAATGATAATTTAACCGATATTGTGAATCAGGCCTTAGTCGCCGGAGATGCCGCCGGGCAATTCCCGAAGATTACCAAATCTGTGCCCGGAGGCACATTAGAAGCAGATTTTAATAGGATAAACTGCCGTTTCTTTGATGCCAACGCAGGGCAGGCACAGATAACTTCCGGTATATCGACACTTATGATAAAGGACTCCGGTAAATCCTTGAAATTTCCCGATACCGGATCAATGCAGGCGGATTTCGATTTCTATCTCAATCCCACCGATCAGAGCTGGTGGGCTAAGTTGAGCAAATTTAAATTAACCATCAATTTACCGGTTCCGCAAATCAATGATTTGATTCAAGGGATGATTGACCGACATTTAAAAGAACATCCGGTATTAATCCCGTTAGCGATGCCGAAAACCGCTGAAAAAGCAAATCCGTAACCGGTTAGGTCAATAGGCATCCTGGCGATTTATTTGGAGTCTAAAGGCACCTAACCCTTGCCCTTCCCCCGGGAAGTGTTCATATTGGGTTATGTCGGTGGAAGGGTAACCTTGACTTTTGGCGACTAAATACATGTATGATTAAATGAGAGTTTTAAGAAGCCTGCGAAGCCCAGGGATACCCTTCCACTTGAAGTTGCATTCGAAATCGCATCGAGGGGAAGGGCAAGGGTTAGGTTAAATAGGCATCCATTGATGTTTTACAAAATATGTAAATTTAACCGGATGACATTAAGCGACTGCTCGTAGTTTTAATAAAAAGCAAGGATTATCTTCGGATGATCGTTGCTTTTTTATTTTCGGATTCATGAATCAGGTATACATTCCTAAAGTGGCACCGCAAGAGATTTGTTGTGACTCAGGCAGAAAAGCGATTAATCAGGAGTTTGGTAATCAAAAACAGGGCACAGGTGGAGCGGTTTTAGAATATTTAATTACCACTACTTTGTTAAGGTGTGGAGATATTGAGACAGCAGATGCAACATTCCTGTGCAATAGCAATAGTACGAGTTGATGAGAATATTGATGCCAAGGAGGGAGGGGCGACTTTGGAATCATCGACTTTTCGCTCCGTTAAAGGGCGGAAGATCAAGAGTTTTCTTTTCGGGAATGGGGGGCCGACGGCGCTGGTGATCGGCGGGATCCATGGTGATGAAGAACCGGGAGTTGAGTTGGCAGAGGAGCTCATTAATTATCTATCGGCAAACCAGTCGGTGGATAGCCAAGGCCGGGTTGTGGTAATGCCCGTTGCCAACCCTGATGGATTAGCAGTTGGTACCCGAGTCAATGCCAGAGGTATTGATATCAATCGCAACTTTCCCACCAAAGATTTTGGCACCGGCTATCTTGGAAAAAATTGTTACTCGGGGAAATCTGCAGCTTCTGAGCCGGAAACCGTTGCGATTTTAGAAATGGTGTCCCAATTTAGGCCGAGAATAATTACGGCTTTTCATTCCGAACTCGGTTGTGTAAATTTCGACGGCCCGGCTTTGAAGGTAGCCGAGATGATCTCAAAGGCCAATGGTTTACCGGTACGGAAGGAACTGGGTTATAAAACCCCGGGTTCGCTGGGAACCTATTATGGAGTGGAACAGCATAAGCCGGTGATTACTTTGGAGTTATTGCCGGAGGATGAACAGTGGAGACGACATAAAACTGCCATTTTAATGATGATTGATCTACTAGTTAGCTCCGCCAAAACTCCTGTAAAACTTGTTTATAATTGGGATTGGAAAATGCCCGGCCGGGCATGAACCAGTCCGGAGGCAGCAACTCTTGGTAATGTTCATCCAAAAAGCGGTCATCCAGTAATAAAACCACCCCTTTATCTTCCGGAGTACGGAAGACTCGTCCGGCGGATTGAATCACCCGGATTAAACCCGGTACCAGATAGGCAAATAAAAACCCATTGCCGTTTCGTTCGTCGAAATACATTCGGATTAGCTCCTGCTCATCGCTAACCACCGGCAGGCCGGGGCCAATGATGGCGACTCCAATCAATTGTTCGCCGGGGAGGTCAATTCCTTCGCCGAATAGTCCCCCTAATACGGCTAGACCTACATTGGAGCGCTCGGTTCCAGCGGCGCTGATTTTTTTGATAAAATCGCGCCGCTGTCCTTCTTTCATTGCGGCGGATTGGGCATAAATATTGGCTTTTCCATTAAGATGCTGGTTTAAATAAGGCCAGATTGCCTTTAAATAAGTGTAAGAAGGGAAAAATATCAGATAGTTACCGGTATGAGCGGTGACTAAATCAGCCACGCAACGGGATAGTTGGGGCGCGGATGCTTCGCGGCTGCGGTAGCGGGTATCGATACCCGGTGCTTGGAGATACAGCCGGTTCTCGCGGGGAAACGGCGAAAATACTTGGAGCGACAAATAATCGGAACCGGCGCCTAACAATTCTTGAAAATAATTGAGCGGGGAAAGAGTGGCCGAAAAAAAGACCGCCAAACGCCCCTGGTCGATCCGACGCCGTAATAACGGCCCCGGGTTCAGACAAAAAAGTCGTAGAAAGGTTATTTCGCCTTCTTGTTTAACATAGACGGCATAATCTTTATTAACAAGCGCCGCGATGCGGATAAAAGCAGTTAAATTAAAATAGAATTCTTGAATTGGTTTGCGTTGTTCAGGCGGCATACTTTGACGCAATTGCAGCTCCACTGCTGCAGCCAAACGCTCTAAGGCGGGTTCCATCAGATCAGGCAAGTTGGACAAGCGAATTCCAGGACGTCTTTCTTCAGTAATCTCCGAAAGCCAACTTGAAAAAAAGCTTTCTACGGCTTTGCAACAAGCAGCCACTTTGGAATTGATGCCGCTAATCCGGTTGCGGAAATCTACCAAACTTTGAAGATTTAACGTGGCTGAATACATGTCGCGGCCGCGGGCGGCCAAATTGTGCGCTTCATCCACCAGAAAGAGAAAGTCTTTACGGCCGGAATGTAAAAAGAAACGACGTAGATAGACTCCGGGATCGAAGACGTAGTTATAATCACAGACAATTAAATCGGCCATTAAGGAAAGATCCAGCGACAACTCAAATGGACAGATATCATATTGTTTGGCATATGATAATACCAGTTCGGGAACGATTAATTCCTGTTCCAGCAATTTCGGCAAGGCTTGTTCCGATTTAGGATAGTAATCCCGCGCATAAGTACAATAGGCAGGGTGACAATGGGAGCCCGGCAGGAGACAGACGCGTTCTTTCGCTTCAATAAAAACTGTCCGTAAATGCAAGCCCCCGGCCTGAGCAGTGGTGATGGTTTTTTTTAAGATTTCCTTTCCGGCGGTCTTGGCGGTTAAAAAAAAGATTTGACTAAAGCGATCGGTTTGGGCCAAATGTTTTAAAGCCGGGTAGAGTACGGCAATGGTTTTTCCGATGCCGGTAGCGGCCTCAACTAAAAGGTCACGTTCTTGTTCCAAGGCTTGAGTTACTGTATCCATCAATTCATCTTGGCCGAAACGCCGTTCTGAAAAGGGAAAATTCAGGTTGGCAATGGAGTTATTACGGATTTTTAACCAATTCAGCCGCTGCTGATGGCTGGCTAAAAATGTTTGGGCAAGCTGGCTGAAAAGTTGCTGTACTTTTTCGAAAGAGATTTCCAGCGGGAACGTTCGCTCGGAGAGATCATCAAGATTGAGATAAGTTAAACGCCCACTGACTTTAAGCGCGGGGTTTTTTGCCATGTAGAAATATAAATAAAGCTGGAGTTGGGCCTGGTGGGATGGATAGCGATCGATGGCGAGATCCGCAAGTGCAGTATATGTGGTCTTGATTTCTTCGATGATGATTTCGGTTGGCGATTCAATTAAACCATCAACCCGGCCTTGAACGATTAAACGATATTGCTGCCAGTCATAGATATGTTCAAGGGAAACCTCCCTTTGATATCCGGCGGGTCTTTGGGAAGAGAGCAAATGATGGCCTTGAATTCCCTCTTGGCCCCGAGTGGACGGGAAGAAGCCGGTTCCCAGATCCTT
>DNPP01000011.1 GCA_003501365.1 Bacillota bacterium
CTTATGGGGGCATCAATGCCCTTCGTGAATTGGAAAGTCCGGTTAATATCATTGGATTTGACGACACGGTGCCATCTAAGTATTTAGGGCTTACTACGATTCGACAACCTGCTTATCAACTTGGTCTAGAGGGAGCAAGGCAGATCATGAGCTTAATCATAAGCGGTGATAATAAAGTACTATCCAAATGTATCCAACCGGAGTTGATCGTACGTTCCACTTGACCCGCTTTACATTCCCGCCAAAGCGGGCTGCTAATTTTTGAAAAAATCGATAATCAAAAGGGTTATTGTTGACATTTGGAAACGTTTCTATTAATATGAATATATAAACGAATGGATGTTTCATATAAAAGAGGGGGCAAAATTTTTTTGGTCATATTGGAAACGATTCCATTCAAATTTGATGTGGGGGAGTGAGTGATGAAATGAAGAGAAAAAAGATCATCGGTAGTTTGTTCGTATTAATGCTGGTGGGAGTCATTTTTTTAGTACAGAGCGCTTTTGGGGATAGTTCCGCCGTCTCCATCACCGGAACCTGGGGTGGGAGTGAATTGGCCACCTTTATGAAGATTGCCGATGCCGCCGGAGTGAAGGTAACTTTTAATACCACCCGTGATTTAAATGCTGTATTAGCCACAGCTGTAAAAGCCAAAACCCTGCCGGATATTGCAATTTTGCCAAACCCCGGTAAACTTCAGGAACTTGCCAAACAGGGCGTACTTATGCCGTTAAACTATCTCTCTAAGAATGAACTTAGAAATTATGCCAAAACTTGGGTCAGTCTCGGAAGTTATGGTGGGAAACTCTATGGCGTTTATTTTAAAGTCGCCAATAAGTCGGTGATTTGGTATAATCCCAAAGAGTTTAAGAAAAACGGTTGGGCGGTTCCAAAGACCTGGAATGAATTAATCGCCCTTGATAAGAAGATTGTCGCCGCCGGAAAGACTCCTTGGTCCATCGGTTCGGATATAGGTTGGCCTCTGAGTGACTGGGTTGAGAATATCATGATCCGGACTGCCGGCCCGGAAGTATATCAGAAATGGATTGACCATGAGATCGCTTGGACCGATCCCGCTGTGAAAAAAGCCTTCCAAACCTGGGGCCAAATCGTTGGCGACCCCAAGAATTTAGCCGGCGGAATCGACGGTACCCTGGCAACCACTTTCCAAAACGGGGCGGTAGCCGTATTCCAAGAAAATTCCAAAGCCTATATGTATTATGAAGGCGATTTCATGGGAGGTATTGTAACTTCTCAGCTTCCGGGCGTAAAACTCGGCGAAGACATGGATTTCTTTGCATTTCCCTCGATAGATCCCAAATATGGCGTTCCGGTTGTTGGCGGTGCCGATGTTTTTGTCGCTTTTTCCAATAAACCGGAAGTTAAAAAGTTGATGAAGTACCTTACAACGGTTCAAGCAAATGAAATTGCAGTAAAAAATGGTTTCCTCTCTCAGAATAAAGGAGTCTCATTGGATGCCTATCCGAATGTTGTTAGTAAAAATTCCGCCAGTATTCTAACTAAGGCTGAAGTCTATGCGTTTGACGCCTCCGACTTGATGCCTCCGGCGGTGGGTAATCAAGGCGGATATTGGGATGCTTGCAAGCAATATATCCAAGATCCATCGAAACTTGACTCTATTCTTGAAAATATGGAAGCATTAGCCAAAAAGAACTATTAATTTCTAGATTATAGTAGTCCGGCCCCAAAAGTCAGTTGGGTAAAGCTTTTGGGGCCACCTTTTTCTTTTGAGGGGAGCGGTGAGTGATATGACCAGTTTTGCAAACAAGCAACAAACCAGAAAGAAAAAACGCATCTATGAATCGCTGAGCTATTATCTATGGCTGTTACCGGCCATTATTTTGATTTTATTCTTTTTAGTGATACCAACATTTCAAACCATTTATCTTAGCCTGCACCAAGAAGTGACTTTCAGTGAGAGTGAATTTAAAGATCATTTTTTGCTCGATTTGAAAAACGTGAGCGGTAAAGAAGCGGGTCGTAACGACCTAATTCAACAGATCCCGGGTTGGAAAAGAGCGGTTGATAAAAATCTGACCCAATATAAGATCCACCTTGCGCCTGATGATATCAACGCCGACATGACGGTAAAAGATACCACCGAATTGTTGATTATGAATATTCATAAACTCCAACAACAGGAAGGCGGCGGTCAAGAATATGCCGGCCTGAAAAACTACGGCGATATGTTAAAAGACAATACCATGTTGATTGCGTTTAAAAACAATCTTATCTGGTTGCTCTTATTTACAACGCTCACGGTAATTTTGGGTTTATTAATCGCCACACTGGCAGATAGGGTCAAATGGTCTACGACAGCCAAAACGATTATTTTCTTGCCGATGGCGATATCCGGTGCCGCCGCTGCGGTAATTTGGAATTTTATGTACTTTAAAGACGTGAATACCGGAACGATCAATGCAATGATTCACGGGTTGATAAACTTGTTTCAAAGCGTGAATCTTATTCCGCAAAATCATTTTGAAGGGATCGCCTTTTTAGGCAGGCCGGATCTGGTAAATTTAGCGTTGATCTTCGCTGCGGTATGGATGCAAGTTGGTTTTTGCACGGTAATTTTCAGTGCGGCCTTACGGTCGGTCCCGCTTGAATTGATTGAGATGGCCCGTATCGAAGGCGCCGGGAGTATTCAAACCTTTTTTAAAATCGAAATTCCGGTGATTCGTTCAACAATTATCCTGGTAATCACCCAAATGATCATGTGGGTACTGAAGGTTTTTGATATCATCTATGCGCTTACCCAGGGTGGGCCGTTCAATTCCAGTGAGGTTATTGCCAACCGGATTTACATGACTGCCTTTAATCTAAATAATTTTCAGTACGCTTCGGCAATGGCCGTAATTTTATTTATTGCGGTAACTCCGATATTGTTTATGAATATCCGTAATCTGGCTTATGAAGAAAGCGTCCGGGAATGAGAAGCGGAGGGATAACCATGTTGGCGCAAGAAAATACCGTTGAATTAAAAAGAAAAAAAGGGATCCGGCAATGTATCAAGCGATTTACCCATTGGAAATGGGGGAAAGTAATTGTTAATACAGTCCTGATCATCATTGTATTACTATGGTTAACCCCGACTTTTATGTTATTTATCAGTTCAATCCGGCCGATCGGCGATATGCTCACCACGGGATGGTGGTCTGCTTTCCTGCATCCCGGACGATTTACTCTGGAAAATTACAGGACGGTTTTAGCCAGTAAGGGTATTGGCAGCGGTTTTATCAATTCGCTCGCGATTGCAATACCGGCTACAATTATACCGATTTTAATCGGAGCTATGGCTGCATATCCACTTTCATTTTATAAATTCCCCGGCCGCAAACTATTGTTCATTACAATCATTGCTATGCAAATCGTGCCTTTGCAGACGGTACTGGTTCCCGTTTTATTAACCCTTAAAGGGCTTCGCCTTAATGGAACCTTTCCCGGAATCTGGATAGCCCATACCGCTTTTGGGCTGCCGCTGTGCATCTATCTTTTCCGTAATTATTTCGCCCAATTGCCGTATTCACTAATCGAAGCGGCAAAGATTGATGGGGCTAACAATTTGAAGATTTTTTCGATCCTGATTACCCCGATGTCCAAACCGGTCTTTGCCAGCTTGGCGATATTCCAGTTTCTTTGGACTTGGAATGATTTATTAGTGGCAATGGTGGTCCTGGGCGATCCCGCTTTGAGTCCTCTTACGGTAAGACTTACCAGCTTGCTGGGTTCGCTGGATTCGGGGTGGAACATCATGACACCTGCCGCTTTCGCTTCAATGCTTTTACCGTTAATCATTTTCCTGGCTTTTCAGAAATATTTCGTAAGGGGCATCCTGGCTGGAGCTGTAAAAGGATAAATGACCCGGTAAATTCACTCGTTAGGAGATTCCCGATGGCAAACACAACCATGAAATCGCTTCATTTTTCTTATCATGAATGGGATGTCGTTGAAGAACAATTCGATATCGCAAATAATTTCCAAAATGAAACCATCTTTGCGCTGGGAAACGGCTATCTCGGAATGCGCGGCACTTTTGAAGAGGGCTATTCGGGGCCGGAGTGGCCTGGAAAAGATGGTACCTATATTAATGGTTTCTATGAATCGGAGGTCATTAAATACCCTGAAATAGCCTATGGCTATCCCGATAAAAGCCAAACCATGTTAAATGTCGCCGATTCTAAGTTAATCAAACTGATTGTTGACGGTGAGGAGTTCACGATGCTCGCGGGAGAAGTAACCGAGTACCGGAGGACATTGTCGTTTAAAGAAGGAATTTTGCGCCGCAGCCTAATCTGGTCTTCACCGCTGGGGAAAAAGGTTAAAATTGATATTCAGCGCATGATATCTTTTGTTCACCAACATCAAGCAGCAATTTGCTATGAGGTCACTCCGCTCAATTTTAACGGCAAAATAAAACTGATTGCCGTCGTAAATGGAGATGTTGCCAATTTATCGGCTGAAAATGATCCCCGGGTGGGGTCGGGTCTTCAAGGACGGGTTTTAATGGTAAAACAAGTCCTGGGAGAGAATGATTTCGGCTTAATTCTTCAGCAGACCAGAAACTCCGGTTTG
>DNPP01000472.1:0-149 GCA_003501365.1 Bacillota bacterium
AAGTACTTGGCCGCCAGCCATTTGATGGTTAGTATTCCCAAAAGTGACGGCACTCCGGTTAGCCTGTTGGAAGCGATGGCCGCCGGATGTTTGCCTGTCCTCGCCGACCTGCCGGTGTATCATGATTGGATCACCGATGGAGTGAACGG
>DNPP01000472.1:477-2800 GCA_003501365.1 Bacillota bacterium
CATAGGCTGCGTCAACAGGCGGCGCTGATTAACCGCCGGCTTATACAGGAACGGGCCATCTGGGAGGAGCAATTTTACCCCATGCTCCAATATTACCGGGCTCTGGTAAACGGAGGAGAAACATGCGGATCGTAATGTTGCTTTCGAATGGATTTGCCCCTGATCCAAGGGTAGCGGTTGAAGCATTGGCTTTAAAAGAAGCAGGCCATCAAATAACCATTTTTGCCTGGGATCGCACCGGAAAATTGCCCCCTTCGGAAAATTATGAGGGAATTCAGATCGTGCGCTCCCGGATTCAAACCATGTATAGTAGAGGGCCGCTCCAAATATTTAAGTTTCGGCAATTCTGGAAGGCAGCGGTTTGTTTTTTAATGGAGCATCCGCTAGACGGGATTCATTGCCATGATTTGGATACCTTACAACCCGGTTTAAAGGCCGGTCGTAAAAAGAAGATTCCCGTGATATTCGATGCACATGAATCTTATCCGGATATGGTGGCTCATCTCTTCCCAGGTTGGCTGGTTTCAATTATTAGGAAAATGGAAGGTTCAATGGTACCACGGGCTGCCGGGGTAATTACCGTGGGAGAGATCTTGGCTGACCATTACCGAGAGATGAAGGCACGCCAAGTTGTAATCGTCGGCAATTATAAAACTGTAAACTCCACCAAACCGGCCCTGCCGGAGGAACAATCGCCTTTAAAGATTATCTACGTCGGGGGACTAAACCGGGATCGCTTACTTGCTCCCGTGATCCAGGCGGTTGCCGGAGATTTTCGTTACCAGTTTCAGATTGTAGGAGATGGTGCGGAAATGCCTAAATTACGGGAATTGGCCGGTACCAACGCCAATATTGTATTTAGAGGATTTTTGCCGCAACAACAAGCGCGGAAATTGATTACCGAGTGCCATTTAGTCTATTACGGGATCGATAATCGTTTTGCCAATAACCAGTTTAGTGCTCCGAATCTGCTTTTTTTGGCCTTAGCTTCCGCCAGGCCGATCCTCACGACGGATGTCGGAGAGATCGCCGCCATTGTTCGCCGCCATCAATGCGGCACCATTTTGGCGGATCTTGAAGTTACCACGATTCAAAGAGCCTTAAGTGGATACCTTCAGGGCGATCTTTGGCAACGGCAATCGGAACAAAGTTTTCAGGCCGCTACCATCCGGTATAATTGGGATAGTGCTAAGCAAAACCTGGTAAATTTATATCGTCGTCTGGAGAGGGAGGTCGGGACATGAACAAGCCACGGTTAATCTTGATCAATCATTATGCCTCCATTCCCAGATGGCCCGGGCCAACCCGGAACTTTGACTTTGCCGCCAGTCTGGTAAACAGGGGCTGGCAAGTCCAGCTGTTAAGCTGTCGGTTCAATCATTATCTGCGCGGTTATTTGAAAGAACCGCCTGCAAAAGAAGCGGGAGTATGCCTAAAATGGGTATGGAGCACTCCTTATCAAGGGAATTCTATTTTACGAGAATTGAATATCTTGATTTTTTCCTTTACTAGTTTCTGGCGCGGCTTGTTTTTGTCGGCTGGGGCCGTGGTCACTGTAACGCCGCCTTTAGAATCGGCTTTTTGCGGTTGGTTGTTGGCCAGGGTTAAGCGAGTGCCGTTTGTCTTGGATGTGGAGGACTTATGGCCCGATTCCATAATCGGCATGGGTTTTCAAAATAAATTCGTCATTGGCTGGTTACGGTTTTTAGAGCGATTTCTGTATCGACACGCCGATCACATTCTGGCGGTTGCCGCCGAGATGGAGGAGTATCTTATCAGACATGGGGTTCCTGCTTCCAAAATTACGATGATCCCGTTGGGAGCAAATTTACCGGCTGAGATTAGTAATCAAAAACGAAATGAGATTCGCGCCCGGTATGGTTGGTCGGCAACGGAGGTTGTCGCGGTTTATGTAGGCGCCCATGGACCGGCTAACGCTTTGGAGACTTTGCTTAAGGCCGCCCAGGTCCTTCCGGAAGAAAGCCCGCTCAAAATTGTGTTATTTGGAGATGGGTCAGACAAGCCCCGGCTCTGTAAACTATTGAGTGCATTAAAATTAAGCAATATTTGCATCGAGGATCCGGTCGCACCGGAGAAGGTGCCGGAGATACTTCAGGCGGCGGATATCGGGATCGCTTCACTTAAAAATACTGATGTTTTTAAGACGGTTCGCCCCAATAAGTTATATGAATACATGGCGGTTGGATTGCCGGTGGTTTGTTGCATCGCCGGAGAAGCCGGAAGGCTGGTGGAAGAGGCCGGTTCGGGTATTCAAGTGAGGCCGGAAGACTATACCGATCTGGCGAAGGTCTTGCAAAAACTG
>DNPP01000472.1:3077-5247 GCA_003501365.1 Bacillota bacterium
TGATGGCAGCTACCGCCGGGAGTTGGGAGCGAACGGCTGCCACTATGTAAGAGCATTTGGAGATCGGGTCCAATTGGCCGCCCGGATGGGCGAGGTTTTAGAACAGGTAATTTACGACCATGAAAAATAAGCCGAGCTATCAATGGATAATTAAATATGGTTGCGATTTTGTGCTGGCACTAATTTTATTGATACCGGTTTCGATAGTGATTGGCTTGTTGGGGATTGTACTATATCTGGACTCACCGGGTCCCGTCTTTTTTCGGCAACTGCGTCCCGGACGTGGCGGCAAGCTCTTTTATATCCTTAAATTACGGACGATGACTCCCGGCGATCATACCGGTAGTATACCGCGGAATCCTGATGGTTCACTGGCATTAACCCAAAATCTGGGGGGATATACCGGGTTCGGCAAATGGTTACGCCGTTTGAGCCTTGATGAGTTGCCCCAACTTTTGAACATTATTAAGGGTGAGATGAGTTTTATCGGTCCGCGTCCGGATTTGCCGGAACATTTGCAAATGTATACCGGGGATGAGAGTTTAAAATTATTGGCAAGACCGGGCCTGACTGGACTGGCTCAGGTAAAAGGGAGAAATGAATTGCCCTGGAAGGAACGTTTGCAATTGGATGTTCAATATGTCCGGGAGTACTCCTTGTTACTGGATGTGAAGATTTTGATCGCTACTATGGGCCGGTTGATCTCCGGCAAAGGAGTTTATCAATAAAGGTTTTGAGGTGAAGCAAATTGCCGACTGCCGCTTATCAAGTAGGTGAATTGGATTGGGACACCAAGTTTTTTGGGATCAAGATGGGTCGGGTGATCCTACCCGTTCTTTCTGAAAACCGGGAATTTTCGGAGATAGCCTGGCGACGCACGCTGGAAACAGCCCGTGCTCAAAACTATCAATTTTTATACTGCCCTTTTGATGTCTCTCATCAAGAGATTGCCAATAGCATCGCCGCTCTGGGCGGAGAGATCGGTGATATTTTGCTCACCTTTTGGTTTGATTCCGCTAAACATAAAAAACACCCTCTACAGTACCGGGTAACCGAGGCTAAGCAATGCGATCTAGCTGAAATATTGGAAATAGCCCGGATTGCTTTTCGAAATTCCCGTTTTTTTCAAGACCCCCATTTTGATCGGGTCAAGGCCGGACAGTTTTATCCAAGTTGGCTGCAGGAATCGTTCCTAAGTTCCGAAAAAATTTTAATTATTAAGCAAGCGGGGCAAGTATTGGGATTTATCTCACTCAAACCCCAATCTGAGGCCGAGACTGGAACAGAAACACTGGTCATCCGTTTGATTGCTGTGGCTGAATCCTGGCAAGGGAAAGGAATTGGGCAAACCCTAATTGATGAAGCGATTAATGAGGCACTTGCCCAAAAGTATCGTTATCTTCAGGTAGGGACCCAGATCACCAATTACGCCGCCATCAATCTGTATGAAAAGAATGGATTTCGGGTGACGAGCGCCAAATATCGTTTTCATGTATGGCTCAATCGGCTTTCGTTAATTCAGACCGTGTAGGGATTGATCGAGTATAAAACTTCTATTAAATTAGATACACCAAGGAGGAGTCGGATTGCAGGTTCCCGCGTTTGATATTACCAGACAAAATGGGTCATTAGAACCTTCTTTAACCAATGCCTTTCAAAAAGTTTTGCAAGATGGCCATTTTATTTTAGGCGATGAGGTAAAGGAATTTGAGGCCAAGATGGCCGCTTATTTAGGCGTTCAGTATGCTATCACTGTTGCCAATGGTAGCGATGCCCTCGTCCTTAGTTTATTGGCTTTGGGAATCGGACCGGGCGATGAAGTAATCGTCCCCAGCTTTACTTTTTTTGCGACAGCCAGTGCGGTCGGTAGGGTGGGAGCGGTGCCGGTATTTGCCGATGTGAAGGAGAACGATTATAACATTGATCCGGAGCAAGTTCGCAAAAAAATTACCGCTAAGACCCGCGCGGTTATTCCGGTACATCTCTTTGGATTTCCCGCCGATATGTTGAAATTAACCGAGATTGCCAAGGAATACAAGTTGGCAATTGTTGAGGATGCCGCCCAGGCTTTGGGGAGTACGATTGAAAACCGGTTGGTTGGCTCAATCGGAACATTGGGCTGTTTTAGCTTTTTTCCGACCAAAAATCTGGGTTGTTTTGGCGATGGCGG
>DNPP01000290.1:0-4487 GCA_003501365.1 Bacillota bacterium
TGATTGATCCCGTTTTCTGCTGACGCCGCCGGGTTGAACTAGCACCGGGAGCCTCGGCCCGGTTCTATTTTGTACCCGGGATCGCCGCCTCACGAGAAAAACCATTGGAAATGATCCAACAGATGCACGGGGCGCTTTATTTCCAACGAACATTTGAGCTGGCGTGGACCCGTTCCCGGGTTGAATTACGTTATCTTAGCTTGACTTCCAAACAAGCCAACCTTTTTCAATGGATGGCTTCCCAACTTTTTTATTTTAACCCTTATCGTAGTGGGCGGGTCCAGTTTGCGCTGAATAATCGCAAAGGGCAATCAGGGCTTTGGCCGTATGGGATTTCCGGAGATTTTCCGATTGTCCTGGTACGTTTGAACGATCCCGAAGAGCTATCATTGGTTAAAACAGTCCTACGAGCTCACGAATACTGGCGTTTGAAAGGTATGAAAGTTGATCTGGTGATCTTAAATGACTTTCAAGGCAGTTATGAGCAACCTTTACAAGAAGCTTTACGGCACTTGATTGAAACGAGTTCCGAGCGCAACAACCTGGACCAACCGGGTGGCGTTTTCCTACGCTCCGGAAGGTTGATGCCGGAAGTGGATCAAATTTTATTGGAAACAGTAGCCCGAATTTCACTGCGCGGTAGTGGTGGAAATTTGGAGAAGCAATTACAATCCAAAGCGGAAAACGAACTCTTACCCGCCAAGCGTCAGATTTTATTGCCCAAGCAAGTGACTTCGAATCTTATGGTTACGTCCCTGCCCAAAGGGTTATTATTTTTTAATGGCTGGGGTGGCTTTAGCAATTCCGGGTCGGAATATGTAATTACCTTGAAAGCGAAAGATCTCCCTCCTTCACCCTGGATTAACGTGATTGCCAATCAAAAATATGGTTTTCAGATATCGGAATCCGGGGGCGGATATACTTGGGCGGCTAATAGCCGGGAATTTAAATTAACACCTTGGTCCAACGATCCGGTGCTCGATCCCTCCGGTGAAATCTGCTATTTACGGGATGAGGAGAATGGAATGATCTGGACCTTCACGCCGTTACCCATTCGCGATGACCAGCCTTATACGGTTCGTCACGGTCAAGGCTATACTGTCTTTGCTCATCTGAGTCAGGGTATCGAGCAAACCGGAACTTACTTTGTACCGCTGAACGAGCCGCTTAAAGTTATCCAATTAACATTACGCAACACGGGTAAAAAACCTCGCCGCTTGGCAATTACCTATTATCTGGAATGGGTATTGGGGGTCAGCCGCAATCAGACAGCCCGCTATATTAATACCGGGATTGACTCCGACAGCGGGGCGCTGGTAGCCCATAATGCGTATCAAGATAACTTTCCGGAGCAGTTTGGCTTTTTGCAGATGGTTGCCGAAGGAACTGAAATTGAGCGTAGCTGGACCGGAGACCGGGCGGAATTTATTGGCCGTAGCGGAAGTTTAGCTAAACCGGCAGCGTTGGGCAGACAGGCTCTGTCCAATCGGACCGGGTCAGGATATAATCCCTGTGGTGCGATGCAATTAAAAATAAATCTGGCGGCAGAGGAGGCCCAAACCGTAACGATCATTATCGGGTCTGCCAAATCTGATCAGGAAATGCGCCGATACTTGAAATCATATCGGCAAACTGCGGTGGTGAACACCGTTCTCCAGGACGCGCAAAACTTTTGGGATGATTTGTTAGGCCAAGTTCAGGTCTATACGCCGGATACTGGGTTGGATTTGCTTTTAAACCGCTGGTTGCTTTATCAAACTCTTTCATGTCGTTTATGGGCGCGTTCCGCATTTTATCAGTCGGGCGGAGCCTATGGTTTCCGGGATCAGTTACAAGATTCTCTGGCATTACTCCATGCTAAGCCAGCACTGGCTAAAGCCCAAATACTGAAACATGCCGCCCATCAATTTAGGGAAGGTGATGTTCAGCACTGGTGGCACGAAGAAACCGGCTATGGTATTCGGACCCGATTTTCCGATGATTTGCTCTGGTTACCTTACGCGGCCTTACGTTATACCATGCATACCGGTGACAATAATCTATGGCAGGAATTGATCCCGTTTTTAGACGGCGAGCCTTTACAGGAACTTGAAATGGAACATTACGGACTGACCAAGATTTCACAAGAGAAAGCTTCCCTTTATGAACATTGCCTGCGGGCGATTGATCATTCCTTGCATATGGGTAGCCACGGATTACCCTTAATGGGTGGTGGGGATTGGAATGACGGGATGAACCGGGTAGGGAAAAAGGGGCTAGGCGAAAGCGTCTGGTTGGGATGGTTCTTGTATACCGTTTGTCAGGGAATGATTCCGGTTTGCCTGGAACGGGGCGATGAGGCGCCGGCCCAAAAATACCGGACGGCAGTTGAGCAATTAGCGGCAGCGTTGAACCAGTCCGGTTGGGACGGTAATTGGTACCGGCGGGCTTATTCCGATAATGGGGAGCCATTGGGGTCCAGTATCAATAACGAATGCCAAATCGACTGCATCGCTCAAGCTTGGGCTGTAATATCCGGCGCAGCGTCCAAGGAAAAAGCGAAAACGGCGATGAACTCATTAGACGAAAAATTGGTCTCCCGGGAGGACTCGATGATCAATTTATTGACACCGCCTTTTAATAGTACATCGCCCAGTCCGGGATATATTCAGGCTTATCCGCCCGGAGTACGCGAAAACGGTGGCCAGTATACCCATGGCGCAGTCTGGTCAATTATCGCCTGGGCGATGCTTGGCGAGGGCAACCGGGCGTATGAACTATTTCATATGCTAAATCCGATCAACCATGCCCGAAACCATAATGAGGTCCAGCGGTACAAGGTTGAACCCTACGTAATGGCAGCCGACGTTTATTCAGTCCCGCCGTATGTCGGCCGGGGTGGCTGGACTTGGTACACCGGCGCTGCCGGTTGGATGTATCAGGCCGGATTGGAATGGATTTTAGGACTACAGAAAAAAGGCGCCAATTTATTTTTAAACCCATGTATCCCTGAGGATTGGCGCGAATACCAAATTAAATACCGGTTTGGCCAAACGACCTATCAGATTTTAATAAAAAATCCGGCGGGAAAACAGAGCGGCTGCAGTCGATTGGAGTTGGACGGAAAATCACTGCCACCCGGCTCTCCCATTCCATTATTCGATGATGGTCAAGTTCATCAGGTTTTACTGGTTTTGTGATGGAAGGAAAATGTTCTTTAAAATTTCTATTAATTTATAGAAACAAAATGCAGTGGACACTATGATCGATGATGCGGGTAATCGTAAAAACTGAATTATTGAAAAGAGGAAAAATAATGATTCATCCGCCATTAGACGAGCTTTTAAAGTATGCCGACAATAAATACACACTGGTAACCATTGCAGCCAAACGGGCGCGCCAAATTCTTGAAGAAGGACGTGCAAATGATGAGTGTTCGATCAAACCTGTCACAAGTGCCTTTGAAGAAATAGTCAATGGTAAAATTAAGTTTGAAAGAACAAAAACTGCTATAAAATAGATGTTCTCCCTACGGATTCGAAGCTGTTAAGGTGATATTTAAACTTCCCCAAAGCCCCCGTATCATTGAAAAAAGTCATTAGCTAACTTTCCTTGTTTCATCGGTGCACCTCTTATTCATAACAATTTGCATTTACCCATTAATATTTTTCTAATTTATATGCTGGTTTAGGTGTTTTGTGATTATAAGCAGTTCTCAACTGGGTGGTTCCACATCTTCTTTTTCTCAAGGATAATCGGGCGCCTCAACTGCGCCTGGAACTAACGGAAGGATGAAAATAATTCTGGGAGCCAATCATCTCTTCACCCTCATTTCTTTACCAGAGTACCCACCTCGCTCAATCTTTGCTTTCACCACCGCTTCTTTATGCTCTTTACTCAGTTCACTCAGTGAGCTATTTGAGCCATTAATATTCATATTAATAATGAGACAGGGCTATAATTTACGGCAATTTAAAAATGATATTTGCCTGGGAGCGTTTTCCTATAAGCACTTATAATATATTACAAACGAAAGAGAGGTGGGATTATGCCCAACGAGAATCTCAGTATTCTTGATCAACTATTACTAATCAGGGGGAAAATATTACAAATACCCGACAACTTCCTAAGAAACCTCTTATTAGAGGATATCGATCTGGCGATTATTTTTTTTAATCAAGGCAATATCCAAGGTATTATCAATAGTTTATCGGTGATCAGCGAAAAGATCCACACCCGGCAAGCGACTTCAGCCGGTCAGATCATTGCTTTCAATCCGCTTTTAGCAGACCTTCATCTACTGCAACAAGTTTTAATTCAAATTCCGGTTTCAGCTGGAGCCACCGGAGCTACCGGACCTTCAGGGCCTGCCGGATCACCGGGCGGAGCGACAGGAGCCACTGGACCGGCCGGAGGAGCAACCGGAGCCACGGGAGCAACCGGACCCGCCGGATCACCCGGCGGAGCGACCGGAGCTACAGGACCAAGCGGACCAGCGGGATCACCCG
>DNPP01000290.1:4873-17438 GCA_003501365.1 Bacillota bacterium
ACCGGAGCAACCGGAATCCGAGGTTTATCGGAATACGCCTATATTTATAATCTAGCTGCTGAAGTCGTAGCGCTAGAAGCAGATATAACATACAGTAATAACGGTGTCATTGTTGGGGCCATTACCCATGCGCCGGGTACATCTCAAATTATCATTGGTACTCCCGGCGATTATGCAGTATGGTTCAATGAAGCAGGTGTGGAGCCAAACCAGTTTACTCTCTTCCAGAATGGCGCGCCGGTTGCAGGCAGTACTTATGGCTCCGGGGCAGGCACTCAACCCAATCCCGGCATGGTAATTGTCACTGCTGCCGCCGGTGATATATTGACGGTGAGAAACCATACCAGCACAGCGGCGGTCACCCTGCAAACTCTGGCGGGTGGAACTGTAACCAATGCCAATGCCTCTGTCTTAATCGAAAAATTAAGCAGTTAAAATTAACAAGTAGTCTTTCCTGATGAATTGCTTATGATGATATGAAAAAAATCGGCACCCTTTCCGTAAGGATTGGGTGCTTTGTTGAATATTTGCCCTCCAGGGCATAAAAACCACTTATCTATTACCGCTTTTCGCACAGCCACCCTTAGACTATTTTTACGCGGCGGGCTAACCCTGGCGAATGTTTTTCTGTCAATACCACGGTCTTTTTGATTCACCCGTTCGTTAAATACCCGGTTAAACTTGGATTACCATCCCTTCGCTTGCTTTGTTAATCTTTCCGGTTGTTGGGATTTGCAAGAAGTGGATCGGCATTCTTTTAACATAGGGATTGACATCGATAAACAAGGAGATACTTCTGTAATTATCTAAATTCCTTTACCGGAAAGAATGATGCCTTCGTCGCCCACTTCCCAGCCAGACAAAAGATTTAGCACTACCCGTATCGCAGCCCAAACAGTCAATAAGGCCCTCAATATTTTACAAACTGAAACATACCGCGAATTGGTCATTGAGCAAAACAAGTCGATTATCATTAGCGAAGCTGCCGCCAGCCGTGGTATCAGACCATTGATCGAGTTTTTCATTCGCAATCCCAAGGCTCCGCCCCAAGCTCTACTTTTTATTGCCCATCATCATACCGCCCAGGATATTTTAGCTTTTCCACCGGTTCAGGAAACCCTGCCCGGTTTGCAGTTTGTTGGAGCCGCCCAATCAGCGGTTAAATACAACTGACTGGACCTACTTTATTTCCATCGGCCAATTTGCGCCCAAAGCAATTCATATAGCGAGCGATGCCTATGCCCCTTGAATTGATTTGGATCAAAAAGACGGTATGTATACGGTATGTATATTGAAGCCGGCGGGCAGTTTTTGACGGGTTTCATTTGGCTGGGGAACTCGATATGGAAGAAGCTCAATGTTATGGATTACTTAGCGGTTTAATGCAGACGGGTAATCTAACACTGAACCTGCCGGCTCAAGGAATCTTATCCCTTCGGAATGTACGTGGAAAGTCGACGATTAAAGTAATGACCTCTACAAAAGATGAGCCATATTTTTTAGTTACCATAAATGTAAATGGCTCGCTTAGTGATTTGGCGAATAACCACAAAGAGCTTAGCCCCAAAGATAACCGGGAGCTGGAATTAGGCATTCAAAAGGTATTGTTCAAAGTGGTGGTGAAAGCGAAGATTGAACGGGGTGGGGTATTGCGGTAAGAAAGACTTCTAGAAAGAAAACCTAAGCCAGAAAACTGATTCTCAACCTTTTGCGATCAGAATATGAGTTTTCCTCTCAATAATGGTAAGCAATTTTTCATGTATTTCTTCAATTCGATAGGGTTTCGTAACCACATCGCAAAAACCATATTTATAATAATTTGACATAATTGGATCATCAGAATAGCCGCTGGATACAATCGCTTTAATCTGGGGGTCGATTTGAATAAGTTTTTTAAGAGTTTCCCGCCCTCCCATGCCGCCTGGAATCGTCAAATCCAATATAACCGCATCAAATGGAACCCCGGATTCTTTAGCCTGGGTGTAAAGTGCAATTGCCGCGCTACCATCTTCGGCCAATTGAACCTGGTATCCAATCAAGCTTAGGACCTCGCCGGCGCTATTTCGAATATTTATTTCATCATCCATCAACAGCACTTTCCCCGATCCTTTTAAAACAGACTCGGCTTCTTTCATTGCAGCTACATTTGCTTCGAATGTAGCAGGTAAATAAATATAAAAAGTGCTGCCGGATCCCGGCGCGGATTTAACATCAAGGTAGCCGTTGTGTTTTTTAATGATCGCATAAGAACTGGCAAGCCCTAAACCATTTCCCTCCTGTTTGGTTGTAAAATAAGGATCAAAGATATAAGGCAAATTTTCTGCCGGTATGCCAACGCCTTGATCAGTGATGGCGATTCTTACATAATTTCCGGCTTGAAGAGAGCGCTCATCGCTACTAGAATTGATCTTCATATTTTCGGCGCTTACTTTGATAACTCCTCCTTCAGGCATAGCCTGGTCGGCATTGATCATTAAGTTGTTAATCACTTGATTGATTTGTCCTTCATCAGCCTCAACTAACCAAAGATCGCCGGCAATTGCAAGTTCACTTCGTACTTTAGAACCCCGGAGCGCAAAGTAAACAGCATCTTTAATCAATTCCGAAAGCGCCATCACTTTCTTAACCGGTTCTCCCCCCTTGGCAAAAGTAAGTAATTGTTTGGTTAAACCGGCAGCCTTCATCGTTGCCTTCTCGATATTTTGTAAATCAGTAGTAATTTCCTTTCCTTTTTCCAGCTTTATTCTTGATAATTGAGTGCTTGCTAAAATTCCTGCCAGGAAATTGTTGAAATCATGAGCAATGCCGCCAGCCAAAACACCAATGGATTCCAGTTTCTGAATTTTAAGAAATTCCTTTTCCAGTCGCCGCTGATTGGTAACATCATGAAATACCAATACTGCCCCAACATTATTATTATGTAAATTACAAATTGGCGCAATATTAAATGTAATTAAATGCACTAAACCATCTCTTGAAATAAGACCAACATCAATTTCCAGATTAATAATTTCGCTAGTTTCAAGAGTTTCGGCTATGAGATCTTTATAAGGTTCACTGGTTTTTTCATTAATGATTTGGAAGACTTCACTGATTGTTCTACCGCTGGCGGCTTCTTTTGTCCAGCCGGTTAAACTTTCAGCTACCGGGTTCATTAAAACAATTCCTTCTTCCGTATCCGTAGTAATCACACCATCACCAATCGAAAATAAAGTCACTGCGAGCTGTTCTTTTTCAGCGGCCAAATTTTTTTGAACCTGCTTACGCTCAATAATCTCAGTTTGTAGTGTGGCGTTAGCCTTTGTTAATTCAGCGGTTCTTTCTTTGACACGAATTTCCAATTCGTCTTTGGCCCTTTGCAAAACCTCCTCAATCCGCTTACGTTCGGTGATATCGAAGAATGCCGTTCGATATAAATTCATATGTCGCCTGGTGTCATAAACGGCAACACTGGAAAATTGCGTCTGAATCAATCCGCTTTCTTTTGTAAGTATGCCTATTTCAATGGTTACTTTTTTATTGGTTTGTTTGCAATTCCATAAATGATCCCGGAACTTCCCCCGATCACTTTGAATTACATAGGTTGCAAACGGTGTATTGATCAAGCGCGACCGTTCTGTACCAAGCATAGTGGAACTGGTCAGGTTTATTTCCTGAATGTAACCGTTATCATCAAAGCTGATATAGCCTACCGGGGCAAAATCATAAAGATCGGCATAAAGGTTACTGGTCTCCTCCAACTGTTGTTGAGTTTCCCGTAATTCCTGATTTTGCATCTCCAGTTCGACTTGATGAACCTGTAACTCATGTAATAGTTGCTCCCGTTCATTTTCACCCATATTCACAGTCGACTGAACTGATTTGAGGGCTATGATAAGCTCAGCCTTGGTAAGCTTTTCATAATTTAGCATACGATCACCCTTAGTTGTTAGCTTGTCCGGTAATATCCTCAAAAGCTAATAAAATCAATGGGGTAAGATTTCCTTCTCCGGCAATCCGCCGGGCATTGAGAAGAAATACTTTATGCCCGATTTTAGGAAAATTGAGCTCTACTTTAAAATCCTGGAAACAGGTATTTTTAGGAAGAACTTCTACCAAAAGCGCTCTTAATATGGGGATGTCCCATTGATGGTTTCCTAAAGTAAAAATGAGTTGATCTTTGGTTTCCGATGGCGCAACCTGAAAGGCTTGGTAAAAAGAATGATTCGCCAGTTTCACCCGGAATTCGGCATCAAGAACTAAAAACGGCTCACGGATTGTAGCTACAATAGCTGCATAATCGTAAAATTCTTGGCGCTGTTCCAAGCTGGGTTTTAGGGCGTTAATATCGAATAAGGTCATCACCACGCCGTCAATTTTGTTCTCAAAGGTCCTGTAAGGACGGATGCACAGAGAATACCAGCGACCCCAGCGATCTTGCACTTCTTGTTCCTTGATGATCAAAGTATTGATTACCTCTAAAATCATCTGTTCCAATTGGGGGAAAGCAATATTTGGTTTAATGTCGCTCAAGGGTCGCCCCACGTCGGTAGGGATTAAATTAAACACTTTTTCGGCCACAGTGGTAAAGCGTCGGATGCGCAGATCATTGTCCAAAATTATCACCGGGATATTAATGCTGGAAAGCAAGTTTTTCAAATCACTGTTCACTTGATTCAATTCAAGATTGCGGTTGCGCAGTTCATCGTTGACGGTAGTCAATTCTTCATTGGTGGCTTGAAGTTCTTCTTTGGCGGTCTCCATTTCCTCATACGTGCTTTGTAACTCTTCATTGCTCGATTGAATTTCTTCATTGGCGGCCCGGAGTTCTTCATTCGTCGCCTCGCGCTGCTCGATAATCGACTGCTGATACTCGATGGTGGCGGCCAATTCCAGTCTTAATTGGTTAAGTTGTTGAGTTCCCTCCGGTTGGGTTCCCCCTTTGGAATCTTCCGGGTTAGATTGGGTTTGTTCCATGATAGCTTCAGTTTGTGAGATTATCTCCTCAAAAACAATTAAAAAATAGTTCTTTCCTTCGACAGGGTCCTTGAAAGGAAAAACCTCAATATTAAGATTGCGGCTTTGGCCGTTTTCCTTTACCTCTAGGCCTTCTTTCCGGACCGGGCGTTCTTCCTTGCCCGCTTGCTGAATTACTTTTTGGAGTTCAACTGCTAACCTGGATTTAACCATTTTAAAAAGGTTCAAGCTAGCGAGGCCGGGCGAATGGGTAAGATAGGGATCGGTCAGGCCCCGAAATTGCAAGATTTCCAATTTATCATTAATGAGAACACCCGCCGGAGCATATTTAGCCAGCATAATCCGGTCAGCCTCTTTGAGAACGTCGTAATTATTCCATAAGTCAGCTCCGATATTATTCATTCTCCCACTAACCTCCAGTTTAGTTGCTGTCTCTTCAATAGTGTCAAAGTCAAAATTCAACGGCGTATGAATTGCTTTTTTGCTATAAATCTTAAACTTTGGATCCAACAAGCTAAAAAGATCCAAAAAAGTTCCGATGCTTTCCGAGGTCCCGAGCATGAGATAACCGGCAGGTTTTAAAGCATAATGGAAGGTAGGAATCAATTTACGGTGTAAAACCGGTCCCATGTAAATCAAGACATTACGGCAACTAAGCAAATCAAGCCTGGAAAAAGGAGGATCCTTGATGATATTTTGTTCGGAAAAGATACACATCTCACGGACCTTTTTACAAATTTGGTAGCTGCTGTTTAGTTTATTGAAGAAACGCCTAACTCTTTCCGGCGCTACAGCTTGCATAATATTTCCCGGATAAATGCCGCTACGAGCTTTCTCAATAGCAGCAGCATTTATGTCGGTTGCAAAAATTTGAACCGGATAACTTACACTTTGTTCCTCAAAATATTCCAGTAAGGATATGGCAAGCGAATAAGCTTCCTCGCCGGTGGAACAACCTGGTACCCAGATCCTAATGGGTACATCACTTGGTCTATCTTTCGTCAGCTTTGAAAACACTTCAATTTTTAATTGTTGGAACGCTTCCGGTTCCCGAAAAAAATTGGTAATTCCAATCAGGATATCCTGGGAGAGAGTCTTGACTTCAACCGGATTAGACTGAAGATATTTGACATAACCGGGAAGGCCCTCGATATTATTCAATAGCATCCGCCGCATAATACGGCGATTAATGGTGGTTGGTTTATAGTAAGTAAAATCAGCGCCGGTGGCAGTACGCAATAAGCTAAAAATCCGGTTTAAATTGTCATGATCGTTTAACAATTGGTCATCGGTTTTTTGAGCTCTGACAGCCAGTAAATAAGAATGTCGTCCGAGCAGCGTCAGCTCTCTGGCGATTTTCTGCGGTGGTAAGACAAAATCCACATTACCGGCAGTAATGGCATGGCGCGGCATCCCATCATATTTGGCGGACTCCGGATTTTGAGCAAAGGTAATGCCACCCGCGGCTTTAATCGCCTTTAGTCCTAAAGTGCCATCGGAAGCATTTCCCGATAGGATCACCCCAACGGCTTTGTTGCCCTGATCTTCCGCCAGTGAACTCAGGAAATAATCGATCGGCAGGTTTTGCTGAGATATTTCAACCCGGGGTAACAAGTGAAGCATCCCATGTAAAATAACCAAGTTGGTATTGGATGGAATGACATAAATATGGTTTGGTTCTACGGTGATGTTACTTTTAATTTCACTGACCGGTATGTCAGTCAATCGGGTCAAAATTTCGGTTAACATGCTCTTGTGGGTTGGATCTAAATGTAAAATGATTACGAAAGCTATCCCGGTATTATTGGGTAAACTCTTTAGCAGCTCGGTGATGGCCTCCAATCCTCCGGCGGAAGCCCCAATACCGACAACCATGCATGCTTTAGTATTTGAAGGCTGATCTTTAGCGCTTTTTCTAGTTTTTGACGCATGAGGTCGCGCGGTAATCTGTCCGGATTTCTTATTTTCATCCCGACCGGCACTTATTGGAGATGAACTTGGTTGCTTTTTAGGGGTAGATTTTATAATGGTCTTTGAAGTAGTCGCCTTGGTTTTTTTAGTTGCCATTTCTCCTCCTTACGACTGTAATCTTTGGAGGGACCATCATGCAGGATTATATCCGAATTATAATTAAAATCTTCAATTTGTAAAGTTCGGTTAATCATTTAAAAAATCCTCCATTAAAATCAAAATTTTCCATAACCTCAAAATAGCCATAAATAAAAAACAAATCAAAACCAAAAATCTTAACTAATCAATAAAATAGCATTTTAAGGGTTTGGCAACCAGAAGTATACAAGGGAGCCAAAGTGTAAATATTAAATTCCATGAGTATTCATCAAGCAGCATCCTTACCAGAAAAACTAAAAAGTTTAACCGGCAACCCAATTGACCTGGAACTCCGTACCATTAAAATGAACAGTGGCACTTTAATTCAACTTGCTTTTTTACGCAGTCTGGCCAATCCAGCCCCAATTACGAATTTACTAACCCAATTTGATAAGCCGAATCTCACAGAGGCCAGCTTTGCCCAGGCGGGAGAAGTTTAACGGATCAGGATGCTTTTATTGTCGCGAGCCTTCTAAAAGGGGCCACCCTAGTATACTTGCCAAACCAAGCGCCGTTCGCGGTATCAACCAATTCTATGGCCAAAAGGCTTCCCTCCGAGCCCGCGATCGAAAAAGCAATTCGCGGCCCGCGGGATAGTTTTATCGAGGACATCTATGACAACTTAAGTTTCATCCGGAAAAGGCTCCCCGATCCTAATCTCAAGGCAGACGAAACAATTGTTGGCCGCCGTTCCCAAACAAAAGTAGCGGTTGTCTATTTGGAAGATGTAACCAATCCCGACTTGGTGCTGGAAGTTAAAAAAAGGCTAGCGAAGATCGATATCGACGGAGTTTTAGAGCCGGGGATCCTGGAAGAATTTATGAAAGATAATAAACGAACCGCGCTACCTTTATCCCTGGTGTCAGAACGCCCCGATAACATCTGCAGGTTGATCTTGGAAGGCCGGGTCGCGATTTTAGTTGATAACAGCCCACAGGTAATGATTGTTCCGGTCACCTTAAATGATCTATATCAAACCCCGGATGATTATTATTTTGATTATTGGGCGGGGAGTCTGATCCGGATGATCAGATTCTTGGGCAATTTTCTAGCCATTGGAATGCCAGGGCTTTACGTTGCCTTGATTGGCAGCAGCCCCCAACTCCTACCGATTAGTTTGGGATTGACAATTGCCGGATTCCGGGTCGGCATGCCGTTTCCCTTTTATGTGGAGGTACTATTAGCGGAAATAATGGTGGAACTCCTGCGGGAAGCAGGGTTAAGACTGCCGCCAGGGACTAATCAAACACTAGGGTCTACCATTGGAATTATTGTTGGGTTAGCCTTTATCCAGACCGGTTATATCTCGACTCCGACATTGATCGTGGTGGGTATTTCAGCCATAGCATCGTTTTCAAGCCCCAACTATGCCATCGGTTTAACCTGGCGAATTTTAAAATATATGGTGCTTCTTGGCTCGTCAATACTAGGTTTATACGGTTTTATCCTAAGCGGGATCTTTATCCTGGCCCATATCTCCGGGCTGTCGTCTTTTGGTACTCCATACATGGCGCCTTGGGGCCCATGGCAAACAACCGGTGTCCTTGACTCGGTGGTTCGGGCGCCGCATTGGTTACGCTTGAAACGTCCCGGGGCAGCTAAGCCAAATCAACCAAACCGGGGCAATAAATATCCCAAGGAGTAGTTATGGATAGACTAACCAGTAAACTTTTTATTCCGATTTTAATGTTGTCTTTCGTAACATTCGGACTATCTTTCGATCGGTTTATCATCGATAGGAGTATCGGTGTTAATGCCTATTTAATCATCTTTATTGGTTTTCTGATCACGATTACCGGCTTATTCATCCTTAAATCGCTCGCCATCAAATATCCGGACCGGTCCATCATTGGTTTGGGAGATAAGCTATTGGGGCCGATTGGCAAGATTGGCACACCGCTTTGGTTCATTTTAATTTTCTTGTTGACTGTAGTACTGGCGAGAAGGGTTACCGATGAAGTGTCGACGGTTATTCTCTTTCGGACACCGGGATTGGTCTCGATTCTCGGTTATTTTTTGATCGTGGGGTATATGGCTTTATTGGGAGAAGAAGCTCTGGGAAGGTTATCTTCGGTTCTAATGATGGCAATTCCGGTTTTTCTAATTTTATTGGTTTTGAGTTTCCGGGAAATTAATTTTCTAAATATTCATCCGGTGAATATTTATCGGAACTTAGGGTATTTGCGAAAATGGGATCTCTGGTTGCTAATTTTTACACCGGTGTGGATTTTAAGCGCTTTCTTTGGGACTGAAAGCATCCGGAACGAGTTTAAAAAAGTTATTCTCACCATAATCATTGGGACTTTAATCTTAGGAGCAACTTTCTTAGCCATTGCCGGTGTTTTCGGCCCCCGAGGAATTGAACGGTACCAATGGCCGGTCATGAGCTTGATGAATATAACTGAATTTGCCAGCAGTTATTTGTTTCTAAATGCCATTACCACAGTGTTCTTCTTTGTTTTTCTGGCGCTTTCTTTAGTCACTACCGCTAGTTTTTTAATCTTTTTAGCAAAAGGTCTGGGCGAATTTTTAGGCTTAAAAAACAACCAATCCAAAATAATACTCTTGGCAATTACTGCCGGGTTATTTGCTTTAACAGCGATACCCAGTCTGATTAATTTTCTAGAAACCACTAGTTTACTACTAAAAGTAGCTAGCATTTATACTCCGATCTATATTTTGTTGATCTGGTTCAGTTCCCTGCTACGAAGGAAGGATCACTGATGAGATTATTGAAATTTGGCCGGTTAGGTTTAATTCTTTTATTATTGGTTTTATGCTTATCCGGTTGTTGGGATATTGTTCCTATTGAAGAGCGAGCCTTGGTAATAGTTATCGGAGTGGACAAAGTGGAAAACCGGATCCGGTTAAGCGCTCAAGTCCCGACCATTAAAAACTTGATCCAGACCGCTTCCAACTTTACCGACCGGCAAAAGCCAATGGTTAAACCGTTTGTCGTCGAAAGCAGTTCGATGCTTGATGCGATTCAGCAACTTGAAGACCGAATTTACAAATCAATGATTATCGGTGAAGTAAAGATTATTATCGTCTCTCCACAGGTGCCCCGGAAAGATCTGGTAAATATGCTGACCATTTTTTTGCGACAGCCGATGGTCTCATTTCAAACTTTGGTATTCTCTTCCGAGGCAAAACCGGAGGAAATCATTAGTTCTGAATCTCCTTTTGACATTCAACCCGGATTAATCATCAGCAAACAACAACGTTCAGCCTTAAAAATGGCCCATTCTTTTCCTATTGAACTCTGGGATTTTATTGCCCGAGTCGACAATCGGACGCTCGATCCCTATCTGCCGGTTATCAGATTGGACCAGGAGAATAAAAGCTATTTATTACAGGGAATCAATGTATTTAACAATGATAAAATCGTCGGAACTCTAAGTTCCGATGAAAGCTATCTGTTCGGCATATTAACCGATAAAGTGGAAGAAGGGTACAAAGAGATCATCGTCAAGGGCCAAGAGGTTGGCTTTGGTAAAGTAAAATATAAATCCAAAATACGGATTATCAGACGCCAAAATCAAGATAAAATAAGGGTTGATGTTAATGCTCAAGGGACATTACTCGAAATTCCCAAGGGATTTCCCAACCGGGTCAAAACATACCAACTGTTTAAAAAGGAAATGGAAAAGCAACTACAACAGCAAGTTTTGTCCTTTGTTAAGAAGTTGCAGTTTTTAAATACCGATCCGATTGGTTTTCGAAAACAGATGGAAGTTGCCGGGATTAAAAATTGGGATGAGGTTTATCCGGGTATTGCGGTGGACGCTAAAGTTCATTTTAATTATCGCAATTTTTCACCGGCATTTTAAGGCTTGATAAATAATCGCTCTATCAGGAGGTTTATTAGGTGGACTTTAGTTATTTATATTTACCCAAGGCGCATTAATTAAGCGTAATCGTCAGACATGAACACTTTTAAGGAATTAACCATTGGAAATTTAACTGCAAAACTACCCATTATTCAAGGTGGAATGGGAGTCGGGATTTCATTGTCCGGTTTGGCATCCGCTGTCGCTAACGAAGGGGGAATCGGAGTAATCGCCACTGCTGGGCTCGCATTGTTGAATCCTGATTCAAACACCGATTTTCGGGCAGCGAGCATCAGCGCCTTAAAAAAGGAAATTAAAAAGGCCCGTGAGTTGACCCCTGGGATCATTGGAGTGAATATCATGGTAGCCTTGTCGAATTTTGCCGATATGGTACAAACAGCGGTGGCCGAAGAAGTGGATATCATCTTTTCCGGAGCCGGACTGCCGCTTAATTTACCGCAATTCTTAGCCGGAACCAATAAAACGAAACTGGTTCCCATCGTATCCTCGGCCAGAGCGGCCGGGATCATTTCCAAACGATGGGTCGAAAAATACAATTATCTTCCGGATGCGATTGTCGTTGAAGGTCCGAAGGCAGGGGGGCATTTGGGTTTTAATGCCGAACAGCTTAATGACCCCCGGTTTGAGCTTGAAAAGATTATCCCGCAAGTAATGAATGAAATAAAACCTTTCGAGGAGAGGTGCCGGAGAGAGATTCCGCTCATTGCCGCGGGAGGTATTTATACCGGCGCAGATATTCATCGGTTTTTACAATTAGGAGCGGCTGGAGTACAAATGGCCACCCGTTTTGTAACCACCTGGGAATGCGATGCCGATTTTAAGTTTAAACAAGCCTATCTTGATTCAAAACCAGAGGATCTGGTGATTATTAAAAGTCCGGTCGGTATGTTGGGAAGAGCGGTCAGAAATAAGTTTATCAGCGATGTCGCAGCCGGCAAAAATCAACCCTTTAACTGCCCCTATCACTGTATTAAATCTTGTGATTATAAAAAAAGCCCCTATTGTATAGCGCTTGCCTTAACCAATGCTTGGCGGGGAGACCTAAAACATGGTTTTGCTTTTTCCGGGACCAATGGGTATCGAGCCACTGAAATTATTACGGTTAAGGAAGTGATCCATAATTTATCGGCAGAGTATATAACTGCATGTGCATATACCGGTGTGGTAAAGGTTTAACTGGGTTTGACTTTTTTCAATCTAAATCCGAAAATTCTTCTCCAAATTGCTAATGAACCGGGTGAATATCTTGTAAATCGAAATTTTGTCCTCCGGGATTTGAAAGATTAAAATACAATTTGGAATCCTCGGTTACTCCGAAGTCTCTGTTCGACCCTGTCTGGGCGACTTTCCCCAATGCTTTACGAAACAATTGATTGTGGGCTTCCTCCCGGTTCAAAAGAAAATCAATGGTTTGGCGGACCCCGTTGTCATTGATCTGGCGATGTAAATATTCATAAACAACTTTGGCGCGCATTTCCGCGGCGATATCGGAGAGCAGATCGGCTACCAGATCCCCGGTGGCATTGATATAGGCGCCGGTCCAAGGAAAGCCCGATGCGTTTGTTAAGGCCGGAGCTAATCAAGATCTCATGTAAGGGTTTTTTGTCGTGAAAAAACATCTTTTCCAACTCCTTATTTGATTTACATTT